>NZ_JAEMSS010000001.1 GCF_016462705.1 Nocardioides sp. | reverse complement strand
CGGGTCACCCGCCCGCCCCCGGCGCTCCAGGATCACCGTCGCCGAGGGGACCGACCCGCCGGTCGAGGTGGACAGGGTGCCGCGCAGGGCCACCTGCTCACCAGCGGTGACCCGGGTCGTGTCGCCACGCATGTCGAGCGAGGTCGCCAGTCCCTCGATGTCGTAGGTGGTCACGGCGCCCGGAGACCCGATCCGCATGGCGTCCATGGAGAACGGTGCGCCGTCGCAGCCGAAGGTGATCGCGTAGAGGCCTGCCCCGTCGCCACCGTGCGCCGCGGCGAACGCCGGGACGGTCAGGGCCGGGCCGGGCGGCTGGGCCGGTAGCGGCGTCCGGGTCGCCATGTCGTACTTGGTCCAGGTGTAGGCCAGCGGCGTGGCCTCGACGGCGTGCCAGGCGCCGGCGGGCGCGGCGACCGGGGCGGTGCCGAACCAGATCAAGGACGTCCCGGCATCCGCGGGCTCCTGGTAGCCGGCGACCGCCAGCCCCTGGGCCCCGGCGCGGGCGAAGACGCTCAGCGACGCGGTCGTCGTGCCCAGCATCGACGGGACGACGTGCTGGGAGCCGATCGCAGTGCCGCCTGCCAGGTCGTAGCCGAGGCTGCGGGCGCCGGCCGGTGCCTGGGCCGGGCCGCGGCCGATGTAGGGCTGGAGGACCTGCGGCGGCTGTCCGGCGTCCGGAGCGAGCAGGTCGGTGCAGCCGACGTACGCGAGCTGGGCGGCGGCGTCGGGGAAGGCGGTGCCCCGGACCACGACGGTCTCATCGGCATGGGCGGCCGCCGGGAGGGCCAGCGCCAGTGCCGCGACGGCACCCACAGCCACGAGTGCGCGCGCGAGCGTCGTACCTCCCATGGGCGCATTCTTACCCGTCGCCGCCAACACGGGTATGGCCCGGGTGCCCTATTCCGCTGGCGTTCCTCTGTGCGTCACGAAGAATCCACCCAGAAGGGTGGCCGCCTCGTCGGCCAGGACGCCGGTGACGACCTCGGGCCGGTGGTTGAGGCGCCGGTCGCGCACGACGTCCCAGAGGCTCCCGACCGCGCCCGCCTTGGGGTCGAAGGCCCCGAACACCACGCGGTCCACCCGGCTCAGCACGGCCGCTCCGGCGCACATCGTGCAGGGCTCCAGCGTCACGACCAGCGTGCAGCCGTCGAGCCGCCACTCCCCGCGACGGGTGGCGGCGTCCCGCAGGGCGACGATCTCGGCGTGGCCGGTGGGGTCGGCCGTCGCCTCCCGGACGTTGTGGCCCCGGCCGACCAGCTCGCCGTCCCGGTCCACCACGACGGCGCCGACCGGGACGTCGCCGGTGCCCGGGGCCGCACGAGCCTCGTCGAGCGCGACCCGCATGGGGGTCAGCCAGAGGTCGTGCTGCACGGTCGGCCCGGGCCTACGCCGAGGCGTAGCCGACGGCGTCGTCGAACAGCTCGCCGAAACCGAGGTGGGCCGCCACGTCGGAGAGGATCTCGTCGGGATAGAGATCGGGGTCGTCGAGCAGGCCCCCCAGGTCCATCGCCGTCATCCCGAGGTCGGCCAGCAGGTCGAGGCGCCCGGCCGGGACCGGCTGGTCGTCGTCGTCGCCGAGACCGTCGGGCAGCGGCAGACCGAGGTGCTCGAGGGCGGACGTGGCGAGGTCCCACTCGTCGGCGGCGGTGATGTCCGACAGCAGGACGCGGGTCTCGGCTCCGAGGACGCGGACGAGCACGAAGAAGTCCTCGTCGACGGCGACCATGGCCAAGGCGCCCGCGTCGCCCGGGAAGCGCCGGAGTGCCCCCGCCAGCGTGGGGATGTCGCCGACGTGGTCGTGGGTGAGGTCCTCGACGTGCCACTCGCCGTCGGCGCGGAAGGCGGCGACGGCGAAGTCGACGCCGTCGTCCACGCCGGAGCCCGCCACGGTGGTCACGCCCCCACAGTGGCAGACGCCTGCGGGCGCGGCCAGGGGAAATCGGCCCGAGGGGCGGCATCCCGGGCAACCACTAGGGTTTCGGCCATGCGCACCCAGGTCGTCGACCACCCGCTCGTGGCCCACAAGCTCACCGCCCTGCGGGACGAGAACACCGACTCGCCGACGTTCCGCAGCCTCACCGACGAGCTCGTGACGCTGCTCGCCTACGAGGCCACCCGTGAGGTCCGGGTCCACCCGGTCGACATCGTCACGCCGGTCGCGCCGACCACGGGTGTGAAGCTCGCCGCGCCCAAGCCGCTCGTGGTGCCGATCCTGAGGGCCGGTCTCGGGATGCTCGACGGCATGATGCGGCTGCTGCCGACTGCCGAGGTCGGGTTCCTCGGGATGGCCCGAGACGAGGAGACGCTCGAGGCGGTGACGTACGCCGAGCGGCTGCCCGAGAGCCTGGTGGGCCGGCAGTGCTACGTGCTCGACCCGATGCTCGCCACCGGCGGCACGCTGGCCGCGGCCATCCACTTCCTGACCGAGCGCGGTGCCGACCACATCACCGCGGTCTGCCTGCTCGCCTCGCCCGAGGGCTGCGCCCGGCTCGAGAACGAGCTCGCCGGCCTCGACACGCCGGTCACGATCGTGACCGCGGCGATGGACGAGCGGCTCAACGAGAAGGGCTACATCGTCCCCGGGCTCGGGGACGCCGGCGACCGGCTCTACGGCGTGGTGGGCTGAGTCCTCAGGTCCGCCAGTCGTAGAGCGGTACGGTGCCGGTCGCGATGAGCAGCATGAACATCAGGACCAGCAGACCGGCCGCGCCGTAGGCGCCGGCGCTGCGGTCGGGTGTGGTGGGTGGCTCGGGGAGCCGGTCGTAGGTCTCGCGGAGGACGTGCTGTGGTTCGTGGTGCGTGTGCATCGGACCACCTTCGGGGGATAGTCCCTCCCTGACCGAGGTAGTAACCGATACCCCGAGCGGTAAACGAGTCAGAGCGCCTTGACCGCGGTGAGCACCTTGCCGAGCGTGTCCTTGGCGTCGCCGAACAGCAGGGTGGTCGTGGGGTTGAAGAGCAGCTCGTTCTCGATGCCCGCGAAGCCGGGGCGCATCGACCGCTTGAGGAAGACGACCTGCTTGGCCTCGTCGGCGTTGAGGATCGGCATCCCGTAGATCGGAGCGCTGGGGGTGGTGCGGGCGGCCGGGTTGACGACGTCGTTGGCGCCGACGACGAGGACCACGTCGGTGTTCTTGAACTCGCCGTTGATCTCGTCCATCTCGATCAGCTGCTCGTAGGGCACCTGGGCCTCGGCGAGCAGCACGTTCATGTGGCCGGGCATCCGGCCGGCCACGGGGTGGATCGCGTAGTCGACCTCGATGCCGCGCGCCGACAGCACGTCGACGAGCTCGCGCAGGGTGTGCTGGGCCTGGGCCACGGCGAGGCCGTAGCCCGGCACGATGATCACCTTGTCGGCGTAGCCGAGGAGGATCGCGACGTCCTCGGGACCGGCGGAGCGGACCGGCCGGTCGGAGGCCTCGCCCGCACCGAGCGTCGACCCACCCTTGAGCGCGCCGAACAGGATGTTGGCCACCGAGCGGCCCATCGCGCCGGCCATCAGCAGCGTCAGGAACGTGCCGGAGGCGCCGACGAGCGTGCCGGCCACCAGCAGCAGGGTGTTGGACAGGACGTAGCCGCCGGCGGCGACGGTCAGGCCCGTGAACGCGTTGAGCAGCGAGATGACGATCGGTACGTCGGCTCCACCGACCGGCAGGACCAGCAGCACGCCGACCAGCAGCCCGACCAGGGCCAGCACGATGCCCAGGGTCATCGACGGCTCGCGGACGAGCAGCACGGACAGCACGACCGCGCCGATCAGGCTGCCGCCGAACACGACCGGGAGGCCGGGGAACACCACCGGCCGCGAGGTCATCAGCTCCTGGAGCTTGGCGAAGGTGATGATCGACCCGGCGAACGACACCGCGCCGACCAGCACCGTGAACGCCGTGGCGACCAGGACGAAGGTCTCGACGTCCAGGCCGGCGTGGTCGAGCTCCACGATCTCGTGCAGCTCGACGAGCGCGACCAGGGCCGCGGCCCCGCCGCCGACACCGTTGAACAGCGCCACCATCTGCGGCATCTGGGTCATCTGCACGACCCGGGCGCCGTAGAAGCCGCCGGCGGAGCCGACCGCGATCGCCGCCAGGATGAGCGGAACGTGCTTCATGTCGTCGACGTAGAAGAACGGGATGGCGCAGGCCAGGACGGCGGCGCCGGCGCCGATCAGGTTGCCCATCCGGGCCGTCTTGGGTCCGGACAGTCCCTTGAGGGCGAGGATGAAGGCGACCGCACCGGCGAGGTAGAGCAGCTGGGCCCAGGTGGGGATCATGCGTCGGCCTTCCCGGCGTCTGACGTCGCAGGCTTCTTGCGCACGAACATCTGCAGCATCCGGTCGGTCACCACGAAGCCGCCGACCATGTTGACCGCGGCCAGCACGATCGCGACGAGCCCGACGACCAGCGCGATGTTGTTGTCGGTGCTGCCGGTCACCAGGATCGCGCCGAGCAGGATCACGCCGTGGATGGCGTTGGCGCCGGACATCAGCGGGGTGTGCAGCGTCGACGACACCTTGGAGATGACCTCGATGCCGACGAAAACGCTGAGGATGAAGATCGTCAGCCAGACGACGCCCTCACTCACTTGGGGCCTCCTTGAAGAGCCTCGCGGGCGGCCTCGTGGCGCACCTCGCCGTCGTGGGTGACGCAGGAGCCGGTCACGATCTCGTCCTCGAAGTCCGGGGTGAAGGACCCCACCCCGTCCTCACCGGTGGTGGTCATCAGGGTCAGGATGTTGACCAGGTTCTGCGCGTAGAGCTTGGAGGCAGGGCCGGGCATCTGGGAGGGCACGTTCTTGCCGCCCCACACCTGGGCGTTGCCGATCCGGACGACCTCGCCGGCGACCGCGCCCTCGACGTTGCCACCGGACTCGGCCGCGAGGTCGACCACGACCGACCCCGGCTTCATCTGCTCGACCATCGCGCTGGTCACCAGCAGCGGCGCCTGGCGGCCCGGGACGGCGGCGGTCGTGATCAGGGCGTCGGCCTCGGCGACGTACGGCGTGAGCAGCTCCATCTGCCGAGCCGCCCGCTCCTCGGTCATCTCCCGGGCGTAGCCGCCCGCCCCCTCGAGGGTGTCGAGGTCGAGGTCGATGGACTTGGCGCCCATCGACCGGATCTCCTCGGCGGCGGCCGCGCGGACGTCGTAGGCCCGGACCACGGCGCCCAGCCGCTTGGCCGTCGCGATCGCCTGGAGGCCGGCGACGCCGGCGCCGAGGACGACGACGTCGGCGGGCTGGACGGTGCCTGCGGCGGTCATGTTGAGCGGGAAGAACCGGCGCAGCATCCCGGCGGCGACGATCGCGCAGCGGTAGCCCGAGACCAGTGCCTGCGAGGACAGCGCGTCCATCGACTGGGCGCGGGAGATGCGGGGCACGAGCTCCATCGCGAACGACGTGGCGCCGACGTCGCGGAGGTCGGCCACCAGCGAGAGCTCCTGGTTGACCGGCAGGAAGGAGATCGTGGCGGCGCCGCGGCGCAGCCGGCGTACGGCGTCGGGCGCGAGCGGCTGGACGGACAGGACCACGTCCGCCGACGCGACCGCGTCAGCGTCGATGGTCGCGCCCGACTCGGTGAACTCCTCGTCGGAGACCAGGGCGTGCAGGCCCGCACCGGGCTCCACCGCGACGTCGTAGCCGAGCTTGGTCAGCTTGCCGACCAGCTCCGGCACCATCGCGACCCTGGCCTCGCCCTCGCGGGTCTCCTTGGCTACGGCGATCCTCATGGTTTCTCGGGGTCCCCGGGGAGTTGTTCGGCGGGGGAGCGCAGCGGAGGAGGCGAAGAACTCCATGGGGTGTTCACGTGCCGGACCCTACAGAGGTCGGTCCGCGCCGAGCGGGAATGTGTCCACCGTCTCGTACCGGGGCCGCCCGCGCGGTCCCTGGCCCAGGAAGGACTGCACGAGCTCGACCCGGTCGGCGCGCCAGGGCGGCCCGGCGTAGCCCTCGAGCAGCCGCACCCAGCGGGTCACCGCGGCCGACCAGCTCACGGTCCGTGGCGCGAAGTCGGCCAAGGGCTTCAAGGTCAAGTACCTGGCGCCCGACGGCACGAACATCACCAAGGCCGTCGTGGCGGGCACCTACACCACCGCGTCGTTGGCTCCGGGGGCGACGTTCGACATCAAGGTCGTCGTCAAGGTCGGCAAGAAGGCCGAGAAGAAGGTGAAGACCTCGGTGACCGCGACGTCTGTGCGGACCCCGGCGGCGACCGACGTGGTCCACCTGCTCACCAAGCGGAAGTGAGGCCCCGGCCGCTGCCTACTTCTGCCCGGTGAGGGCGAGCGATCCGCCGAGTCCGATCATCATGAGGCCGCCGGTGCCCTGCATCCGCGACAGCCGGCGCGGTGAGCTGCTGAACCAGGCGCGGGCCGTCCCGGCGGCGTAGGCGTAGGTGCTGTCGGAGACCAGGGCGACCGTCATGAAGACCAGGCCGAGGCCGAACAGCTGACCGCTGATGCCACCCGCGGAGTGGTCGACGAACTGGGGCAGCACCGCGGCGAGGAACACGACCGACTTGGGGTTGGTGACGCCGACCACGAAGCCGTCCCGGACGATCCGCAGGGTGCTGCGTGCGGTGGGCGCCTCGAGGTGGGCCTCCGTGCCGCGCTGCCGGAAGGCCTGGACGCCGAGGTGGACGAGGTAGACGGCGCCCACGACCTTGACCACGGTGAACACCACCACGGACTCGGCGACCAGCGCGCCGACGCCCAGAGCCACGGCGACGACGACCGGCAGCAGGCCGAGGGTGTTTCCGACCACGCTCCACAGCCCGGCCCTGCGGCCGAGCGAGAGCGAGCGGCCGACCACGAACAGGACGGTCGGGCCGGGGATGAGGGTGAGCAGGACGGACGCGAGGGCGAACGTCAGGAGCTGCTCCAGGCTCAGCATCCGGTCATCGTGACAGGTGTCAGACCCACGTGCCGACCACATTTCCGATGGCGAACGTGATGCCCATGGCCAGCAGGCCGCCGGCGACGTTGCGGAGCACGGCCCGCGTCGGGGGTCCGTCGGACATCCTCGCGCTGGCCCAGCCGGTGAGGGCCAGGGCCACGGCGACCGATACGACGGTCACCGGAACCCGGGCCCCGGAGCCGAACAGGGTGATCGTGAGCAGGGGCAGGAGGGCGCCCAGGATGAAGGCGACCATGGACGCGAACGCCGCCGACCACGGGTTGGTGATGTCGTGGGGGTCGATGCCCAGCTCGGCCTCCGCGTGGGCGCCGAGGGCGTCGTGCTCGGTGAGCTGCTGGGCAACCTGCAGGGCCAGGTCCTCCGACAGTCCCTTGGCGACGTAGAGGCCCGCCAGCTCCTCCAGCTCCTCCGCGGGCTCGTCGCGCAGCTCGCCGCGCTCCTTCTCCAGCAGGGCCAGCTCCGAGTCGCGCTGCGTGCTGACCGAGACGTACTCCCCGGCGGCCATGCTCAGCGCGCCGGCCACCAGGCCGGCGACACCGGCGATGAGGATGGTGCCCCGGTCGGTGGTGGCGCCGGCGACGCCCATCACGATCCCGGCGGTCGAGACCACGCCGTCGTTGGCGCCGAGGACGCCGGCTCGCAGCCAGTTGAGCCGCCCCCGGTAGCCGGACTCGTGCGGCTCGTCCTCGTGCTGCTGGGCATGCAGGCGGTCCAGGTCGAGGTCCTCGGGGAGTCCGGGGTCGACGTCCGGCGTCTCCGTGGTCATGGACCGATCGTCGCCAGTCCGTCAGGCCGCCGCAACGAAGGCGAGCCTGGGCTCATCGGGTCACGAGGTGTCGATCTTGCGCGGCATCAGGAGGCTCACGGCGACCAGGACGACGGCGACGGCGACCGAGCCGACGAACACCGTCCGGATGGCCGGCTCGAGGATCTCCGGGGAGAGGTGCTCGAGGTCGGGGCTCCCGTGACCGGTGGCGGCGGTGACCCGGGCGTTGACCAGCGCTCCGAACACGGCGACACCGACGGCGCTGCCGACGGTGCGGGCGAACATGGTCACCCCCGTCGTGACGGCGCGGGACTCCCAGCCGACGGCGGACTGGGCGGCGATGACCGACGGTGCGACCGCGAAGCCGAAGCCCAGCCCCATCACGAAGCACGGCAAGGCGAGGTGGAGCAGCGAGCTGTCGGCGTCCAGGGTCAGCAGCAGCAGCGAGCCGACCAGCCCGAGCACCGCGCCGAGGACCATGGTCGAGCGGAAGCCGACGGTGAGGTAGAGGCGGCCGGCGTTGGCGGCCGAGATGGGCCAGCCCAAGGTGAGTGCGGCCAGGGCGAACCCGGCGAGCAGGGCGCTGTGCCCGAGCACCGACTGGCCGTAGAGCGGGATGTACGACGTCAGCCCGATGAGGAGGACGCCGACCACCAGGGCGGTCAGGGTCGCGGGCAGGATCACCCGGTGCCGGAACACCCACAGGGGCAGGACCGGCTCGCTCGCCCGCCGCTCCACCAGCACGAAGGCCACCAGCATGACCGCGGCGGAGCCGAACAGGCCGACGCTCATCGGGGACGACCACGACCAGCGCACCCCGCCCTCGAGCAGTCCGAGGAGCAGGGCGATGCCGCCGCCGGTGAGCAGCAGCGAGCCGGCGACGTCGATGCGGTGCCGGGCCGGCTCGATCTCCTCGTGGAAGCGGCGCGCGAACATCCACAGCGCCGCCGCGCCGAGCGGCAGGTTCACGAAGAAGATCCACCGCCACGACAGGTAGTCGGAGAACACCCCGCCCAGCGTGGGGCCGACGACCGAGGACAGCGCCCACACGCTCGCCAGGTAGCCCTGCACCTTGGCCCGCTCCTGGACCGAGTAGATGTCGCCGACGATGGTCATCCCGATCGGCTGCACCGCCCCTGCGCCGATGCCCTGGACCGCGCGGAAGGCGATCAGCGACGCCATGTTCCACGCCAGGCCGCACAGCAGCGAGCCGAGCAGGAAGATGCCGACCCCGGTCAGCATCATCGGCTTCCGGCCGTACTGGTCGGCCAGCTTGGAGTAGAGCGGCACCGTGACGGCCTGGGTCAGCAGGTAGACGGAGAACAACCACGGGAACTGGGTGAAGCCGCCGAGGTCCTCGACCACGGCCGGGACCGCCGTCGCGAGCACCGTCGCGTCGATGGCGACCAGCCCGACGCTGAGCATGACCGCCAGCAGGACCGGGCCTCGCTCGCTGCGCAGGCCGACGTCGGCCCGGCTGATCGGCGGCGTGGACGTCACGGTGTGACCCAACCCGCTGTCGACGAGGTGCATTCCTCGTGGCTGTCGTGCCGCCTGCTTGCATGAGGACGTGGCGAACGTGATCGAGGCCACCGGGCGCGATCTTCGCCCCGCTGTCGATCTCGAGCGCACCGCCCGCCGCTGACGGTCGTGGAGGCGGCGCCTCCGATGCCGTCCCCGCTGTCTGGGTACTGGCAGGCGGGCGCGATAGTTTGATCGTTCCAACCGGTGGTGGGGAAGAGAGTGTGGACGCGTGGAGACCTGGCCTGGCAGTGCCTACCCCCTCGGGGCGACGTTCGACGGCAGCGGAACCAACTTCGCCCTGTTCAGCGAGGTGGCGGAGAAGGTCGAGCTCTGCCTGTTCGACGTCGGCGCGGACGGCCAGGTCGAGGAGACCCGGGTCGAGCTGAGCGAGGTGGACGCCTACGTCTGGCACGCCTACCTCCCCACGGTGCAGCCCGGCCAGCGCTACGGCTACCGCGTGCACGGGCCGTGGGACCCGGCCCAGGGCCTGCGCTGCAACCCCAACAAGCTGCTGCTCGACCCGTACGCCAAGGCGACCGCCGGCGAGATCGACTGGGACCAGGCGCTGTTCGGCTACGACTTCGGCGACCCGGACTCCCGCAACGACGACGACTCGGGTCCGCACATGACCTACGGCGTGGTCATCAACCCGTTCTTCGACTGGGAGGGCGACCGCCGACCGGCGATCCCCTACAACCAGACCGTCATCTACGAGGCCCACGTCAAGGGCCTCACCTACCTGCACCCAGAGGTCCCGGAGGAGATGCGCGGCACCTACGCCGCCCTCGGCCACCCCTCGGTGATCGCCCACCTCACCAAGCTCGGCGTCACGGCGATCGAGCTGATGCCGGTGCACCAGTTCATCCAGGACAGCACGCTGCTGGACAAGGGCCTGCGCAACTACTGGGGCTACAACACCCTCGCGTTCTTCGCACCGCACTCCGACTATGCCTCGACGGGCGACCTCGGCCAGCAGGTGCAGGAGTTCAAGTCGATGGTGAAGGCCCTCCACGCGGCCGGCATCGAGGTCATCCTCGACGTCGTCTACAACCACACCGCCGAGGGCAACCACCTGGGACCGACGCTGTCGATGAAGGGCATCGACAACAAGGCCTACTACCGCGTCGTCGAGGACGACCAGCGCTACTACATGGACTACACGGGCACCGGCAACTCCCTCAACGTCCGGCACCCGCACTCGCTGCAGCTGATCATGGACTCCCTGCGCTACTGGGTGACCGAGATGCACGTCGACGGCTTCCGGTTCGACCTGGCTTCCACGCTGGCCCGGGAGTTCTACGACGTCGACCGGCTGGCGACGTTCTTCGAGCTCGTGCAGCAGGACCCCGTCGTCAGCCAGGTCAAGCTGATCGCCGAGCCCTGGGACATCGGTCCCGGCGGCTACCAGGTCGGGGGGTTCCCACCCCAGTGGTCGGAGTGGAACGGCGCCTACCGCGACACGGTCCGCGACTTCTGGCGTGGCGAGCCGTCGCTCGGCGAGTTCGCCTCCCGCGTCGCCGGCTCCTCCGACCTCTACGAGCACTCGGGACGCCGGCCGTTCGCCAGCATCAACTTCGTGACCGCGCACGACGGGTTCACGCTGCGCGACCTGGTCTCCTACGACGAGAAGCACAACGAGGCCAACGGCGAGGACAACAACGACGGCGAGAGCCACAACCGTTCGTGGAACCACGGGGTGGAGGGGCCGACCGACGACCCGGAGATCCTCGCCGCCCGCTCCCGTGAGCAGCGCAACTTCCTGGCGACGCTGCTGCTGAGCCAGGGCGTGCCGATGATCCTGCACGGTGACGAGGTGGGCCGGACCCAGGACGGCAACAACAACACCTACGCCCAGGACTCCGAGATCAGCTGGATGCACTGGGACGACGTCGACCGTCCGCTGCTGGAGTTCACCTCGGCCGTGGTCAGGCTGCGCCAGGACCACCCGACGTTCCGACGCAAGCGCTTCTTCACCGGCAGCACCGTACGTACCGGCCCCACGGGCCAGGAGCGGCTCAACGACATCGTCTGGCTGCACCCGGAGGGCCGTCCCATGGAGGAGGAGGACTGGGCGGACGGCTCCAAGGTCATCGGCATGTACCTCAACGGCGACGGCATCGCCGGCAAGGGCAGCCGCGGGGAGACCCTGCACGACGACCACTTCCTGCTCTACTTCAACGCCGACGGGCCGGTGGACCTCACCCTGCCCCCCGCGGAGTACGCCGAGGCGTGGGACGTGGTGATCAACACCGGCGGCGAGGCCGACGCGGCGACGGTGATCGAGGCCGGTGGGACGTTCCACCTCGAGACGCGCAGCCTGCTGGTCCTCCAGGAGCACTCCGAGCCCGAGGCCGAGCCGGACCTGTCCGTGGCCGCGTCCGTTGCCGCCCAGGCCCCGGTGGGTACTCGCACCCAGTGACCAGGTCCACCGCCCCCGCCAGCACCTACCGGCTGCAGGTCACGCCGTCGTTCGACCTGTTCGCGGCGACGGCGGTGCTGCCCTACCTGCACGACCTCGGGGTCGACTGGGTCTACCTGTCGCCGATCCTCGAGGCCGAGGCGGGCTCCGAGCACGGCTACGACGTCGTGCGGCACGACCGGGTCGACCCGTCCCGGGGCGGCGCCGACGGCCTGGCGGCGCTCTCGACGGAGGCGCGCCGGCTGGGCATGGGCGTGCTCGTGGACATCGTGCCCAACCACGTCGGGGTGGCGACGCCGGAGGCCAACGCCTGGTGGGCCGACGTGCTGGAGCACGGCCGCGAGTCGGCGTACGCCGGTTTCTTCGACGTCGACTGGGCCGCCGGCGGCGGGTCCCTGCGGACCGGCCCGGACCTGAACTACCGGCGGTTCTTCACCATCGACTCCCTGGCCGGCATCCGGGTCGAGGAGCGCGAGGTGTTCGACGCCAGCCACGTCGAGATCCGGCGCTGGTTCGACGAGGGACTCGTCGACGGGCTGCGGGTCGACCACCCGGACGGGCTGCTCGACCCCGGTGGCTACCTGGACGACCTGGCTGCGCTCACGGGCGACGCCTACGTGCTCGTCGAGAAGATCCTCGAGCCGGGCGAGGAGCTCCTGACCTCGTGGGCCACCGCCGGCACCACGGGCTACGACGCCCTGGCGCTGGTCGACCGGGTCCTGACCGACCCGGCGGGGGAGGAGCCCCTGACCGCGCTGGCCGAGCGGCTCGGCGCGCCGGTCGACTGGACCGAGCTGGTCCACTCGACCAAGCGCGCGGTCGCCGACGCGGCCCTGCACCCGGAGGTACGCCGGATCGTCCGCGACCTGAGCGGGCCGGCCGGCGACGCCACCCGTCCCGAGCCGGCGTCGTTGGTCGACGCGGTCGCCGAGCTGCTCGCCTGCTTCCCGGTCTACCGGTCCTACCTGCCTGACGGCCGGGCGCACCTCGACCATGCGTTCGCCGACGCGCGCCGGCGCCGGCCCGACCTGGACGCGGCGTTCGACCGCATCCAGCCGCTGCTGCGCGACCGCCGGCACCCGGCGGCGCTGCGCTTCCAGCAGACCAGCGGCATGGTGATGGCCAAGGGCGTCGAGGACTGCGCCTTCTACCGCTGGTCGCGCCTGACCTCCCTCAACGAGGTCGGCGGCGACCCCAGCGTCTTCGCCACGACCGTCGCGGAGTTCCACGCCGCGATGGCGGCCAGGCAGTCGACATGGCCGCACGCCATGACCGCGTTGACGACGCACGACACGAAGCGCAGCGAGGACACCCGGGCCCGGATCGGCGTGCTCGCCGAGATCCCCGGCGAGTGGGCGTCGGCGCTCGACGAGCTGCTCCGGCTGGTGCCGCTGCCCGACCCCGCGTTCGGGTCGCTGCTGTGGCAGGCCGTGCTCGGCGCCTGGCCGGCCTCCCGCGAGCGCCTGCACGCCTACGCCGAGAAGGCGATGCGCGAGGCCGGTGACCGGACCACGTGGGCGGACCCGGACCAGGACTACGAGGCGGCGATGCACGCCGCCGTCGACGCGGCCTTCGACGACCAGGAGGTGTCGGCGGTCCTCGGCCGCATGTCCGAACGCGTCGACGGGCCGGCCTGCAGCAACGCCCTCGCCGCCAAGCTGGTGGCGCTGACGATGCCCGGCGTGCCGGACGTCTACCAGGGCACCGAGCTCTGGGACCAGAGCCTCGTGGACCCCGACAACCGGCGACCGGTCGACTTCGCCCACCGGGCCGCGGTGCTCGACGGTGCGGACGATCCGGCATGGCTGAAGGCCGCGGTCGTCGTGTCCGCGCTCTCGCTGCGGCGGGACCGCCCCGAGCTGTTCACCACTTACACACCCGTGTCGGCCAGCGGTGAGGCCGCCGCCCACGTGGTCGCCTTCGACCGGGGTGGCGTCGTGGCGGTCGCCACCCGCCTGCCGGTCGGCCTCGACGCGCGCGGCTGGGGGGACACCGAGCTCGCGCTGCCGTCCGGCGCCTGGACCGACGTGCTCACCGGCCGGCCCGCGTCGCCCCGGCTGGCCGAGCTGCTCGGTTCCTATCCCGTGGCGCTGCTGGTGCGGGACGCATGAGCACCTCGTCGAGGCACGGCCCCCTCGACGTCTGGGCGCCCCTGGCCCAGCGGGTGCGGCTGGCGGTCGGCGACGACGTCGTGCCGATGACCCGGGGCGACGACGGCTGGTGGTCCCCCGACGGGCCGGTGCCCGCCGGCGAGGTGGACTACGGCTACCTGCTCGACGAGGGCGACCGGGTCCTGCCCGACCCGAGGTCGCGCCGTCAGCCCGACGGTCCGCACGAGCGGTCGCGCACCGTCGACCACACGGCGTACGCGTGGGGTGACGGCGACTGGACCGGGCTCGCGCTCGAGGGCACGGTCGTCTACGAGCTCCACGTCGGGACGTTCACGCCCGAGGGCACGCTGGACGCGGCGGCCGAGCGGCTCGACCACCTGGCGAGCATCGGCGTCGGGCTCGTGGAGCTGATGCCCGTCAACGGGTTCGACGGCACGCACAACTGGGGCTACGACGGAGTGGGCTGGTTCGTGGTGGACGAGACCTACGGCGGCCCGGCGGCCTACCAACGCTTCGTGGACGCCTGTCACCGGGCGGGGATCGGTGTCGTCCAGGACGTCGTCTACAACCACCTCGGCCCCTCCGGCAACTACCTCCCGCTCTTCGGCCCCTACCTCTCGACCGGCCGCAACACCTGGGGCGACCTGGTCAACCTCGACGGCGAGGGCTCGGTCGAGGTCCGCCGCTACATCCTCGACAACGTCCGGATGTGGTTCGAGGACTACCGCGTCGACGGCCTCCGGCTCGACGCCGTGCACGCCCTCCAGGACGCGTCACCCGTGCACCTGCTCGCGGAGATGTCCGCCGAGGTCGACGCGCTGTCGGCCGAGCTGGGCCGCCCGCTCACGCTGATCGCCGAGTCAGACCTCAACGACCCGGTGATGGTCACCCCGCGCGAGCAGGGCGGATACGGCCTCCATGCCCAGTGGAGCGACGACTTCCACCACGCGCTGCACGTGGCGCTGACCGGCGAGACGCACGGCTACTACGCCGACTTCGAGCCGCTCGGTTCCCTGGTCAAGGTGTGCGAGCGCGGCTTCTTCCACGACGGCACCTGGTCGTCGTTCCGCGAGCGTGAGCACGGTGCGCCGATCGACCCCGAGGTCGTGCCGCCGTGGCGGCTCGTCGTGTGCAGCCAGAACCACGACCAGATCGGCAACCGCGCCGCCGGCGACCGGCTGACCGCGGCGCTCGACGACGACCAGCTGGCGTGCGCGGCGCTGGTGACCCTGTGCTCGCCGTTCACGCCGATGCTGTTCCAGGGCGAGGAGTGGGCGGCCTCGACGCCGTTCCAGTTCTTCACCTCGCACACGGACCCCGACATCGGGCGCGCGACGTCGGAGGGCAGGCTCGAGGAGTTTTCCCGGCACGGCTGGGACCCCGACGCGGTGCCCGACCCGCAGGACGAGGCGACGTACCTCCGGTCCCGGCTGGACTGGTCGGAGCCGTCCGCACCGCGGGGCGCGCGGATGCTGGCGGCCTACCGGCAGCTGGCCGCGCTGCGCCGCGAGCACCCCGACCTGACCGCCCAGAGGTACGCCGAGTGCACCGCGGACGAGGAGACCAGGGTGCTCACGATGCGCCGCGGCGCCCTGACCGTGGTCGTCAACTTCGGCGACACGGAGCAGACGGTCGAGCTCGGCGCGGCCGAGGTGCTGTTCGAGACCGAGGCGGGGGTCTCGCTCGGCGACGGCGTGGTCACCCTGCCCGCGCACGCGGGCGCACTCGTGCGCTGAGGCGGCTCAGTACGCGCCGGACTCCAGGTCCTCGAGCGCGATCTGCTCGTCCTCGGCGGGGGCCTCGACGTCCGGCTGCTCGTCGAAGCCGGAGAACGTGACCTCACCCGGGTCCTCGCCCTCCTCCTTGACGATGCTGACCAGGTAGTGGTCGCCCTCGACCAGGACGTAGCCGCTGGAGGTGCCCTCCTCGGGGCGTTCGGAGATGATCTCGATCGTCTCCTCGCCGTCGATCTCCTTGGTCTCACCCTTGGTGTAGGTCGCGTCGTCGCTGCCGTCGCTGTCGGTGAGCTCGCCGAGGAACTCCTCCAGGTCGCAGAACGGCTTGAACGAGGTGTCGTCGTCGGGCAGCGTCACCCAGCGGTCCCCGGCGGCGGCCACGATCTGCGGCCCCGCCTCCGGACCGGCGAACAGGTCCCAGAACGCCGCGTCCGGCCTGAACCACGTCGTCCCGTCGACGCCGAGGATCTCGGCGGTCGCGCCCTGCGTGGAGAACGACCCGCTGCAGTTGCCGCCCTCGCCCACCGCCATCGCGATCTCGATCTCCTGGCCGTCCGAGCTCAGGCTGCCGTCGATGGACACCCCGGTGAGGCCCGCCATGGCGTCCTTGGCGGCGTCCGAAATCTCGTCCGCGGTCTGCTCGGTGAAGTCGCTGCCCCCGTCACCCCCGCCGCCGCCATCGCCGTCGTCTCCGCAGCCGGACATCAGGGCCGCCGCCACGAGAACGGTCGCGGACAGGGTCGATCGCACTCGAGGACGCATCGCGCCAGCCTAGGCGGTTGCCGGCGCGGCCGGTCTCAGACCCGCGCGTACTCGCGGTCGGGCTCCGGCGCGGGCGGAACGCCGCCCTCCCGGAACCCGTAGCGGGTCCACCAGCGGGCGAGCGGTGCGGGCGCCCACCAGTTCCAGCGGCCGAGCAGCTTCATCGTGGCCGGGACCAGCAGCGCGCGGACGATGGTGGCGTCGACCAGCAGGGCGACGAGCATGCCGATGCCGAGCATCTTCATGAACACGATGCCGCTCGTGGCGAAGGCGCCGATCACGACCGCCAGCAGGACCGCGGCGCTGGTGATGATCCGGCCGGTCTTCTGGACACCGGTGGCCACGGCGAGGTCGTTGTCCCCGCTCTGGTCCCACTGCTCCCGGATGCGCGAGAGCAGGAACACCTCGTAGTCCATCGACAGGCCGAACAGGATCGCCAGCATCAGGATCGGGTTCGTGGCGTCCAGGAACCCCTGGGACTCGAAGCCGAGCAGGCCGGACAGGTGCCCGTCGGCGAAGATCCAGGTGACGACGCCGAACGACGCGGTGATGGAGAACAGGTTCATCACGACCGCCTTGACCGGCAGCACCAGTGAGCCGAAGGCCAGGAACAGCAGGATCAGCATGACCACGACCACGATCACGCCCATCAGCGGCAGGTGGGAGCCCACGGAGTCGATGAGGTCGACGGTCGCGGCGGACTGTCCGCCGACCAGCACCTCGCCCGACGACGGCTCGACGGACCGCACCGCCTCGACGAGCGCCTGGCTCGCCTCGGTCTGCGAGTTGCCCTCCCACGTGGCCCGCAGCAGGGTGCTGTCACCCTCGGCCGCGACCTGCTGCACGGCGAGCACGCCGTCGACGGCGGCCACCTCGTCGGCGTACGCCGCGGCGTCCGCGTCGGACGCACCGGTCAGGAGCAGCTGGGCCGTCGAGGTCTCCGGGCCGAACTCGAGGAGCTTATCGGCGGCGACGTGGGCGGGGGCGTCCTCGGGCAGCACCTTGTGGTCGACGCTGCCCCAGCTCGCGCCGAGGAACGGCGAGGCGACCAGCAGCAGCCCCGTCACGGTCAGTCCGATGACGAGCCAGGGGCGCCGCATGACCCCGCGGGCCAGGGCCGCCCAGCGGCCGCGCTCGTCCGCGACGACGACGGGGCGGCGGCGGCGCCAGGGGAGCCGGCCGGCGTCCACCCGGCGGCCGAGCAGCCGCAGCGTCGCCGGGAGCACCGTCAGGGCCGCGACCATCGCGACCAGCACGGCCGCCATGCCGCCGTAGCCCATGCTCTTGAGGAAGGCCTGCGGGAAGATCAGCAGGCTCGACATCGCCGCGGCCACGGTCAGACCGGAGAAGAGCACGGTGCGTCCGGCCGTCGACATCGTGCGCTGGATCGCGGTCGCCGAGGCGTCGGGGTCGTCGACCGGGAGCGCCGCCAGCTCCTCGCGGAACCGGCTGACCACGAACAGCGCGTAGTCGATCGCCAGGCCGATGCCCAGCAGCGAGATGACGTTGACCGAGAAGACCGAGACGTCGGTGAACCCGGTGATCACCCGCACCAGCGCCAAGGCGCCCACCATCGCGAGCAGACCCACCAGGGCCGGCATGGAGGCGGCGACGAGGCTGCCGAAGATCAGCAGTGCGAGGACCAGGACGATCGGCATCGAGATCATCTCGGCGCGGGCGAGGTCCTCGCTGGTGATCTCGTTGACGTCGTTGAAGACGGCGAAGGCGCCCGCGATGTCGGTCTCGAGACCCGTGCCCGAGCCGGCCTCGAGAGTCGGCGCGAGCTCGTCGTAGCTGTCGAGGTAGTCGTCCTGGGTCGTGCCGGCGAGGGAGACGAGCACCTGGGCGGCGTGCCCGTCCTCGCTGACCAGGCCGGTCGGGTCGGGCGCCGCGTAGTAGGGGACCACCCGGCTCGTGGTGCCTGCCGCGTAGCCGTCGACGATGCGCTCGACCTCGGCCTGGAACTCCGGGTCGGTGGCGGTGAGGTCGTCGCTGGAGTAGATGGCGACCACGTCGATGCCCTGGTTGCCGAACGTGTCCTGCTCCAGCGCCAGCTCGCGCGCCGACTCGGAGTCCTTGTCGTCGAACCCGCCCTGCGACAGGGAGTCGAACACCCCGACGCCGTACGCCGCCGCGGCCACGGCGACCGCGAGCCCGGCCAGCAGCACGGCCAGCGACCGGCGGGCCACGAAGGACCCCCAACGCTCGATCATGGTGACTCCCCACAACTCGGGTGATGCATGTAAAGTAAGTGAACGGCGTTTACGGTAAACGGTGTAAACTGCGGGTGTCAACCACCCCCGGGAGGAATGTGTGACACAGGTCGGGACCCCCGCCCAGTCCAGGCGCGAACGTCAGCGCGAGGCGACGTACGACGAGATCGTCGCCGCGTCCCGGGACCTCCTCGCCGAGGGCGCCGAGCTGTCCCTGCGCGCGGTCGCCACGAAGATGGGACTGACCGCACCGGCTCTGTACCGCTACGTCGCGAGCTACCAGGAGCTGGTGGACCTGGTCGCGTTCGAGATCGACAAGGCCGCGACGCTGACCTTCGCCGCCGCCGCCGACGCGCTCCCCGAGGACGACTTCGCGGGGCGGCTGGTCGCCTCGGTCACCGAGTTCCGGATGTGGGCGCTGGCCAACCCGCGGGAGTTCGGGCTGGTGTTCGCCAACCCGGTGGCCGACGCCAGCTGCCTGCGCCGCGAGGAGATGCTCACGCTCGCCTCGTCCGGGCGGCACATGACCGGCCAGATGCGGGCGCTCTGGGAGCACAACCACCACCCGATCCCGGCGCTCGACGAGCTGCCCCCGTCGGTCCGTGAGGCCGTGCTCGACCCGGTCATCCCCGCCAAGCTCGACGACATCGCTCCCGAGGACCGCGGCCTGGCGTGGCTCTTCATGCAGGGCTGGACTGTGCTCTACGGGGTGGTGGCGCTCGAGGTCTTCGGGCACATGGACCCGCGGATCATCGCGTCCGGGGAGATGTTCATCGAGGCGGTGCGCGGCTTCGCGCCCAGGATCGGGCTGGCGGACGACGTCGACCGGCTCGAGGCGATCATGCGGGCCCGAATCGCTGGCTGATAGCCGCCAGGCACCGACAGCGGCCGAAGTCCATCAGAACGGCGACCAGAATTCACGGGCGCTTGAATCGAGCGAAGCGAGAGCGCCCCCGAAGCTCGCGGGGTGTTCAGCCGAGCTCGCCGCCGTAGTTCGGCAGCCGGTAGGCCTTCTCGTAGCCGTCGCCGGTGAAGTCCGTCGGGTTGTTGCCGATGTTGGCGACGAGCGTGTAGCCCTGGGCGATGAACCGGTCCCGGCAGCGCTGCTTGCCGTGGGGGATCGCCTCGCCCTTCTTGCGCATGCAGAGGGCGGCGACGTCGTAGCCGGCCGCCTCGAGCTGGTCGAGGGTGCGGGTCCGCTGCGCGTTGGTGCGGCCGGTGTTGAACACCAGGGCCACGCCCAGCTCGTCGGCGACGGCGGCGAGCCTGAGGACCCGCGGGATCGCGCCCGCGTCGTCACCGTCGTAGTAGGAGGCGATCGAGGAGTTGTCGATGTCGAGGTTGACCGCCAGGCCGGTCTCGCCCGACTCGGCCCGCTCCCGCAGGTGGTCGCCCGAGCCCTTCAGCGCCTGCTTGACGTCCTTGAGCCACTCGCTCCGGCTGGGTACGCCGCGCTCGTCGGCCGCGGCCGGAGCGCCCCCCGGGCCGAGCGCGACGGTGAGGAGGACGAGGACCGTCAGCACCTGCTTCATGCCCGCACGCTAACCCGGTCAGGAGAGCAGGTCGTCCACCCAGGCCGGCACGAGCTCGCTGGCCGGCCCCTGTCTCGACTCGTGGAAGAACAGGCTGCCCTCGCTCGGCTGGAGGTTGAGCTCCAGGGTGCGGGCGCCGTAGGCCCGGGCGGCGCGGACGAAACCGGCGGCGGGGTAGACGGCGCCCGAGGTGCCGATCGAGACGAACAGGTCGCAGACCTCGAGGGCGTCGAAGATCCGGTCCATCTCGTAGGGGACCTCCCCGAACCAGACGACGTCGGGCCGCAGGTCCGCCGCGGCGCACTGCGGGCACTCCGGGCCGTGGTGCAGGTCGTCGTGCCACGGCGTGCGGGTCTCGCAGGCGCCGCACAGCGCGGAGAGCAGCTCGCCGTGCATGTGCAGCACCCGCTTCGAGCCGGCCCGCTCGTGGAGGTCGTCGATGTTCTGGGTCACGATGAGCAGGTCGTCGTGCAGCCAGTGCTCGAGGCGGGCCAGGGCGCGGTGCGCGGCGTTGGGCTGGACCGCGGCGAGGGCGGCCCGACGTTCGTCGTAGAACCGCTGGACCGTGGCGGGGTCGCGGTCGTAGGCCTCGGGCGTCGCCACGTCCTCGACCCGGTGGCCCTCCCACAGCCCGTCGGCGTCGCGGAACGTCGGCACGCCGCTCTCGGCGGAGATGCCCGCACCGGTGAGGACGACGACGTTCACGGGGGCATCCTCACATGCCGCCGCGGTAGTGCTCGATCACCTGGGGCGGGGTCATCACCGGCCCGCCCCTGCGCCCCAGGAAGTAGACGCTGTTGGCGCCGTCGAGCGAGTGGCCGGCGTCCAGGACGCGGTCGAGGTGGCTGAGCCAGAAGAACGCGAGGCCGGCGATCCGGCCGAGCGCGACCGACCTCGTGAGCGCCCGGACGAAGTAGTTGATCGACCAGCGCAGCGAGGTGCCCGCGCCCGCCACCTGTCCGCTCTCCACCTGCTCGAAGTCGCGGAACAGGTAGCGGTGGCCGGACTCGCTGAAGCGGGTGAAGTCGTAGGGCCCCTCGTGGACCTGCTGCATGAAGGGCGTGTCCGCGTAGACGACGCCGCCCTCGCGGAGCACGCGTCGGATCTCGCCGACGACCACGACCGGCTCGAGGACGTGCTCGAGGACCGCTTGGATGATGACGCCGTCCATCACCCCGTCGGCGAGCGGGATCTGGTGCCCGTCCCCGATGAGCTGGACGTTGGCGCTGGCGTAGACGTCGAAGGCGACCAGGTCCACGCGGTCGTCCGCGTACAGCGCCTCGAGACCGTCGCCGACGGTGCCCCCACCGATGACCAGGATCCGCGGCCGGCGCCCCGTCGTGCCGGCGTCGGCGAGCAGCAGCTCGACCATCCGCTGGGCGATCCGCGGGGCCTGCGTGTTGGCGGGGTGCAGCATCCGCTTCACGATCCCAGGGCGGTCGGGCCGGGCGACCAGGGACGCGCCACCGCTGGCGGCGATCTCCTCCGCCGAGAGGACGCTGCGCTCGAAGTCGACGAGCACCGGTGTCCCCGACACGACCATGAACGGTGACTCGGCGTGCGGGCAGGAGGGCTCGGAGCACCGCCAGCTGTCGTCGGCGCACGTGAGGGTGCCGCCGCACCGCGGACAGATCAGTGCCCGCTCGTCCAGGAGTGTGGTGATGGCGAGCACCGGCTCAGGATAGGTCGGTGCCCCACCCGCCCGGCGGCGGGCGCGTCAGCTCTGGTCGGCGTACCGGTAGACGATGATCCGCGCGCCGGTGACCTCCGGGCTGCAGTTGACGCTGTTGCTCTTGAAGTAGACGCGCACGGTGCGGGACGCGGACGAGGCCCCGGTCACGAACTCCGACATCTCGAAGGGGAGGTGGATGTAGTCGACCATCGCGTCCGGTGCTCCCGCGGCGGGTGCGCGGAACATGACGCCGGGCAGGTCGGCCTGCTCGGCCCAGAAGCCGTTGCCGTTGTAGTTGACGCCGCCCGAGCGTTCCGTGCTGCTGGCCGAGATGACACGACCGGTGCCGTCGACGATCTTGACGTCGATGCCGCGGGCCGTGCCGCTGGTGTCGGAGCATGATGCCTCGTACGCGACCCGGGCGTAGCCCGTCACGACGTCGACCGCGTCGGCGGGCTGGTCCCAGGTGTGGGCCAGCTGGGCACCGCTGGTCGGTGCGCCGCCCGGCCAGCTGGTGTTGCTGACGGTGAAGTCGCCGAAGGTCTGGTTCACCGGCAGCGTGCCGGCGTCGAAGAGGAGCCGCCGCACGCCCGTGGTCATCCGGGCCGAGCTGATGGCGTCGAGAGCCACGTCCGTGCCGGTGATGGACCCGTCCTCGATCTCCGAGGTGCCGACGGACCCCGCGGCCAGCTCGCTCGAGCCCACCGAGCCGGCAGCCAGCTCGCTCGCCCCCACCGAGCCGGCGGCCAGCTCGCCGCTGCCGACCGAGTCGTTGGCCAGCTCGCTGCCCCCCACGGAGTCCGCCGCCAGCTCGGCCGCCCCCACCGATCCGTCACCGATGGCGCGGGCGCCGACGGCCCCCGTGTCGATGTCGTTGCCTTGCACCGCGTTGGCGGCGATGTGCCGGACGCGCACGGCGTCGCTGGCGATGTGCTTGGCCTTGATGCCGTTCTTGCCTATCCCTGCGGCGTACGCGCCGCTGGTGGTGAGGGCCAGGACGACGGCGACCGTCGACATCACGTTGGCGTAGCTGGGTCGGCGGCTGGTGGTCATGGCGGTTCCCCTCATCTGGACCGGGAGCAGCGGTCGGATGAGGGCACAGTAGGGCCGCTGAGCGGGCCGCACGGGCCCGCGGAAGTGCCAACTCAGTGCCAAACCTGCTGGGACTCGGCCGACCAGCGCTCCGACCCGGGTCGTCGGTCCGGAGCGCTGGTCATCGGGCCGGGTCAGCGTTCGGCACGCGGCCTCGCCGAGAGAGAGCCACCGCGACGCGGAAAGTGCTCCTGGTCCAGGTTCTCCGCACGTGGTGGCACCGGTGGTGCAGAGGCGTCCCCGTGACGTCTCGCGCGCATCCCATGTCACGCGACCCCGCCACGCATCGGGGTTGCAGCAACCTGCAACACCGCGACGGTGAGGACGGATCCTCCCGTCCCGAGGGCGAGGCCTCGGCCCGACAACCGCGGCGCCCGGTCCCGGTCGCCGCGGTCGACCTCAGCGGGTGGCCTCGGTGATCTCGTGGAAGCGGATGCCGGCGGCGAACCGGGAGCGCACGCCGAGGATCCGCATGACCTCCGCGACCTCGGAGCGGACGGTGCGGATGCTGACGCCGAGCGTCGCCGCGACCGCCGCGTCGTTCGCGTCGCCGGCGAGCAGCGCCATGACCTGGCGCTGACGGGGCGAGAGGTGCGGGCCGTCGGGCAGCGGCTCCTCGGCCACGGGGTAGGCCGAGGCCATGACCCGGTGCCAGTAGGTCCAGGCCGCGGCCAGGCACACCGGCTCGCTGACCGCCATCAGGGTCGGCTCGTCGTCGATGACCGGCCCCTGGAGCACGACGAACTTGCGGTCCACGATCTTCATCTGCACGGAGCCCACGCTGATCAGGTAGGTGCCGTGCTGCTCCGCGGCCAGGAGCGTCCGCCCGCCCTCGGTCAACCCGTCGCGGTCGAAGACGCTGATCATCCGGAGCCCGTTGCCCACCGCGAGTCGGTTGTTGGGCACGCTGATCCGCAGGTGGTCCACCTTGCCGGTCCGCTGCACGGACAGCAGCTCGCGCCACCGGTGGACCTCGAGGCCCATCCAGCGGTTGTAGGCGACCGAGCCGATACCGGGGATCTCGACGCCCGGCACCGGACCCTTGGCGACGGCCGCCGCCAGCTCGGCGCGGCGCAGCTGCAGCACGGCCGCGGCGTCCAGGATCGTCTGGGCGTCGGAAGGCGTGATGGGGCCCTTGGAGTAGAAGCCCACGCCGCTCGGCGTCTGCACTCGAACCCCCATGTCGCACTGTCGGCCGGCTGCAGTCTAGGAGCACCCGGCCCGGTGATGGACCGTCGGTGGAGTCACCAGAACCAGTGGACGGCGACCAGGGCCGGTCGTCGCCCGCGCCGGCGGCCCACGCCGCGGCCCACGACAGCGGCCGAGCCACGACCGGGTGCTACTTGCGAGCGACTTAAGACGACCGGCGCCGGAGATACCAGTCGGCTGCAAGCCGGAGACAAGCACGGTCCGGGAGAACAGAGGCACACACCTGTTCATCCGGAAGGAATCCTCATGAAGCGAACCAGTGGCGCGCTCGCGGCGGCTACCGCCGTCCTGCTCGTCCCGACGGTCACCCTGCCCGGCGGGGCATGGGCCGCGCCCGCGGGCGCTGGAGCCGGCGGGTGCACCACCGCGGCCGCGACGGCGCCGGCGACCGGACCCATCCGGGTCACCTCGCCCTCCGGCCCGGTGACCGTGGACGCGGCGCGGTTCGCCCTGACGGGCACGGCGCCGGCCCGGTCGACCGTGTTCGTCTGGAAGGACGCCAACGGCAACGGCAACCGCGACCGGAACGAGAAGCGGGCCGGCTCGGTGCAGCTGGGCAAGAAGAAGGCGTGGACGGTCAGCGTGAAGCTGAAGCAGAACGCCGTGAACCGCTTCGTGATCACCAAGTACGGCGAGCCCTGGCGCCGCGGACGAGCAGTCGTCGTGCCCGCGATCACCGAGCGTCGCGACGCCACCGCCCCCACCGCTCCGACCGGGCTCACGGCCGTCGACGTGGCTGGGGACACCGGCGGTGCCGTGACCCTCTCGTGGACACCGTCGGTCTCGACCGACGTCGCCACCCAGTGCGTGCTGCGCGCCACCGGCAACGGTGCCTACCAGGAGGTCGCCAGGCTCGGGGCGGGCGTGTCGACGTACACCGACACCGGGCTGACCAACGGGATGACGTACGCCTACGTGATCCAGGCCGTCGACACCGTCGGAAACGTGGGTAGCCGCTCGTTGCCCGCAACGGCGGTGCCGGCCCACGACCAGGACCGCACGGCGCCCGAGACCACGATCACCGCCGGCCCCGCTGCCGAGACGGACCTGGGGACGGCGACGTTCGCCTTCGAGTCCTCGGAGGCGGCGTCGACCTTCGAGTGCTCCCTGGACGACGCCGACTGGTCGACCTGCGCGAGCCCGCTCCAGCTCAGCGGGCTGGCGCCCGGCGAGCACCGGCTGCGCGTCCGGGCCACGGACGCGGCCGGCAACGCCGACGCCTCGCCCGCGTCGTACGAGTGGACCGTGACCGAGGCGCCCGACGGACTGCCTGCCGACCCCAGCACGGTCGCCTCGACCGTCGACCCGAGCGTCCCCACCACGGTCGCGGAGTCCACGGCCTTCCTCTACGAGGGCCCCGATCCCATCCAGGAGGGGGTCGCAGACGGCGCCATCGACGCCCATCGAGCCGGCGTCGTCCGCGGCCGCGTGCTCGGTGGCGACGGCGAGCCGCTGTCGGGGGTGTCCGTCTCGATCAAGGACCACCCCGACCTGGGGCACACGCTCACCCGTGCGGACGGCGGGTACGACCTCGTCGTCAACGGAGGCGGCGAGCTGGTCGTCAGCTTCGAGGCCGACGGGCACGCCCCCGCCCAGCGCGAGGTCGCTCCCGGGTGGAACGACTACGTCGTGCTCGACGACCTCGTCCTCGTGGCCTATGACACGCGGGTGACCGAGATCGACTTCACCGAGCCGGTGGAGGTCGCGCAGGGGTCCCCGGTCACCGACGGCTCCGGCACCCGTCAGGCGACCCTCCTCTTCGACCAGGGCACGGAGGCGGAGATGGTGCTTCCCGACGGCTCGACGCAGGCGCTCGACGCGGTGCACGTGCGGGCGACTGAGTTCACCGTCGGCGACCACGGACCCGAGGCCATGCCCGGCGAGCTGCCCGCGATGAGCGGCTACACCTACGCGGCGGAGTACAGCATCGACGAGGCCGTGGCCGCGGACGCCACCACGGTGACGTTCAGCAAGCCCGTCGTGAACTACACCGACAACTTCCTCGGCTTCCCCGTCGGCACGCCGGTGCCCACCGGCTACTACGACCGGGAGAAGGCCGCCTGGGTGCCGTCGGCGGACGGGCGCGTGGTGAAGGTGCTGGCGACCGACGGCGGCAAGGCGGTCCTCGACGTGGAGGGCAAGGGCGCCGCAGCCACCCCCGCCGCACTGAGCGCACTGGGCATCGACGACACCGAGCTGGAGACCCTCGCGGGGCTCTACACCGCGGGCCAGAGCCTGTGGCGGGTCTCGATGAGCCACTTCACGCCCTGGGACCACAACTGGGCCTTCGAGCCGCCCGCGACCGCGCAGGCACCCCAGCTCCCCCAGCTGGTCGAGGACGGCGACTTCATGTGCAAGAACACCCTGTCCGGCTCGATCGTCGGCTGTGACGACCTCACCCTCGGCGAGCGGCTGGCCGTCGCGGGCACCGACCGCGAGCTCGCCTACCAGAGCGAGCGCGTCCCCGGGCGGGCGAACCGCGTGGTCCGGGTGCCCATCACCGGCGCGACCGTGCCCGCAGGGCTGAAGGCCGCCGAGATGGTGGTCGAGGTCGCCGGGCAGCGGTGGCTCGCGTCGTGGAACAACCCAGGTCCCAACGTCGTCACGAACGCCGGCTGGAACGGCAAGGACGCCTACGGCCGCGAGGTGCAGGGGGCCCAGCTCATGACGATCTGGGTCGGCTACACCTACGACGGCGTCTACAAGACCGCCCGCGGCGGCGGCAGCAGCTTCGGCTCCGCCGGCGTCGACGCGATCACCGGCAGCAGGACCCGTGAGGAGGTCACCCTCTGGTCGATGCAGCAGGTGCCGGTCGGCGGCATCGACGCGCGGGCCGCCGGGCTGGGTGGCTGGACGCTGAGCGGCGCCCACGCCTACGACCCGCTGGCACGCGAGCTCGTTCGCGGCGACGGCACCCGTCAGGGTGGCGACGACGTCGCGAGCGTGATCCGCACCGTCGCCGGGGTGGGTACGCCCAACGGGTTCGCGGGCGACGGCGGTCCGGCCACGGCGGCCAAGCTGGCCTCTCCGACCGGTGTGGCGACCGCCCCCGACGGTACGGTCTACGTCGCCGACACCCTCAACCAGCGGGTCCGCAGGATCGACCCGTCGGGCGTCATCACGACGGTCGCCGGGACCGGCACGCAGGGGACCACCGGTGACGAGGGGCCGGCCACCCAGGCGCAGATCAGTGCCCCGAACGACGTGGCCGTCGGTCCCGACGGGACGCTCTACATCGCCACGAGCTACTCGGTGCGATCGGTCTCGCCCGATGGTGTCATCCACACCGTCGCCGGCACGCCGAACACCGTCGGCTACAGCGGCGACAACGTCCCGGCGAAGGGCGCGGCGCTGAACCACGTCGTCGGGGTGGACGTCGCGGCGGACGGCACCCTCTACATCGCCGACAGTCGCAACTGCCTCATCCGCTCGGTCGCGCCCGACGGCATCATCCGCACCGTCGCCGGTGTCGCTCCGCCCGCGGCCGACAACACGGCCCGCTGCGGCAACCAGCGGACCGAGGGTGCGAGCGCCGTGAAGTCCCTCCTGGGCTTCGTGGGCGACGTGACGGCCATGCCCGACGGCTCCCTGCTGATCGCCGACACCAGCAACGACCGGATCCGGCGGGTGGCCACCGACGGCTCGCTGCGCACGGTCGTGGGTGCCGGCAACGGCGGCGACGGGGCGGACGCGGTCAGCGCGAAGATCTGGTCCCCGCAGTCGATCGCCGTGCTGCCCGAGGGCGGGTTCCTGTTCACCGAGAACGGGGTGCTCGGCGCGTCCTGGAAGCTGCGCATGGTCGGCGCAGACGGGTCCATCCGCACCCTGGCGGGTGGCACCACGCGCGCCTACGGCGGCGACGGCGGGCCGGCGAGCCGCGCGACCTTCGCAGGTCCGAAGGGTGTGACGGTGGCTGCCGACGGCCGGATCTACGTCGTCGACTCGGGCAGCGCCCGGGTCCGGATGATCGCCCCGGCCCTGCCCGGCACCTCGACCGGTGCGCTCGCGATCCCGTCGTCCGACGGGGCCGAGCTCTACCAGTTCGAGCAGGGCCGCCACGTGCGGACCGTCGACACGATCACCGGCGCCACGCGGGCGAGGATCGCCTACGACGCGGCCGGCAGGATCGCCTCGATCACCGACGGCGACGGCGATGCGACCCGCGTGGAGCGGGACGGCGCCGGACGGCCCACGGCGGTCGTCGCACCGGGTGGACAGCGCACGGCGCTGACCTCGGACGCGGCGGGATACCTCGCCTCGGTCACGGCCCCGGGTTCCGAGCCGACGCAGCTCACCTCGACCCCCACCGGCCTGCTGGAGACCCTCACCGAGCCAGGTGGCGGCGTGCACCGCTTCACCTACTCCCCGTCGGGGCTGCTCCAGCGCGACGAGGGTCCGGACGGGGTGAGCACCACGCTCACCCGCACGGTCGGCCACTCGGAGCAGACGGTGACCGCGACCAGCACGCTCGGCCGGACGGCGACGTACCGCACCGAGCGACTGCCGGGCGGCGCCACCCGGCGCACCGTGACGGCGGGGACCGGCGACAAGGTCGTGGGCACCATCGCCGCGGACGGCACCCGAACCGTCGTGGAGCCCGACGGCACCACCGTCGTGCGCACGCTCGGGCCCGACCCGCGGTTCGGGATGAGCGCGCCGATCGTCACGGCCGAGACCGTCACGACCCCCGGGGGCAGGAAGGTGGTCTCGTCCGCGACGGCCACGGCCGAGCTCGACGACCCGCTGAACCCGCTCAGCCTGCGCACGCTCACCCGGACGGTGACCCTCAACGGGCAGACGTCCACCTCGGTCATCGACGTGCCGGCGCGCTCGGTCACGACGACCAGCCCCGAGGGACGGGTGACCAAGGCCGGGTTCGACGACGGCGGACGGGTGGTCCGGGTCGAGCCGGGCGCGGACGTGCTGCCGGTGGTGCGCTCCTACGACGAGCACGGCAGGCTCGACCACGTCGAGCAGGGCGACCGGGAGGTCGACCTCGAGTACGACGCCCTCAACCGCCTGGTCGGCATCGACAGCGCCGACGGGCTCACCCGCTTCGGCTACGACGACGCGGACCGCGTGGTGTCGGTGACCCTCCCGGACGACAGCGTGACCCGCTTCGGGCACGACGCCGACGGCAACGTCACCAGCGTCACCCGGCCCGGCGGCCGGGTGCACCGGATCGGGTACGACGACGGCGACCGGGTCGCGTCCGACGACCCGGCCGGCGCGGGCGAGTGGGCGACGTCGTACGACAAGGACGGTCTGCCGGTCACGGTCAGCCGCCCAGGTGCGGCGACCACGCTGGGGTACGACGACGCCGGACGGCTGGTCTCCGGGACGGAGTCGCTCGGGTCGACCTCGTTCGCCCACGGCGGGCCTGGTGGCGCGACCTCGCGCACCGCGGCCGACCCCGGGGGCGGCCCGGCGCAGGTCCGCAGCTTCGGCTACGACGGTCCCCTCCTGACGAGCACGGACGTGACCGGACCGGCGGAGGCGGCGTGGACCTACTCCTACGACGCGAACCTCCTGCCCGTGGACGTGAAGCTCACCAGCGGGGCCGACACCGTGGCGATCCCCTACGCCTACGACAAGGACCTGGCGATGACCAAGGCCGGCCCGTTCACCATCGGCCGGGACAGCCGCGGCGCTGCCACGTCCTTCGGCGACGGCACGGGCAGCCTCGCCTACGGCTACGACGGGTACGGCGCGCTCGACGCGCTCGCCCTCACCGTGGCCGGCGAGGAGGCGTACTCCTCCGAGCTCGTGACGGACACGGCCGGCACCGTCGCTGAGCGCGTCGAGGTGGTCGCGGGCGACGAGGAGGCCGTGGAGTACGACTACGACCCGCTCGGACGGCTCACCGAGGTCCGCCGCGACGGCACGGTCGTGGAGACCTATGACTACGACGTCGACGGCCGGCGCACCAGCGCCGTGCGCAACGGGCAGAGCGTGGGCTACGACTACGACGACGCCGACCGGCTGGTCAAGGCCGGCACCGTCGCCTACGGCTACACCGACGACGGGTCGCTGTCGACGCGTGGGCCCGACACGTTCGGCTACGGCTACGACGGCCGGCTGGTCACGGCGACGGTCGGCGGGACGACGGTCTCCTACGGCTACGACGCCGAGGGCCGGCGCACCACCCGCAGGGACGCCGGTGGCACGACGCAGTACCTGTACGGCAGCATGAGCTCGCCGTTCCGGCTCAGCGCCGTGCGCGGTCCCGATGGCGTGCTGACGACGCTGTGGTACGACGACCACGGCCGGCTGGCCTCGTTCGAGCGCGGCGGCAAGCGGTTCTACGTCGCGACCGACCAGGTCGGGTCCCCGCGGGTGGTCACCGACGCGGCCGGGACGGTCGTCAAGACGGTGCGGTACGACGCCTTCGGCCAGGTCCTGGCGGACTCGGCTCCCGGCTTCGAGGTCCCGCTCGGCTTCGCCGGCGGCATCCCCGACGCCGTCACGGGACTCGTGCGATTCGGGATGCGCGACTACGAGCCGGGCACGGGTCGCTGGACGACCCGCGACCCGATCGGGCTCGGCGGCGGGCAGACCGACCTCTACGCCTACGTGGGGCAGGACCCGGTCGGCCACGTGGACCCGAGCGGTCTGTCCGAGGAGGACTACTCCGAGGCGAGCGAGTTGTCGGTCGAGATCACTGACAAGACGGCCTGGGACCGGGTCAAGGACGCCACGTCATGGCTGACCGAGCAGGCGGAGAAGCAGGTGATCAGCCGGGCCAAGAAGATGCTGAAGATCGGCCCGGTCTCCATCGACACCGACAACAACGCGATGTCGGTGGGCACCAGCCAGAAGGTGCAGGTCAACGGCACCGACGTGCTCGAGGTCTCCGCCAACTGCAGCCTCGGCATCTCGCCGAACGAGTCGGAGGACCCGTACGAGAACATCTACGACGACACCCTCGACTGGAAGGTCAAGCTGAGCACGACGATCCCGATCCTCAAGAAGATCCCGTTCTTCGGCAAGGACCTGAAGCTGGGCGAGGAGTACGAGGGAAGCGTCAACGCCAACGACTACTTCGGCGGCTTCTTCCAGAACGGCAACCTCGCGCGGGCCCGCGAGGCGGGCGGCATCGACGCCCCCACCGGATCGCAGGGGGGCAACTGACACCTCCGGAACATGCACCACACGGCCCCGCCCGGCGAGAGCCGGGCGGGGCCCCGGTGCTGTGCGGTGCGGTGCTGTGCGGTGCGGTGCGGTGCGGTGCGGTGACGGGCCGTGCGTCGCGTCAGTAGTACCAGGGGAACGGCGACCAGTCCGGCTCGCGCTTCTCCAGGAACTGGTCGCGGCCCTCGGCCGCCTCGTCGGTCATGTAGGCCAGACGAGTCGTCTCGCCGGCGAACAGCTGTTGGCCGACGAGTCCGTCGTCGATCAGGTTGAACGAGTACTTCAGCATCCGCTGGGCGGTCGGGGACTTGCCGTTGACCAGCCGTCCCCACTCCAGGGCCGTCGCCTCGAGCTCGGCGTGCGGGACGGCCCGGTTGACCGCGCCCATCCGCACGCCGTCCTCGGCGGAGTACTCCTGACCGAGGAAGAAGATCTCGCGGGCGAGCTTCTGGCCCACCTGGCGGGCGAGGTAGGCCGACCCGAACCCGCCGTCGAACGAGCCGACGTCGGCGTCGGTCTGCTTGAACCGGGCGTGCTCCGCGCTGGCCAGCGTGAGGTCGCAGACGACGTGCAGGCTGTGGCCTCCGCCGGCGGTCCACCCCGGCACGACGCAGATGACGATCTTGGGCATGAACCGGATGAGCCGCTGGCACTCGAGGATGTGCAGCCGTCCGAGCTTGGCCTTGTCCACGGTCTCGGCGGTCTCGCCCTCGGCGTACTGGTAACCCGTGCGGCCGCGGATCCGCTGGTCGCCGCCGGTGCAGAAGGAGCGCTTGCCGTTCTTCTCGCTCGGTCCGTTGCCGGTGAGGAGCACGCAGCCGACGTCGCTCGACGTCCGGGCGTGCTCGAGGACCCGGAGCAGCTCGTCGACGGTGTGCGGCCGGAAGGCGTTGAGCACGTCGGGGCGGTCGAAGGCGACCCGGACCGTCCCATGCGCCCCGGCGCGGTGGTAGGTGAGGTCGGTCAGGTCCTCGAATCCGGGGACAGGTTCCCAGGCCTCCGGGTCGAAGGTCTCGGACACGCCCTCTAGTGCGCTCACGGTGGATCACGGTAGACCTCACTCCGTGACTGTCGAGGAGCCGGTGACCGCGCGGTCCGTGCCAAGGGCTCTGGCCGAGCCGACCGAGCACCCGGGCGCGCGCTGGGTCGGGCTCCTGACCCTCGCGAGCATCGGGCTGTGGGCGGGGTTCTTCGGGCCGATCCAGGTGCTGCTGGCCCAGCAGGCCGAGGCGATCGACCCGGCCGACAAGGAGCAGATCCTCGCCCTGGTCACCGGCCTCGGCGCCCTCACGTCGGTGATCTGCAACCCGGTCGCGGGAGCGTTCTCCGACCGGACGACGCTGCGTGCCGGACGCCGGCTGCCGTGGATCGTCGGCGGCGCGCTCGGCGGGGCGGCCGGGCTGGTGTTCCTCTCCGCCGCCGACAGCGTGTGGTGGATGGTGCTCGGCTGGTGTGGGGTGCAGGCGTCGCTCAACGCGATGCTCGCCGCGGTCACCGCGATGGTCCCCGACCAGGTGCCGGTCTCGCAGCGTGGCCGGATCGGCGGCATCGTCGCCGTCGCCCAGACCGTCGGGGTCGTGGGCGGTGCGGGGATCGCGGCCGCGACCGGCAGCATCGCGACCGGCTACCTCGCGACGGCGGCGTTCCTCGTCGTCCTCGCCGCGCCGTTCTGCTTCAGCGCGAACGACGCGGCGCTCCCGCCGGCGTACCGCGAGCCCTTCGACCTCGGCAGGTTCCTCCGCTCGTTCTGGATCTCACCGCGGGCCCATCCCGACTTCGCCTGGGCGTGGCTGACCCGGTTCCTGGTCAACCTCGGCAACGCGCTGGGTCTCCTCTACCTGCTCTACTTCCTCCAGGACGTCCTCGGGTTCACCTCCGACGAGGCGGAGAACCGGGTGTTCACGCTGACCGCCATCTACGGCGGCACGCTGATGCTCACGGCGGTCGGGTTCGGCGTCTGGAGTGACCGGCTCGGCCGCCGCAAGGTCTTCGTGATCTGGTCAGGACTGGTGTCCGCGTGTGCGTCGCTCATGCTGGGCGCCGGCCAGAGCTGGCCACTGGCGGTCGCGGCCGCGCTGGTGATGGGCTGCTCCTACGGCATCTACGTCTCCGTCGACTTCGCGCTGATCACCGAGGTCCTGCCGGGCGCCGAGGACAGGGCCAAGGACCTCGGCGTCATCAACATCGCCAACGCACTCCCGCAGGTCGTCGCGCCGGTGCTCGCAGGGGTCCTGCTGGCGGTGGTCGAGGCGACCGGGGGCGCGGTCGACACCGACGGCACGGGGTTCTCCACCGGGTACCTGGTCGTGTACGCCGTCGCGTTCGTGTCCAGCGTGCTCGGCTCGGTCTTCGTGACCCGGATCAAGGGCGTCCGCTGAGGGGTGCCGCGGCCGGACGCCCGGTCCTACAGTGGTCCATGCGTCTCTCTCGGTCCGTGCGGCTCCTCGGCGTCGTCCTCGCCCTCACCCTGCTGGCGCCGGCGCCGGCCCAGGCCGGGCGCGAGACCCTGCAGGACGACTCGGCCTTCGACGTACCGCACCGCGACATCGACATCACGTCCCTGACGGTGACGTACAACAGCAAGGGAGCCTCGGCGAAGCTCCGGTTCAAGGACCTGCGCAAGAAGGAGCGGCTGCGCCTCTTCGTGCAGTTCTTCAACCGGCCCAGTGACGACCCGTTCGCGCCCGTCCACGGCAACTTCCTCGAGCTGCGGCTCAATGAGAAGGGGAAGGTGAAACGGGTCAACTGGGTGATCGACCCGGACGACGCGTTCGACGGCTACCACGCCGAGAAGTGCCGGGGCATCAAGATCAGGCCCGACTTCGACAAGGACGTCGTCACCTACAAGCTGCCCGACCGGTGCGCCCGGTTCCTCGACGACCGGGGCTACATCTCCAGCTACGCCTCGACCCGGAAGTTCAAGGCCAGGCACTGGGACGACGGTGACCCGGCGCTGACCACGGGCGACTGGTTCGACACCACCCACGACCTGCGCGTGGAGCTCTAGCACGGCGACGAGGAATGCCCGGGCCGTGGAACGGGTTCCGGTATGTCGTGACCCTCCAAGGTGAGTACGAGCCCAGCGCGTCCGAGTGGGTCCGCGACCAGGTCGAGGAGTACGAGTCCTCGAACGGCGAGCGCGGCAACCTGCTGATGGGGAAGCCCGAGTGGCCGATCGTGGTCATCACGTCGGTCGGGCACAAGAGCGGCAAGCTCCGCAAGAACCCGGTCATGCGGGTCGAGCACGACGGCGTCTACGCCGCGGTGGCCTCCAAGGGTGGTGCCCCGGAGCACCCGGAGTGGTACCACAACTTCCTCGCCAACCCGCGGGTCGACCTCCAGGACGGGCCTGAGCCGCACGAGTACGTCGCGCGGATCGCCGAGGGCGAGGAGCGTGCCGAGTGGTGGGAGCGGTGCGTCCAGCAGTACGCCCCGTACGCCGAGTACCAGGAGAAGACCGACCGGGAGATCCCGGTGTTCCTGCTCGAACGGGCGAGCTGACCGACTCGTCGCGGCGCTGCCGCGGCTCCTCGGCCCCGCCGCCGGCCGCGGCACCGCCGGTCCGAGTGGCACCATGTGCACTCGGATCTCACGGAGGGTGGGGGCGAGGGGATGGCTGACGCGGGATCGTTCACCGAGACGACCGGCTTCCTCCTGCACCGCCTGGGGGTGGGGGTGGACCGGGTGATCGAGAGGACTCTCGCGCCGCTCGACCTGCGCGGCCGTGAGCTCCGCGTGCTGGCACTCCTCGGCAGTGACGTGCGGTCGCAGGCGGAGCTCGTCGCCCTCAGCGGTCTGGACCGTACGACCATGGTCGCCGTCATCGACCGGCTCGAGGAGCTCGGCCTCGTCGAGCGCCGTCCGGACCCCGCCGACCGCCGCAAGCGAGCCGTGGTCGCCACGTCCGTCGGAGCAGCCCGCCTCACCGACGCGGGTCGGTTGCTCGACCAGGCGGAAGCCGACTTCCTCGAGCCCCTCACCGCGCGGCAGCAGGGCGACCTCAACGCGCTGCTCCGCAAGCTGTTCGCGGTACGGCGGCCGGAATGCTGACCACCCAGGACGATTCATCAGTTATCCTGATTGTCAGGAGAACTGCCGAAGGGATGTCGCCATGCCCGCCGGACGTACGTCACCCAGGCTTCTCGCGGCTGCGTTGGTCGTGATCGGGGTCGTCACCGCCACGCCTGCCCTCGCCCTGGCCGAGCCGGAGGTCCTGGAGTGGACCTACGGGGTCAGCGATCCGGATCCGATGAGCCTCGCGCTGCTGCAACACCGTGGGATGCTCCAGCTCGCCCTCGGTGGCGCGCTGGTGTGGGCGGCGTTCTTCCCGCCGGCACGGGTCGCGGCCCTCGCCGGCGCTCTCGTGACGAAGTCGACGTTCCTGGCGCTCCTCGTGCCGCGGGCCGAGCTCCGGGCCGACGTCGCCGCGTTCAGCGTGGTCTTCGACGCCCTCTGCATCGCCTTGTTCGCCGTCTTCCTGGTCGTCACAGCGGTTCGCGGCCGGCGGCGGGCGGACGTGCGGTGAAGTCGTAGGTCACGCCGGTCAGCTGCTCCGACACACGCCACAGCCTGCGCTGGAGGTCGCGGTCATGGGACACGTCGCTGGAGGTGCGGCACTCGGGTCGGCCCTTGAACTCGCGGATGCCCGAGGGCGCGACGTACTCCCCGCCGGTCAGGCCGGTGTCGAGGGCGGCCATGAGGAGCGGCAGCGCGCCCTTCTCCGGGCTGTGGGTGAGGGGACGCGACAGGCCCCAGGAAGGACCGCGGAACAGGCGCGGCAGGTGGCGGTTGAGCTCGGTGCGGGCGGCGCCGGGATGGGCTGCGAGGGCGATCGTCGGGGCGCTGGCGTCGGCGAGCCGGCGGTGCAGCTCGTAGGCGTGGAGCAGGTTGGCGAGCTTGGAGCGGGCGTAGGCGTCGGCTCGGTCGTAGCCGCGGGTGCCGGCGAGGTTCTCCAGGTCGACGAGGTCGTCGAGATCGTTGACGTCGGCCTGCCGATGAGCCGGGCTGCTGACGAGGACTACCCGGGATCCGGGTGCCGCAAGGAGCCGGTCCAGCACGAGGCCGGTCAACGCGAAGTGACCCAGGTGGTTGGTGCCGAGGTGCAGCTCGAAGCCGTCCTCGGTGACCTGGTGGGGCGCCCACATCACACCCGCGTTGTCGACCAGCAGGTCGATGGCCGGCCAGGTCTCCCGGATCTCCTCGGCCGCAGCACGCACCGAGCGGAGCGACGACAGGTCGAGGTGCACCAGGTGGAGCTCCGCGCCGGGGTGGGTCGCGGCGATCCGCGACACGGCTGCCCGTCCCTTCTCGAGGTCCCGGCAGGCGAGCACGACGCGGGCGCCGGAGCCGGCCAGGACGCTGGCGACCTGGAAGCCCACGCCGGAGCTCGCCCCCGTGACCACGGCGACCCGACCGCTCTGGTTGCCGACGTCGACCTCGGACCACCCCGACCGCCCGGTGTCTCGACCCATCACGTGCCTCCCGTCGCTCATGGCTAGAATCGGGACAAACGTCCCGTTTGTGAATATACGGGACGCTCGTCCCGTTTGTCGACCGTCCGGAGGACCTACAGGTGCCGACGACCCCAGAGCCCAGCGGAGGGGACCGTCCGGGCCCGCGCCCCCTCCGGGCGGACGCCCAACGGAACCGGGAGCGGCTGCTGGAGGCCGCCTACCTCGCCTTCGCCCAGGAAGGCCTCGGGGTGTCGGTGCACGAGATCGCCCGCCGGGCGGGGGTCAGCTCCGGGACGCTGAGCCGCCACTTCCCCACCAAGGACGACCTCTACCGGGCGATCGTCCACGACCGGGTCCGGCGGCTCGTCGAGCAGGCCCGGGAGCTGCGCGACACCATGACCGGCGCTGAGGCGTTCTTCGGGTTCTTCGAGGTCATGGCGGATGCCACTGCGTCGGACCGCGGACTGGCCGACGCCCTGGCTGGTGCCGGGTTCGACGTCGAGTCGGCCGCTGCCGGCACCGGCCACGACGTGATCGGCGCCCTCGCCGGGCTTCTCTCCGAGGCCCAGGAGTCCGGCGCGGTGGGCGCGGACATCGATGTCGCCGACGTGAAGGCACTGATCGCCGCCTGCAGCGGTCGCGGCACCGACGACCCCGAGGCCCGCCGGCGGATGATCCGCGTCGCGTCCGACGGTCTCCGCGCATCCGTCCGGTGAGGCGGTCCGCTCAGGGTCGCGAGAGCGAGGCCGCCAGGCTCACCAAGTGCCCGAGCCGGGCGAGCTCGGCATCGACGAACTCCGGTCCGCCGCGCCGGCCGAGCACGATCAGCTCGTTGCCGTCGATCCGGGTGCCGGCGTAGAGGTTGATCTCGTCGCCCTCGACGTCGATGCGCGAGGCGCTGTCGAGCTCGATGAACGCCAGGTCGGCGGGGGCGGCAGCCGTGCGCTGGGTGACGCCGAGGGTCCGGTGCACCCGTACCGCCCAGTCGGCCCGGAACACGTCGGGCAGCAGGTCGATGACGCGGTCCAGCGCCTTCTCGGGGTGCGCGGTCAGCTCGTCGACCGCCTCCAGGTCGAGGAACAGGTTGCCGCCGGCGGCGTACCTGTTGATCCAGAGCACCTGCACGCCGTCGATGGCATTGCACGCCGAGACCACGGAGTCCGGCATCGCGCCGCTCTGCATCTCCAGCAGCACGTCGTCGACAGCGCTGCCCTCGTCGTGGCGTTTCTCGACGATCTCGATCGCCTCGATGTCGCCCCCGGCCTCACCGATCGCCGTCGCCACGCGCCCCAGCGACCCGGGGACGTCGGGGAGCTCCACGCGCAGCAGGTAGGGCACGGTCTCGACGCTATGCGATGCGGGTGACGGGGAGGTTTCGGGGTGGTCAGTCGGTGGACGGCCCCGCCAGCCGCTGGCGCAGCCCGGTCGCGCGCACGGCGCGTCGCTCGATCGCCGCGCGTACGTCGTCGGGGGAGCCCACCACGACGACGCGCCGGCGAGCCCGGGTGATGGCGGTGTAGAAGAGCTCGCGGGTGAGCAGCCGGGACTCCAGCGGCGGCAGGACCACCACGACCTCGTCGGCCTGGCTGCCCTGGCTCTTGTGGATCGTCAGCGCGTGCATCGTCTCGACCTGGGCGACCCGGCTGGTGGCCAGGTCCAGCCGGCCGGTGCTGCCGTCGATCGCGGCCCGCAGCGCGCGCCGCGGGCTGCCCTCCGGGGGCCGCACCGTCACGCCCACGTCGCCGTTGTAGATGCCGAGTCCGTAGTCGTTGGCGGTGACGAGCAGCGGCCGTCCGGCGTACCAGGTCGACCAGATCGGCTCCCCGGTGTCCTCGCCCAGCCAGCGCTCGACCTGGGCGTTCCAGTGGCGGACGCCGTAGGGGCCCTCGCGGTGGGCGCACAGGAGCCGCTTCTGCTCGAGCAGCTCGAGGGCGTGCTCGGCGTCCCCGGCCTCGGCAGCCCGGAGGACCGCGAGGGCGTGCGGCGCCACCAGGCCCCGGACCGCGCCGGCCGGGTCGGGCACGTCGAGGAGCGCCATGTGGTCGCCTCCCGCCTCGAGGAGTGCGACGGCGTCGTCGGCGTCTCCGCGGCGGACGGCCTCCGCGAGACCGCCGATCGACTCGCCGAACCGGTGCGAGGTCACCAGCGCCGCGATCCCGATCCCGCTCCGCTCCTGCACGGCATCGACCAGGTCGGCGAGCACGGCGCCGGCCTCGACCGACGCGAGCTGGAAGGGGTCGCCGACGAGGATCAGCCGGCTGCCGGCGCGGACCGACTCGAGGAGGCGGGCCATCATCGTCAACGAGACCATCGAGGTCTCGTCGACAACGACGACGTCGTGGGGGAGCCGGTTGTCGCGGTGGTGCCGGAACCGGGACGCGGTGTCCGGCCGGGCGCCGAGCAGCCGGTGCAGGGTGACCGCCCGGACGCCCGCGAGCCGGGCGCGGTCGGCAGGGGGGAGCTTCGAGACCTCGTGCTCGACCGCCTGCTGCAGCCGCGCGGCCGCCTTGCCGGTGGGAGCGGCCAGCGCGATCCGCAGCGGGGGGGCGCCGGCCAGGTCGGCCTGCTCGGCGCAGAGGGCGAGCAGGGCGGCGACCGTCGTCGTCTTGCCGGTGCCGGGCCCACCGGTGAGCACGGTGGTCGCCCGGGTGAGGGCCACCCGCGCGGCGGCGCGCTGCTCGTCGTAGCCCTCGGCGGGGAAGACCCGGTCCAGCGCCCCGGCCAGCCAGGTCTCGTCGGGAGCGTCGGCACCGGCGGGGCGACCCACCAGGTCGGCGTGCACCTGCTCCTCCTCGCGCCAGTAGCGGTCGAGGTAGAGCAGCCTGGTGTCGTCGCTGTCCAGGACCCGGAGCACCGGCTGGTCGGCGGTGACCAGCCCGCTGGCGCTGACGGCGGTGTGCCAGTCGTCCGGGTCGGGCCACGGCAGGTCGGGAAGCGCAGCGAGCTCGACGTCAGCCACGGACGCCAGGTCGACGCACACTGAGCCGCCGCGCACCGCACGGACGACGAACGCGACCGCGAGCGCGGCCAGCGGGTCGTCCTCGGCGGTCAGCGCGCACAGCCGGCGCGCGACGTGCACGTCGGACGCGTCCAGCACGCCGGCCTCGTTGAACGTCCGCAGCAGGCCGTCGGCCGCGCGCGCCAGGCGCGGGTCGTGCGGGTCCTCGAGCTCGTGGGTCAGCACCGTCACGACCGGCCGTCCAGGAGGTCGGACAGCGAGGTGACCAGGGCCATGGGCGGCTGCCACGAGAAGACGCCGGCCGGGTGGCCGTCGTCCTCCGGCGTCCCCGGGCCGCACATGCCGCGGACGTAGAGGTAGAGCACGCCGCCGAGGTGGACGGCGGGGTCGTAGCCCGGCTGCCGCCAGCGCAGGTAGCGGTGCACGACCACGACGTAGAGCAGTGCCTGGAGCGGGTAGTCGGAGTGGAGCATGGCCTCGACGAGCCGGTCGCGCCGGTACGCCGCCGCGGTGAGCGGCTCCTCGGCCGGGCCCAGCCAGTTGGTCTTGTAGTCGACCACCAGGTAGCGCGACCCGGCACCGGCAGGGATCCGCAGCACCACGTCGATCGACCCGGAGAGGTAGCCCCGCAGGGACTGCCCGCCGAGTCCGGGCGACCGCAGCCGGTCGGCGTAGGGCCGCAGCACGTCGCCCGGGTCGAGGTGCTCGTCGAGCAAGGCTCCGACGTCGGCCAGCGACACGTCGACACCGGGTGACAGGTCCCCGCCGGCGAGCGGGATCTCGAAGTCGAGCTCGCAGAGCCGGTCGGACAGCCCGATCTGACCGAGCGTCAGACCCTCCGCCAAGGGCCCGAGCGACGTGTGGTGAAGGGGGACCAGGGCCGCCGCCAGGTCCTCGGTCGAGGTGTCGAGCGGCCACCACACCCGCTGGTCCTCGATGTGGGTCCGGAGCTGGGCCTCGAGATCGCCGGTGCTCGGGTCGGCCAGCTCGAGCACGCCGTGCACCAGCGAGCCGAACGCCGCGCCGGACGGCAGGCCGGCCATCGGCGACGGGAGTGCGGCCTGGTCCTGGTCCGTCGGCGGCTCGACGGGGATCTCCGCCTCGTCACCGGGGCGGGCGGCGAGCTCGTCGGCGAGCTCGTCGTCGCGCACCGACAGCTCGGGCTCGGAGCCGACCCCGGTCTCGGCGGCGGCGCGGATCAGTGCCGAGTAGGACGTGCGCCGCCAGTCGACGTCGATCGGGCGGACGAAGCGGCGGACGCCGAGGTCGGCCGGCGTCGGGGCGGCGGGAGGCTCGGGTACGTCGTCCGCCGGCCGCGCTCGCTCCAGGGTCGGCCCGCCGGCGGCCTCCCACTTGCGCAGGTGCTCGAGCACGGCGGCGTCGTCGACCGTGCCGGGCAGGGAGTCCGGCACCTCGGCCTGGTGGAGCACGCGGCCGCGCAGGAGGCGAGAGAGCCCGCCGTTGACCTCGTCCCATGACGGCGCCCACCAGGCGACGACCTGTGACTGGGCGCGGGTCAGCGCGACGTAGGTCAGCCGGATGTCGTCCCCGGCCATCTCGGCGCGGCCCTTGGTCGTCACCTGGGAGTAGCCGGGGCCCCCGGCACCGCCGATGTCGAGGCACCGCGTGCCGTCGGGCTCGTGGTAGAGCACGGCCTCGCCCATCCGGACGTTGCGGTTGAACCCGAACGGCAGGTAGACGAGCGGGTACTGGAGGCCCTTGCTCACCCAGACGGTCATGATCTGGACCGCGGCGGCGTCGCTGTCGAGACGGCGGTTGCGCTCGGCCGCCCCCGCCCGCTCCTCGCGCTGGGTCCGCAGCCACTGCAGCAGAGCGGGCAGCCCGAGCCCCTCGCGGTGGGCGACCTCGTGGAGCAGCTGGGTGAGGTGCTCGACGTCGGTGAGATGACGCTCCCCGCCGCGCCAGGCCAGCACCCGGGCCGCCATGCCCGCGACGTAGGCCGCCTCGAGCACCGCGGCGATCCCGCGGGCCCGGGCGTGGTCGGCCCAGCGGCGCAGGGTCTCGGCCACGGTGTCGGTGAGCTCGGGGTCGGTCACGAGGTCGGCAGCGTCACGCCCGAAGAACATGGAGGTCGCGGCCGCCCGCACCAGCCCGCTGCGGCCGGGCTGCTCGAACGCCTCGAGCAGGCACTGCCAGTCGGCGGCCGCCTGGGAGGCGAACACGTCGGTGTCGCCGGTGTAGACGGCCGGTACGCCGGCCGCGGCGAGCGCGTCGCGGCAGGCCCGGGCGTCGCGGTGGCTCTCCACGATGACGGCCACGTCGCGGGCCCGGACCGGCCGTCCGTCGTACGTCGCGTCGGAGGCCAGCAGGGCCTTGACGTCGGCGGCCAGGTCCCGGGCGATGAACGGCCGCAGGTCGTCCATCGGGATCGTCCGGGTCCTGCTGACGCCCGGGAACGAGTCGCGTCCGACCACGCGCAGCCGGAAGGGGTCGTTGTGCGGAGCCCCGGCCAGCCGGTGCTCCTTCCGTTCGGCGGTGACCTCGCGCACGACGATGTCGTCGTGGCCCAGGGCCGCCCCGCCGAGCACGCGGAGCAGGCGCTGCACCAACGGGGCGTCGCTGCGGTAGTTGGTGTCGAGGGAGAGCAGCGCGTCGGCGCGGTCGCGGGCCCGGAGGTAGGTGACGACGTCGCCGCCGCGGAAGGCGTAGATCGCCTGCTTGGGGTCGCCGATCAGGACCAGCGTCACCTGGCCCACGAAGGCCCGCTCGATGACCTCCCACTGCACCGGGTCGGTGTCCTGGAACTCGTCGACCATCACGATCGACCAGCGCTGCCGCATCCGGTCGCGGGCCGGGGCGTCGTCGGCCTCCAGGGCGACCGCGAGCCGGGAGAGCAGGTCGTCGAAGCCGAGGATGCCCAGCAGCCGCTTGCGCCGCTCGAGCTCGCGCACCACGTCGTCCGCGAAGCCGCGGCGGACGGCGGCCTTGGTGTCCGGTGGCGGATCGACCGGTGTCAGCCGGGTGCGCGGGTTGCGCACCACGTCGTGGGCCAGCTCGAGCGCCTGCGCCCGGGTCATCACCGGGGTGTCCCGCTCGTCACCGAACCGCTGCAGGTAGAGGTCGTCGACGATCTCACCCACGAGCTCGTCGAGGTTCTCGACCAGGGTGACCCCCGCATCGGTGTCGCCGGCCACGCCGAGGGAGCGCAGGACCAGCTGGCAGAACTGGTGGGTCGTGGCGATCGTCGCGGCGTCGAAGCCGGCGAGGGCGTCACGCAGCCGGAGCCGCCGCAGGTCGAGCTCGTCGGAGGTCCCGGTGACGAGGTGGACCAGCAGGTCGTCGTCGGCGAGCGCGGGGTCGTCGAGCGCCTCGGCGGCGCGGACGAGCTGGTCGCGCACCCGTTCGCGCAGCTCCTGGCTGGCGGAGCGGCTGAAGGTGATGAGCAGCATGTCGTCGAGCAGGGCCCGGCCCTCGGCGACGTAGCGGGTGACCAGCGCGGCGAGGGCGTAGGTCTTGCCCGTGCCCGCGCTGGCCTCGAGGACGGTCGTGGTGGGGCCGGTCGGCAGAGGCGCGAGCAGCTCGAAGGACCCGGTGGTGGGAGCCACGGTCATAACGGCCCCCGTTCGCTGTCCAGCAGCGGGAACCAGAGCCGCTCTGCGAGCGCGGGGAGGTCGGTGAGGTCGGCGAGGTCGGCGTGCTCGCCCCAGACCCGGACGTGAGCGGGGTCGGCGGCCTCACCCGGGTAGCGGCCCGACTTCCACTTCTTGACGGCCTCGGGCTGGGGGTCCTGGCCCTGGCGGGCCGCGGTGGCCCAGGCGAACGACGTCTTGAGCGGCAGCTGGAGGGGTGCCTGGCGGCCCTCGTCGTAGAGCCCGACGAGGGCGGACAGGAGCGTCAGTGGCGCCTCGGAGGTCGGCCCGAGCAGCCGCTGGGCAGCCGTGGTGCCTCGCGGCGAACGGCCGATGGTGAGCGCGGTCCAGTTGTGGTCGGGGTGGCCCGCCGCGAGGGCGAGCAGCCGCACCCACGACTGGAGCAGGTGCTTGCCGTCGAGCCGCGAGTAGCCGACCGCGACCAGCCGGTCGCCGTAGACGGGGGTGACCGTGCCGGTCAGCCGCCGCCCACCCGGCAGCGTGATGTCGACGTCGTGGGCCTTGGGGGCGACCTGCCGGTGCGTGAGCGCGGCGACGGCGAGGTTCATCGCGGTCTCCCGCACCTCGGTGGCCTTGCGCCAGCCCAGCTGGCCCGGCGGCAGCGCACCGCGACGCCACTCGATCTCGCGGGCGGTGTCGGGGTGGATGCCGCGCAGCATGTCGTCGAGCATCCGGTCGCCCACGCCCCAGGTCTCGAGCTGGTCGATCTCGACGGGCATCGCGTCGCTGATCCCGTCGACGTCCCACGGGAGGGTCAGGTCGAGGGCCCGGAAGAAGCCCTTGACCGGGTCACGGAAGAACGTGAGCAGATCGTCGAGGGCGAGGTCCCCGTCGCCGTCCGTGCGGGACACGGGTGCCGACAGCGGGGCCAGCAGGAACGGCGGGGGGGCCGGGCGCGGGCCGGTCGCGGCGGTCGCCGCGTCGAGCATCTGCTGGTCGAACGTGAACGGCGTGGGGGTGCCCAGCCGGCCGGGCTCGACGTTGCGCAGGTCGTAGCCCTGGAGCGGGTGCTTGACCACGACGTGCGCGCGGACGGGGGCCTGCGTGGTGCGGTCGAGTGCGTCGAGCAGCTCCCCGAGCGGTACGGCGGGCGGCCGGTCCTGCCCGCTGTGCGGGTCGGCGCCGGTGTAGGTGACCACCAGGTGCTCGGTGGCCGCGCCGATGGCGTCGAGGAGGAGCTGCCGGTCCTCGGAACGGATGTCCCGCTCTCCGGTGACGGGTGTGCGGGCCAGGGCGTCGTCGCCGTCGACGATCCGCTGGCGGGGGAAGATCCCGTCGTCCAGCCCGAGCAGGCAGACGACCCGGTGCGGCACCGAGCGCATCGGGACCATGGTGCACACCGTGAGGCTGCCGGCCCGGAAGTTGGCGCGCGTCGGGCGGCCCTGCAGGTGGTCCCGGAGCATCGCCCGCACGTCGGTGAGCCGCAGCGGGCTGGCGCCGCGCTCGCCGGCGTCGACCTCGACCCGGGCCAGCTCGCGCTGCATCTGCCCGACCTGCCACTGGTCGGCCCGGTCGACCCGGGTGAGCGCGAGCACGCCGTCGACCAGCCCGGCCAGCCACGCCGACAGCGGCCGGGTGCCGATGAGCGCGTCGGTCGCGGCCACCAGTCGCTCGACGTACTCGGCGAACCGGCCCGCGAGCTCGACCCGGTTGCTGCCGACGTCGTCCAGCGGGAGCGCGGTGCCGAGCCAGGCCCGGGAGTCGTCGGACATGGCCACCCCGGTGAGGACCCGGTCGACGCCGAAGCGCCAGGTGTTCTGGAGGTAGCGGACCCCGAACGGCTCGCGGTGCTCGGCGTCGAAGCCCCAGCGGACGCCCGACTCGCGGACCCAGGCGCTGAGCGCGTCGAGGTCGTCGTCCACGAAGCCGAACCGGCGGCGCACCGTGGGGCTCTGCGCCAGGTCGAGGACCGCGCTGGCGGTGGCCCGGCTGCCCGCCAGGTCGAGCAGCTGGGCCGCGACACCGAGGAGGGGGTTGGTGCTGGAGAGCGCACGGTCGGCGAGCTGGACCCGCAGGCGGTGCGCCGGGTGACCGCCCTCGACGACGTCACCGAGGCCGAACGCCGCGGTGATGAGCGGTGCGTAGGCCTCGATGTCGGGGCACATCACCAGGATGTCGCGCGGCTCCAGTGTCGGGTCGTCCTGGAGCAGCCCGAGCAGCACCTCGCGCAGCACCTGCACCTGCCGAGCCGGGCCGTGGCAGCGGTGCACCTGCACCGAGTGGTCGGCGGGGTCGTGGTGTCGGCCCTCGGGCCGGACGGCGTCGGCGCGCAGGTCGGACTGGAGCCGGCCGAGGAGCGTGTCCGGCAGGTCCGGTGCGGCGACCTCCTCGTCCGTCTCGCACCCGCCACCCAGGCTCCGCTGCAGCTCGCGCTGGTCCCGGCCGAGCGAGGCCAGCAGCGGGTGCCGGACCCGTCGGTGGCTGACGTCGTCCCGGCGCGGGGCGGGTGCGTCGAGGTCGGCCAGGCGGCGCCAGAGGTCGTCGCTGGGGTGCGGCAGCCACAGGTGCAGGTCGTGATGGGTGGCGAGGGCCCGGAGCAGCTCGATCTCGGTGGCCGGCATCCGGGTGTGGCCGAACATCGAGACCCGGGGCGGCAGGTCGCTGGGTCCGGTCGCCAGTCGGGCCAGCGTCTCGGCGTGCCGGTCGGCCGGGACCGGTGCGTCCACCGCGGCGGTGAGCGCCCGCCACAACGGGGGCTGCCAGGCCAGGTCGGCGTCGAGCGCGTGGCCGAGCCCGTCGGTGGGGTCGCCCGCGGACCAGTCGACCAGCAGCTGCGGCCGCTGGGCGGCGTACGACGCGAACAGGCCGGCCAGGCGGCGCGCCACCGCGTAGCGACGACCGCGCCGGAACTCGGCCTCGTCGCCGGTGTCGCGGTGACCGAGGTGGGCGGCCAGCGTGGCGGCCCACGGCTCGTCCAGGCAGGTGTCCAGCACGGACAGCAGCGGCCAGGCCAGGGCGTCCGGTGCCCACGGGTCCTCGTCGCGGGTGCCGGTGAGCTCGGCGACCAGCGAGCGCGGGAACCGGAACTCCACGCCGGCGCAGACACCGTCGCCCCCGGCCGGACCCGAGGCACCGAGCCGGTGCGAGAGCCGCTGGGACAGCCACCGCTCCACCCCGCGCGCCGGCACCAGCACCAGCTCGGTGGCGAACGGGTCGGCCAGCGGGGTCGACAGCAGCTCGCCGAGGGCGTCGGCGAGCAGGTCGGTGCGCGGGGCGCGGTGGAGGTGCAGGGCCATCGGTCCCCGACCCTATGACCGGGGACCGACCGAACCCTCCGACCGAACCTCGCGACCTAGCGGGTCGCGAGGAGCGGCAGCACGGTCTGGTCCCACGCCGGCCGCATGTTGGCCCGGAAGAAGCCGTGGTGCCCGATCCGGTCCACGCCGAGGTCCGAGGGTGCGAGCCGGTGCGGCTCGACCGGCGCGGCGGCGTACATCTCCTCGAGGGCCTGGTGGCTCCGCGCGCTGAGCAGCTCGTCGTCGGTGAAGGACAGGGCGGCGATCGGCAGGTCGAGCTCGGCGAGCCGGGCGCCGAGGTCAGGGACGTCGACGCCGTAGTAGTCAGGACTCAGGCACCAGCGGGACCACTGCCGCATCGCCGCCGACGGCGCGTCGCCCAGGAGACCGAGGCGACGGCCCGGGAAGTAGCCCGCCGCGCGCATCACCAGCGGCCCGACCACCCGGAAGAGCAGCGGGGCCCGCCAGCGGATGGACGGCTGGTTGTAGCGCCAGTAGCCGGAGCCGGCCGCGACCAGCAGGGCCCGGTCGAGCAGGTCGTGCCGGGCGAACGGCAGCAGCTGCCCGCCGAGGCTGTGGCCGATCCAGGTGACCGGGAGACCGAGGTCCTCGTCCAGCAGCGACTCCAGCGCACTGGCCGCGTCGCCCGCCCACCGGAGCACGTCACCGCGCTCGGCCTTCATCTCCGCGACGCTGCCCGTGCCTCGGTAGTCGAACGTGAGCACGTGGAACCCGGACTCCGCGAGCCAGGTGGCGAACGCCGCGTAGAACCGGGCCGGGGTGGCCATCGCGGGGACGAGGACGACGGCTCCGCGGGCGTCCTCGCCGCCCACCACCGGCTCGAAGCGGGTGGCCCGCAGCTCGCGCCCGTCGTCGGCCACGACTGTCGAGGACCGCGGCTCGACCAGATTATTACGAGTGTCATAGATCGTCATGACGAGCAGGTTATGACGACTGTCATAGTGGTGGCAATAGACTTCTGCCGTGACCACCGACACCAACGCACCCACCGGGCGGCGTACCGACACCCGGCGCCGGATGGTCGTGGGCGCCGCCAAGGTGATCGCCGCGGGTGGCGTGGACGCGATGAGCCTGCGCGAGCTGGCGATCCAGGCGGGGGTCCCGCTCGGCTCGACCTACCACCACTTCCCCGGCGGCAAGGCGCAGCTCGTCGACGAGGCGGTCCGGCTGGTCGGGGCCCAGGTCACCCAGCTCATCGAGGACGCCCGCACGCAGGGCACCGACACCGTGCTCCAGGTCTTCGCCGACCGGTGGCGGCGGGTGCTCGAGGCGAGTGAGTACGCCGCCGGCTGCCCGGTCGCCGCGGCGGCGGTGGCCACCGACCCGCGGCACCAGGAGGTCGCCCGCGAGGTGTTCGCCGACTGGCACCGGGCGCTCACCAGGGCGCTGCGCGACTCCGGCGTACCGGCCAAGCGGGCCGGGCGGCTGGCCCGCACCGTGGTCGCGGCCACCGAGGGAGCGGTCGCGCTGGCCCGGGCGTCGCGGACGTCCGACCCGCTCGACGAGGTCGTCGCCGAGCTCAGCGAGCTGGTCGAGAGCGCCCGGGCTCGCTGAACCTCAGGCGTCCGCCTCGGCCCGGACGGCGGCCCGCTGCTTGAGCTCGGTCACCCGCTCCGGGTGGCCGTGGTAGCGCCGGTAGCTCCACACGATCAGGCCCAGCGCGATGACCGCCGAGGCGACCTGGGTGATCCCGGTCGGCAGCCCGCCGGGCAGCCACCAGCCGTCGCTCAACGGCCACCAGCCCGGGGCGGGGGGCGAGGCGATCCACAGCACGCCGCAGGCGCCGAGACCCAGCGCGAACAGCACGGACAGGGCGACCTTCCAGATCGACTCGACGCCCATCGCGGCACTGATCAGCGCCCGGTCGAGGATCGGGTCGACGCGCCGCTCGGCCCACTCGTACTGCTGGCTCAGCACGAACAGGCCCGCGGCCAGGAGGAGCAGGCCCGGTCCGGGCAGGACGAGCGCGGCGATCCCGGCGAGCACGAGCACCCAGCCCACCACCTCGAGCAGGACCCGCTTGGCCGCACCTCTCATGGGGCGAGCCTGACAGACGACGACAACGTCAGCCGCCGAACTGAGCGACGTACGCCTTGCCCTCCTCGGACAGGTTGCCGTGCGCCTTTGCGATCCGGGCCCACCGCATCGACATCTTCATGAACCGCAGCGGGTTGTAGATGTCCTCCTCGCGGCTGAAGAGCCCGTCGCCCGCGTAGGTCATGATCGTCAGGTTGGACTCCTCGTGGTGCGAGCCGTCGCCCGGGTCGGGCATCAGGTTGCGCACCTCGCAGATCAGCCGCGAGGTCGGGACGTCCACGACGGACCACGCGAGCGGGAAGCCGGTCATGATCCCGCCCGGGAAGGACGTCATCGTCCGCACCGACCACTCGCGGATCTCGTCGCGGCCGCGGAAGGTGCCGAAGGCGTGCTCGACGTACTCCGCGTCCTGCGTGAAGTTGAGGGCGAAGTCGTCCCAGTTGCCCGACGTCGCGTGTTCCTGCACCCGCTCGTGCATGGCGGCGTACGCCGCGGTGATCTCGTCTGCGCTGAACCGTCCGTCGCTCACCCGCTCATCCAACCGCACGGCAGGACCCGCGCCCAGGTCGTCCTACGACGCCGGTGCCGGACCGTCGTCCGGCAGTCGTACGGTGAAGCGGCTCCCGCGGGCCGGGTCGCTCTCGACCGAGAGGCGGCCCCCGTGGGCGTTCACGATCGACGACACGATGTTGAGTCCCAGACCGGTCCCGGGGATCTCGCGGCGCAGTGCCCCCTCGCCCCGGAAGAAGCGGGTGCAGACGTGCTCGAGCTCCTGCGGTGTCATGCCGATCCCGGTGTCGCAGACGGTGAGGACAGCGTCGCCGTCACCCGCACCGTGCCCGTCGCGGTGCAGGCCGACCGTCACCGAACCGCCGGGTTCGGTGTACTTGAGCGCGTTGGACACGAGGTTCTCGATGACCTGCCGGACCCGGGGGCCGTCGACATGGGTGACCAGCGACGCAGGGAGCTCGGCGGACAGGTCGAGCCCGGCGTTGTCCGCTTGCGGGGCCGCGGCGTCCAGGGTCTCCCGGACGAGCTCGGCCAGGTCGACCGCCCCGCGGTGCAGCTCGAGTCCGCCCTCCCGGGCCTGGGCGACGTCGAGGAGGTCCGAGACCAGCAGCTGGAGGCTCCCGGCGTTGCGGTGGATGACGTCCAGCTGGGTCTGGACCGCCTCGGGGAGGTCGTCGCGGCTCCGGAGGAGCTCCAGGTAGCCGAGCACCGAGGTGAGTGGGGTGCGCAGCTCGTGGGAGACCGAGGCGACGAACTCGTCCTTGACCTGGAGGGCGCGCATCAGGTCGGTGATGTCCTGGTAGGCGAGCACGGCCCCGGTCATCTCCCCCGAGGGGTCCCGGACGGTGCGGGCCGAGGTGGAGAGCGCGGAGCGGGTGGCCGGGTCACGACCCACCCAGTACCAGAGACCGTCGAACTCCTCACCCTGGACCGCCCGGAAGGAGGGCATGTCCTCGCGCCCCATCGGGGTGCTGCCGTCGGGGAAGTACACGTGGCCGAGCTGGCCTGCGGCGCCGTCGTGCCCGTCAGGGAAGGTCACCCGCATGTAGTCCTGGTGCCGCCGGTTCATCCGCCGGTACCGCCCCTCCTTGTCGATCAGCAACAACCCGACGTTGACGGTCTCGAAGATCGCCTCGAGGGTGCGCCGCTCGGCCTCGAGCTCGGTGATGTCGAGGATCTGCGAGATGAAGTGGAGCGGCGAGCCGTCCGCCTGCCTGACCAGGGCGACCGAGAGGTCACCCCAGACGATCCGGCCGTCCGCGTGCAGGTAGCGCTTGGTGAGCCGGTAGGAGTCGATGTCTCCCGCCACGGCTTGACCGAAGAGCTCGAGGTCGTTGTCGAGGTCGTCGGGGTGGGTGAGCTCCTGGAACCCTTTGGTGGTGAGGGTCTCGGGGTCGTAGCCGAGCATGTCGCACAGCGCGCGGTTGACGACGAGCAGCCGGCCGTCGAGCCCGACCAGGGTCATGCCGACCGGCGAGTGCTCGAGCGCCAGGCGCCAGAGCTCGCCTCCGTCCGGTGCATCCACGAGCGCCTCCCTCCGAGGTCACCGTACGTGCGGGTCGATACGTCCGGCGGGCACCAGGGCACACCCTGGGGTACTCGGTCCCACCGACCCCGGGCCAGTACCCGGCGCGAGCCCGCCGCTGGGAACATGTGCTCGTGGGGAACACGGCGCTCGCGGTCTTCATCGTCGCGGTGTCGGTCGAGGGTGCCCTGCTGCTGGTGCTCACCGGCCTGTGGCTCAAGGGACGGCGCACGCAGCGGCTGCTACGGGCCAAGCTCGCCGCCGCGCTCGACACGACGGGCAAGCGGCGTCCGCCCAAGCGGCTGGTCCCGAAGCCCGACGAGCTCGTCAAAGGGGTGTGGGAGACCGCCAACCTGGTCCGGGAGAAGGGGTTCGGTGGCGCCATCCGCAGCTCGATCGAGGACCTGGCCGGCTGGGCGCAGGTCGAGCGGCCGGCGCTGGTGGCGATGGCCGGACCCGACGGCGGCATCTCCATCCTGTTCTCCGACATCGAGGGCTCGACCGAGCTCAACGAGCGGCTCGGTGACCGGGAGTGGGTCAGGCTGCTGGCGCGACACGACTCGGTCGTGCGCTCGGCGGTCGACCGGCACCACGGTCGGGTGGTGAAGACCCAGGGTGACGGCTTCATGGTCGCCTTCCCGACCCCTGAGGACGCAGTGCGGTGCGCGGTCGCGGTCCAGCGCGCCTTCGACAAGGGCAGCCGCAGGGGCAAGGCCGTCGTGCTGGTCCGGATCGGCATCCACCACGGCGACGTCGTCCACCGCGACAACGACATCTTCGGCCGCAACGTCGCCCAGGCCGCCCGGGTCGCGGCGCTCGCCTCGGGCGGCGAGATCCTGGTCAGCGAGAGCGTGGCGGAGGCCGTCGAGGACTGCGACGACGTCGTGCTGACCGAGCGGCGTCAGGTTCAGCTCAAAGGACTCAGCGGTGACCACGTCGTCAGCGTGGTGGACTGGGCGGCATGACGGAGGCCGACGTCCCCCGCCGTGGCCGGCCCGGCCACGACCAGGCGGCCGTGCTGCGCATCGCCATCGACCTGTTCAACCGCCAGGGCTACGACGGCACCAGCATGGGTGACCTGGCGGCCGAGCTCGGGGTGACCAAGTCGGCGATCTACCACCACGTGCCCAGCAAGGCGCACCTGCTCTCCCAGGCCCTCGACGAGGCGCTCGAGGGGCTCGAGGCCGCGATCACTCTCGCCGAGGCGATGTCGACGGCGTCGGCGTACGAACGGCTGCGGTCGGTCGTCCGGCAGAGCGTCGAGGTCCTGGTGGCCCACCAGCCCGCGGTGACCCTGCTGCTGCGGGTGCGGGGCAACAGCGAGGTCGAGGTCCGGGCCCTGAGCCGGCGGCGGCACGTCGACGCGCGGCTCGCCGCGCTGGTTCAGGCGGCCGTCGAGGAGGGCACGCTGCGCTCGGACCTGCGCCCGGACCTCGTGAGCCGGCTGCTGTTCGGGATGGTCAACTCCCTGGTGGAGTGGTACCGGCCCGGCCGCGGGGTCGGCGGGACCGAGCTCGCCGACGCGATCGCGACCCTGGCCTTCGACGGTCTGCACCGCTGACCGCGGGCCGGCCCCGCGCGGGATGAGTTGCGCCAAACCGCAGCGGGGGCCACGACGGCTCCGTACGGTGGGGGTAGTGGCCTCCGTGCGAGGCGTCTCGGTCCAGGTGAGGTGCGATGCTCACGCTCTTCTCCCGTAGCTCTACGGTCGTCGCCGGCATCGTCCTCGCGGCCTCGTTGGGCCTGGCGACGATGACGGGCATCGCGGTCGCCGGGCTCAACAACACCGCTGCGGAGTCCGATGCGATCAACACCGACGAGGTGGCCCACGCCACGCTGGCCGCCCAGTTCGCACTGGCCGTCGACCGGGCGTTCGTCACGGGTCGCACCCTGGCCCTGGTCGAGTTCAACTCGTCGATGTCTGCCGAGCTCTACCAGGAGCAGATCCCGCGGGTCGAGGCGCTGCTCGTCGACCTGCGCCGGATCGAGACCGAGGACGGCGGCGAACGCGAGCGGGTGGCCCGGCTGGTCAACGGCTGGACGGCGATGCGTGCCTTGCTCACCGACCCCGGCCTGACCAGTCCCGAGAACACCGAGCTCATCGAGGAGCTGCGCCAGCAGTACGAGACGTTCAACCGGGACGCCGAGGCCATGGTGAGGAGTGAGGCGGCCGACGCGGGGTTGCGCAACCAGGCGACGTCCGACGCCGTGGACGGCGTCAAGTGGCAGCTCATCGGGACCGCGGGTCTGACGTTGGCCCTCCTGGCGGGGCTGGGCTTCGTCGGCAACCAGCGGATGCGGCGCGAGATCGAGCCGATGAAGGACCAGGCCGAGTTCGCGGACACGCTGCAGCTGACCGAGACCGAGGAGGGTGCGCACGGGCTGCTCCAACGCCGTCTGCTCCGCGTCGTCCCCGACGGGGCCGTCGCGATCCTCAACCGCAACAACAGCGCGAACCGGCTCGAGGCGATGACCGACCTCTCGGACGACCCGGCGCTGGCCGAGCGACTGGAGGCAGCCGAGCCCCGGTCCTGCCTCGCGATCCGCTCCGCGCGTGCCCATGACGAGGACGCCCGCGAGCCGGGTCTGATCACCTGCGACGTCTGCTCTCCCTGTGCGGCCTTCTCCACGTGCCGCCCGCTGACGGTGGGCGGCGAGGTGATCGGGTCGGTGCTGGTCAGCACCCCGCACCGCGCCGATCCACGACAGCGCCGGATGGTCCGCGACTCGGTCGCGCAGGCGGCGCCGGTGCTGGCCAACCTGCGCAACCTCGCGATCGCCCAGCTCAGGGCCTCCACGGACGCCTTGACCGGGCTGCCCAACAAGCGATCCGTGGCCGACAACCTCAAGCGGATGTTCGCCCAGTCCTCCCGGTCGGCCAACCCGATGGCGGTCGTGATGCTCGACCTCGACCACTTCAAGTCGCTCAACGACCGGTTCGGCCATCCGGCCGGCGACCAGGTGCTCGCCAGCGTGGGGACGGTCATGCGGGCGACGATGCGGGAGGGGGACTTCGCGGGCCGCAACGGCGGCGAGGAGTTCGCAGTGATCCTGCCGGACACCGACGCGGCCGGCGGCGCCGCCGTCGCCGAGAAGCTCCGCAAGGCGATCGCGGACGTCGTCGTCCCCGGTGTCGACGTCGAGATCACCGCCAGCCTCGGGGTGGCCGCCTACCCCGAGCACGCCCTCAGCCCCGAGCGCCTGGAGCGCCTCGCGGATGCCGCCCTCTACGTCGCGAAGCGGCTGGGGCGCAACCGGGTCGAGGTCGCGACGGGTCACCCCGAGCCCGAGGACGACCAGGTCACGATCCACCCGGCCAGCAACGGCGTGGCGAGCAGGGACCTCGCGACGTCGTCCTGACCTGCGTCAGGCGGAGGCGAGCTGAGCCAGGTCCTCGTCGTCGAGCTGCAGATGGACGGCCGCGACCGAGTCGGTGACCGACTCCGGGCGGCTCGCGCCGGGGATCGGGACCACGTTGCCGGAGCGGGCCAGCTCCCAGGCGAGGGCGACCTGCTGCGGGCTCACGCCGTGCTTGGCGGCGACCTTGCCGAACACCGCGAAGTCGTCGCCGAGGCCGGCCGCGCCGCCCATCCCGCCGAGTGGGCTCCACGGCAGGAACGCCAGCCCCAGCTCGTCACACACGTCGATCTCGGGCTCGGAGGAGCGGAACGACGGTGAGTACTGGTTCTGGACCGACACCAGGCCGGCGCCGAGGATCTCGTGGGCCAGGCGGATCTGCTCGGGGTCGGCGTTGGAGATGCCCGCGGTGGCGATCAGGCCCTCGTCCAGCAGCGCCTTGAGGCCACCGATGCTGTCGGCATAGGGAACGGCGGGGTCGGGCCGGTGGAACTGGTAGAGGCCGATCTGCTCGACGCCGAGCCGCCGGGCGGAGGCGACGCAGGCCTCCCGCAGGTACTCGGGCCGGCCGTCGAGCGTCCACGCGGTCCCCGTGCGGGTGTGGCCGCCCTTGGTCGCGACCAGCACGTCGTCGGGTCCCGCGCCGGCCTGGGCGAGGGCCTTCGCGATCAGCACCTCGTTGTGACCGAACTCGCTCTCGTCACGACAGTAGGCGTCGGCGGTGTCGATCAGCGTGACGCCGTTCTCCACGGCGGTGCGGATGGTCGCGATGCCCTGCTCCTCGTCGTTGACGGGGCGCACCGACATCGGCATGCCGCCGAGCCCGATCGCGCTGACGGTCCGGTCGCCGAGGCGTCGTGTCTGCATGCGTCCTTGGTACCCGATGGCTCCTAGGGCGTGCGGGGCGGCAGCTGCCGGCTGCGGCCGCGGAACTCGGCGACCACCTCGCCGTCGGGGCGGCGGACGGTCACGTCGCAGATCCCGGTCCGCGCGGTGAGCGACCGCTCCTGCGCCGTGGCGACCAGGACGTCACCGACGTGAGCCGGGCGCAGGAAGGTGACCTCGAAGCCGGAGGCCACGGCGGCGACGCCGTGCGAGTTGCAGGCCACCGCGAACGCGCTGTCGGCCAGCGTGGCGACGAGACCGCCGTGCGCCGTGCCGTGCCCGTTGAGCATGTCGTCGCGCACGGTCATCCGGACGACCGCGCGGCCCTCCGCGACCTCGACGAGCGTCATGCCGAGCGCGCGGCTGGCCGCGTCAGCCGCCCACATGTCCTCGACCCTCAGTGCCCGGCTCACGGTGCCCCGCTCATGCGTCGAAGTCCACGGTGACCGGGTCGGCGAGGGGGTAGGACTGGCAGGTCAGCACGAAGCCGGCCTCGACCTCGGCCGGCTCGAGCGCGTAGTTGCGACGCATGTCGACCATGCCCTCGGTGACCTTGGCCCGGCAGGTGCCGCAGACCCCGCCCTTGCAGGCGAACGGGAGGTCCGAACGCGACGCCTGTGCCCCGTCGAGGATCGGCAGGTCCCGGGGGAGCGGTGCCGTGGTCGTCAGCCCGTCGAGGACGACGGTCACCTCCGTGGTCTCGCCCGTCACCCGGGCCTCGGCCCGGTGCAGCTCGGGCGGGGGTGCGTGGACGTAGAACAGCTCGAAGTGCACCCGGTCGGCCGGGACACCGAGGTCGGCGAGCACGGTGCGGGCATCCTCGAGCATCGCGTGCGGCCCGCAGATCCAGACGTGGTCGAACGTCGCCGCGGGGGCCAGCACGGTGAGCAGCCGGTGCAGCCGGTCGGCGTCGAGGCGGCCCGAGAACAGCTCGACGTCGCGGGGCTCACGGGACAGGACGTGCACGAGCTGGAGCGCGGGCCCGTAGCGGTTCTTCAGGTCGGCCAGCTCCTCGGCGAACATCACCGACCCGGTGGTCCGGTTGCCGTAGAGCAGCGTGACCTCGCCGTCGTTCCCCAGCACGGTCGCCGCCACCGACAGCATCGGCGTGATGCCCGAGCCGGCCGCGACGCACAGGTGCCGGCCGCCCTCGAGCAGGGCCGGGTCGGGGCAGAACCGGCCACCCGGCGACTGGACCTCCACGGTGTCGCCCGGGCGGACCTCCCGGACCAGCCACCGGGAGAACAGCCCGTCCGGGATCTCCCGGACGCCGACCCGGGGCGACGACCCGACCGGGGCGCTGATCGAGTACTGGCGTCGCTCCTCACGGCCGTCGACCGTGCGCCGCAGGGTCACGGACTGGCCGGGGACGAACGCGAACTCGTCGCGGAGGTCGTCGGGCACCTCGAAGGTGACCGCGACCGCGTCGTCGGTGAGCTCCTCGACCTCGGCGACGGTGAGGGTGTGGAAGGCCACTAGTGCTCCTTCACGTGCTCGAACGGCTCGAGACAGCCGGTGCAGCGGTAGAGCGCGGTGCAGGCGGTGGGGCCGAACTCCGAGGTGAGCTCCACCTGCGCCGACCCGCACCGAGGGCAGGTGGCGTCGCGCCGGGTCGGCAGCAGGTTGAGTGCGACCGGGCCGTCGTGCCGCGGCGCCGGGCCGGGGGCCGAGAGGCCGTGCGCCCGCAGTGCCGCGCGCCCGCGCTCGGTGATCCAGTCGCTCGACCAGGCGGGCGTCAGCGAGACGCGGACGCGCGCGGCGTACCCGGCCTCGGACAGGCGGTGCACGAGGTCGTCGCGCATGGTCGCCATGGCCGGGCAGCCGGAGTAGGTCGGCGTGATCGTGACGACGACCTCGCTCCCCTCCGCCCGCACGTCGCGCAGGACCCCGAGGTCCTCGAGGGTCAGCATCGGCATCTCCGGGTCGGTGACCGCGGCGGCCACCGCGTAGGCGTTCACCAGGTCCCCAGCGGGTGGGCGCGGGCGACGACCTGCATCTCGGCGAGCATCCGGGACAGGGCCTCGGTGTGCCCGTGACCCGACATCGGGCCGACCGCGGGACGGTCCACCCCGGCCGCCGCGAGGACCTCGTCCAGGACGACGCCGGTCTCCGCGGCCACGTCGTAGGTCGCGACCAGCTCGGCCTGCAACGGCCAGACCTCCGTGAGACCGGCGAGCAGCCGGCGCCGGGACTCGTCGGTGCCCTGCGCCAGCGTCACGAACCAGCGGGCGGCGTAGTCCCGGTGGTAGGCGAGCTCCTTGACCCCCTTGGCCGCGATCGCCGACAGGACGGGATCGGCGTGGGCGGTCAGCCGCTCGAAGGCCGCCAGCCTGGCCGTCGCGAAGAGCAGCAGCCTGGCGACCAGGTGCCCGAAGTCGCCGTGCGGCACCTCGACCAGCCGGACGTTGCGGAAGTCGCGAGCCTCGCGGAAGAACGCCAGCGCGTCCTCGGCCGGCACCGGCGAGCCCTCCGGCAGCGCCGGGACGACCGACGGGTCGGCGGCCGCGGCCCGGGACAGCAGCAGCCGGGCCTGGCCGAGCAGGTCGAGGGCGATGTTGGCCAGCGCGATGTCGTCCTCGAGGTCCGGGGCGTTGCTGCACCACTCCGAGAGCCGGTGGGACATCACCAAGGCGTCGTCCCCGAGGAACAGGCAGTACGCCGCCAGCCCGGCCGGGTCGAGCCCCGCGGGGACCGTGGTGTCGACGCCCGCCAGCGGATCCTCGCCCTGCTGGATCTCTGGCAGGTGCCCGAAGGCCCAGTGCGCGTCGTCGCTGCCGAGCAGGTCGGCGTACGCGTTGTCGTGGTCAGTCACGGTCGCCGTCACATGTGGGGGACGTCGTCGGGGATGGAGTAGAAGGTCGGGTGCCGGTAGACCTTGTCGCCCGCCGGCGCGAAGAGCGGGTCCTTCTCGTCCGGGCTCGAGGCCGCGATGGCGTCGGCGCGGACCACCCAGATCGAGACGCCCTCGTTGCGCCGGGTGTAGACGTCGCGGGCGTTGTGCAGCGCCATCGCGTCGTCGGCCGCGTGCAGCGACCCGACGTGCACGTGGTTGAGCCCGCGCTTGCCGCGCACGAACACCTCGTAGAGCGGCCACTCGCTCATGACGTCCCCCTCGCGGCGAACGCAGTCGCGGCGTCCCTCACCCAGGCGCCGTCCTCGTGCGCCCGCCGCCGGTGCGCGATCCGCTGCCGGTTGCACGGTCCGTTGCCCTGGACCACCTGCATGAACTCGTCCCAGTCCGGCTGGCCGAAGTCGTGCGCGCCGCGCTCCTCGTTCCAGCGGAGCTCCGGGTCGGGGAGCGTCACGCCGAGCGCCTCGGCCTGCGGCACGGTCATGTCGACGAACCGCTGGCGCAGGTCGTCGTTGGTGTTGCGCTTGATGCCCCACGCCATCGACTGGGCGGTGTTGGGGGAGTCGGCGTCGGGCGGGCCGAACATCATCAGCGCCGGCCACCAGAACCGGTCCACCGACTCCTGCACCATCGCCCGCTGCTCGTCGGTGCCCCGCATCATCGTCATCAGCAGCTCGTAGCCCTGGCGCTGGTGGAAGGACTCCTCCTTGCAGATCCGGATCATCGCCCGGCCGTACGGGCCGTACGACGTCCGGCAGAGCGGGACCTGGTTGCAGATCGCCGCGCCGTCGACCAGCCAGCCGATCGTGCCCACGTCGGCGAAGGACAGCGTCGGGTAGTTGAAGATCGAGGAGTACTTCTGCCGGCCCTCGATGAGCATCTCGGTCAGCTCGCCGCGGGAGACGCCGAGGGTCTCGGTGGCGGAGTAGAGGTAGAGCCCGTGCCCGGCCTCGTCCTGCACCTTGGCCAGCAGGATCGCCTTGCGCCGCAGCGACGGCGCGCGGGTGAGCCAGTTGCCCTCCGGCTGCATCCCGATGATCTCGGAGTGCGCGTGCTGGGCGACCTGCCGGACCAGCGTCTTGCGGTAGCCCTCGGGCATCCAGTCGCGGGGCTCGATCCGATCGTTGCGGGCGATCACCGCGTCGAACTGCTGCAGCAGCACGTCCTCGGGCACGGTCGTGGTCATCCCGCCTCCGGAGCTATTTACTGACCAATCGGTCTGTAAATAGTGCCAGCACGACCGGTCCAGCGCAAGCGCGGTGCTGACCGGTCGTCAGACGTACCGGAAGGCCCGCTGCTCGCGCCGCTCGAACCGACCTCGGAAGAGCCGCCGCAGCAGGCGGTGCGGTGTCCCGGCCTGGCCCAGGAACTCCCGGGCCAGGTCATCGGGGACGCCGTGCATGACCCAGCAGACGAGGAAGGGCACCATCCGGACCGGGTAGCCCTTCTCGGCGGCCGCCTCGAAGGCCGCGTAGTCGTCGACCGTCACGGTCCGCTGGAGCAGGGGCAGCGCCCCGGTCTCCTCGTGCCGCAGGTGGTCGGCCAGGAGCGCCCGGGTCTCGGTTACGTGGACGTCCAGGGCGTTGCGGTGGTCCGCGCACGGATGGCTGCGCATCGCGGCGAACCCCTCGGCGCAGGCCCGGAGCGCAGGGTCGATCCGTCCGTGCTCCTCCTCCATCGCCTCCAGCGTGGCGCGGCCCTCGGCGTCGCCGGCCGTGTCCAGGGAGCGCAGCATGGTCGGCCACAGGTGGTCGTCCTCGATGGCGTGATGGTGGTGCAGCGTCTCCGCGAAGAGCGCCCAGCGGTCCGCGAGGGCCGCCCAGGTGTCGCGGTCACCGACGGGGGTACGCCGGACCGCGGCCTCGAAGCCGGCCAGGTCGCGCCGGAAGGCGTGGTGCATCAGGTACATGCCGGTCTGGTCGTGCGGACCGTGGGCGACGTGGGTCTGGCCGGGCAGCGAGATCTGCGGGTGGTCTCCGGCGCTGGGACTGCGGGGGTGAGTGGTCATGTCGTCTCCTGTCGTGGTGTCCCCAGCGTGGGGGCGCCGGCTTGCGCCGTACTTGGGCCGGACTTGGATCACTCGGGAGCGCCCGGGAGGCCGCGCACCCACTACCGTGACGCCGTGCAGATCTCCGTGCTCGGTGCCTGCCGGGTGCGGGACGCGAACGGCGCCGAGCTCGACCTCGGCGCCCGCAAGCCGCGGTCGGTCCTGGCCGCGCTGGCACTGACGCCGGGGCGGGCCGTGGCCGCCGACCTGCTCGCGGACCTGGTCTGGGCGGGGAGCCCGCCCCGGGGAGCGCACGGCTCCCTGCACGTCTACATCTCGGGGCTGCGGCGGGTCCTGGAGCCCGATCGGCCGTCCCGGGGCGCCGGGGCGATCCTCGAGACCACCGACCACGGCTACGTCCTGCACGTGCCACCCGAGAACGTCGACGCCCAGAGGTTCGCGGTCACGGTGCGGGCCGCGGACCGGGTCCTGGCACCGCTGGCGAGCCAGCTCGACACCGGCCCGGCGCCCACGTGGCCCGACCGCGGTGAGGTCACCGCCGCCGTCGAACGCATCGAGTCGGCCCTCGACTGGTGGGACGGCGAGCCGTACGCCGACCTGCCCGGTCACCCCGACGTGCTCGCCGAGCGCGCGGCGCTCGAGCAGCTCCGCGCGGGCGCGGAGGAGTCACGGCTGCTCGGTCTGCTGGCGCTGGGCGAGCACGTCGGGGTCCTGGCGACCACCGAGGTCGCCGTCTCGCGGGGGTCGCTGCGCGAGCAGACCTGGGCCCTGCACGCGCTCGCGCTGCTCCGCTCCGGGCGGCAGGCCGACGCCCTGGACTCGATCCGGCAGCTGCGCGACCTGCTCGCCGAGGAGCTCGGCCTCGACCCCGGACCCCAGCTGCGCGCGCTGGAGCAGGCGATCCTCCAGCAGTCACCGGCACTCCAGCAGTGGCTGCCCGCCGCGCGGCAGGCCGCCGCCCCCACGTCCGGCGCCCCCACGGGACACCTCGACCTGTCCGGGCTGGTGGGTCGCGACCACGAGCGCGAGCGCCTCGCGGGGCTGCTGGACCGCACCCGGCAGGGCCACTTCACGGCGGCCCAGGTGGTGGGCGAGCCAGGGATCGGGAAGACCCGGTTGGTCGACGACCTGGTGGAGCGGGCCCGTTCCCTCGGCATGTCGGTCGCACTCGGCCGCTGCTCGCAGGACGACGGGGCGCCGCCCCTGTGGCCCTGGCGGGCGGTCCTCCAGGCGATCGACGCCGGGGGAGCCGAGACCGCTCCGACTCCCGACGAGACCGGTCCAGGCCTGGCCGCGTTCGCGACCTGGGACCGGATCGCCGGCCAGGTGCTGGCCGCGGCCTCGTCGGCTCCGCTTCTCGTGGTCCTCGACGACATCCACTGGGCCGACGACGCGACCCTGCGCACGCTGGCGCACCTCCTGACCAGCTGCCCGCCGGACGCCGCCGTGTGCGTCGTCGTCACCCGGCGCACCAACCCCGGACCGACCCCCGCGACGTCGCTGGTCGCCGAGGCACTGGCCCGTCGGCACGCCGAGCGGCTCGAGCTGGTGGGCCTGGATGCGCCGGCGTCCCGGGCGCTGATCGCCGGCCTGGTGCCCGGACCGGTCGAGGAGGCCGTGGCGGCGACCTGGCACGAACGGGCCGGCGGCAACCCCTTCTTCCTCGTCGAGCTCGCCCGGCTCGGGGCCACGGCATCCGGACAGGTCCCGGCCACGGTCCGGGACGTCGTGCTGCGCCGGCTGACGTGGCTGCCGGAGCGGGCCAGGCTGACGCTCGCCACCGCTGCCGCGGCGGGACGCAGGTTCCGCGCCGAGACGGTGGCGGCGGCGAGCGGCGAGCCGCTGGACGACGTCCTGGACGACCTCGAGCTCGCCCTGGGCGCTGATCTCCTCCTCGAGGCCGACGACGAGTCGTTCGCGTTCACCCACGCGCTGACCCGCGACGCGGTCTACCTGGCGATGCCCGAGCACCGCCGGGCCCGGCTGCACGCCCAGGTGGCCCGGGCGTTCGAGGGCGACCCGGAGGTCCGTCGGCTGACGGCCCCGGAGGAGCGCACCGCGGAGCTGGCGCGGCACTGGCTGGCCGCCGGCAGCAGCCACGCCGAGCGGGCCTGGCGCGCCGCCGACGCGGCCGCCGACCAGGCCCGGGCCTCCTCGGCGTACGCCGAGGCGATGGAGCTGCGAGGGTCCGCCGTCGCCGCCCACCGACGCTCGGCCGACGGTGACGACGAGCAGCGCTACGACCTGTTGCTGCGGCTGGCCACCGACGCGGCGTACGCCGCCCGCTGGCCGCAGGTGGAGGCGGCCGCCCAGGAGGCCACCGCGCTCGGCCGCGCGCTCGGGTCGCCGGCCCGGGTCGGCGCGGCGGCCAGCACGCTGAGCCGCTACTGCGTCTGGCTGCCGCACGAGCCGGACGCCGACGTCGAGGACATCATCGACGATCTCCGCTGGGCGCTGGAGCACGCCGTCGAGGAGGACGGCGTGACCCGCTGCCGGCTCCAGATGGCCCTGTCCGTCGAGCTCTACTACGAACCGGACTCGAGTGCCGAGCGCCGGGCCCTGGTCGACGCCGGGCTGCGCCTGGCCCGGGCTGCCGATGACCCCGACCTGCACTGGTGGGCGTGCCGGACGGCGTGGATGGCGAGCTGGGTCCCCGAGCAGGTCGAGGAGCGGGCCGCCTGGGCGGCCGAGGGGGTCGCGGCGGCACGCCGGGCCGGGGACGCGGCGGCGGAGGCGGTGCTGCTCGTCACCGAGGGGCTCACCCTCCTCGAGCTCGGGCACGTCGACCGCTGGGACGAGCTGGCAGGAGCCGCCGCCGCCATCGCGCGCCGGGACCGGTTGCCGTTCGTGCTGCTGACGCACCACTGGATGGAGATGACGCTGGCCAGCCTGCGCGGGCAGACCGACCTGGTGCGCGAGCACCACGCCGGACTGGTCGCCGTCGCCCCCGAGGTGGCGCTGCCGATGCAGGACATGCAGGGGCCCGCCGCGCTGACCTACTCGCGGTTGTGGAGCGACTCCCCGGCCGAGCTGGCCGAGCTGGCCGGTCCGATCGCGCAGGCCTACCGCGAGGGCCGGATGGCCGCGGTCGTCGCGCACGTGGTCCTCGGTCGGTGCGGGATGGTCGAGGAGCTGCGTGCCGTCCTCGAGACCAACCCGCTGCCGTCGGAGGAGGGCTCGTTCTGGTCCTCGGTCGCGGACTGGTGCGTGGAGGCCGAGACCGCTAGCGTCGTCGGCAGCCTCGGGCTCGCCGTCCAGGCACGCGAGATGCTCACGCCGTACGCCGACCGGATGGCGGTCGCGGGAGCCGTGATGACCGTGGGGCCGGTGGCCGGCTACCTGGCGCTGGCCGAGGTCGTCGCGGGCGACCGGGCCGCGGCGGCGCGGCACGCCGACGCGGCCCTGGCGGCCGCCGAGCGGTGGTCCTTCGCCGCCTACGCCGACTGGCTGACCCAGCATCGGGTGCGGCTGGGGTTCTGAGACCACGAGGTCATTTACTGACCGATCGGTCTGGTATTAGCCTGCCGCCATGGCTGCGCGCGGGAACACGCCTCTGCTCGAGAGCTATGCGGTGGGCCGCTGGTTCGCCGCCCCGGACGAGGGACAGCCGCTGCTCGACGCGGCGACCGGCGACGAGGTCGCCCGGCTGTCCTCGACCGGCCTGGACCTGGGCGAGATGGTGGCGCACGCCAGGACGGTGGGCGGCCCGGCGATCCGCGCGCTGACCTTCCACGAACGGGCCGGGCTGCTCAAGGAGCTCGCCAAGCAGCTGGGCGCCGACAAGGAGCCCTTCTACGAGCTGTCGTTCCGTACGGGCGCCACCCGGCGCGACTCCGCGGTCGACATCGACGGCGGCATCGGGACCCTGTTCGGCTTCGCCAGCAAGGGGGTCCGCGAGCTGCCCAACGACACTGTCGTCCTCGACGGTGGGCTCGAGCAGCTCGGCAAGGGCGGCACCTTCGTCGGCCAGCACGTCCACACCTCACGGCCGGGCGTCGCCGTGCAGATCAACGCCTTCAACTTCCCGGTCTGGGGGATGCTCGAGAAGCTCGCGCCGGCCTTCCTCGCCGGCCTGCCCAGCATCGTCAAGCCGGCCAGCCAGACGGCGTACCTCACCGAGGCGGTGGTCCGCCGGATCATCGAGAGCGGCGTCCTCCCCGAGGGGTCGCTCCAGCTGCTGGCCGGGAGCGCGGGCGGGCTGCTCGATGAGCTCACCGTGCAGGACTCGGTCGCCTTCACCGGGTCGGCGCACACGGCGGGCCTGCTCCGCAACCACCCGCAGGTCCTGCACGGCGGCGTCCGGCTCGGCGTCGAGGCGGACTCGCTCAACTGCTCCATCCTCGGTCCGGACGTGACCGCGGACGACCCCGAGCTCGAGCTCTTCGTCAAGGGCGTCGTCACCGAGATGACCGTCAAGGCCGGCCAGAAGTGCACCGCCATCCGGCGCGCGATCGTCCCGGCCGCGATGGCGGACACCGTCGTCGAGGCGCTGACCGCTCGGCTGGCGACGGTGCCGGTCGGTACGCCGTCGCACCCGGACGTCCGGATGGGCGCGCTGGCCAGCCTCGAGCAGCGCGAGGAGGTGCGCAAGGCGATCCAGTCGCTGCGCGCGTCCGCGGACGTCGTCCACGGCGACCCCGACCACGTGGACCTCGTCGACGGCGACGCCGATCGCGGCGCCTTCCTCGGCCCGGTCCTGCTGCGGGCCAGGCAGGGTGCCGTCGAGCCGCACGACGTGGAGCCGTTCGGCCCGGTGAGCACGGTGCTGACCTACGACTCCCTGGACGACGCGGTCGAGCTGGCGGCCAGGGGCCGCGGCTCGCTGGTCGCCTCCGTCGTCACCCACGACCCCGACGTCGCCCGGGCGGTCGTGCTCGGGATCGCGCCGTGGCACGGCCGGGTCCACGTCCTCGACCGCGACGACGCGGCCGAGTCGACCGGCCACGGCTCACCGCTGCCGATGCTGGTGCACGGCGGCCCCGGCCGGGCCGGCGGCGGCGAGGAGCTCGGCGGCGTCCGGGCCGTCCTCGGACACATGCAGCGCACCGCGGTGCAGGCGTCACCCGACCTGATGACCGCGATCACCGGCCGCTGGACGACCGGGTCCCGACGACGCGACGACGGCGTCCACCCGTTCCGCAAGAGCCTCGCGGAGATGCGGGTCGGCGACACCGTCGCATCGGCCCCGCGCCAGGTGACCCGGGCCGACATCGACCACTTCGCGGAGTTCACCGGCGACACGTTCTACGCGCACACCGACCCCGAGGCGGCCGCCGCCAACCCGCTGTTCGGCGGCATCGTCGCGCACGGCTACCTGATCGTCTCCCTGGCGGCCGGCCTGTTCGTCGACCCCGACCCCGGGCCGGTGCTGGCCAACTTCGGCGTCGACAACCTCCGGTTCCTCACGCCGGTGAAGGCGGACGACTCGATCGCGGTGACGCTGACGGTCAAGCAGATCACCCCGCGGGCGACCGCCGACTACGGCGAGGTCCGCTGGGACGCCCTGGTCACCAACGCGGCCGGCGAGCCGGTGGCGACGTACGACGTGCTGACCCTCGTCGCCAAGGAGTGGCCGCAGCCCTAGCCCCAACCCCTAGAGTCCCGGCATGGCAGTCGACACCGCCGCGCTGGTCGCGGGCAGCATCCGGTTCGCGTCCGGCGTCTCGTTCCTGGTCGACCCGCTCAAGGCCAACCGGCTGTGGGGGGACAAGCGCGAGGTCGACACCACGGCGCGGCTCCTGCTGCGGTCGATGGGCTACCGCGACTTCCTCATCGGAGGCCTGCTGATGCAGGCGGCGCTGCGCGGCAAGGACACCCGCGGGTGGTTCCTGGCCTCGGGCGGCGCCGACGCGGCCGACCTCCTGGGCGGGCTCCCGGTCCACCACGAGATGACCGGTTCCCAGAAGGCGATCGGCCTCGGCGGTGCCGCGCTCGGGATCGGCGTCGGCCTGTGGGGTGCCACCCGCCGTCGCCGCTGAGGGGCCGGCGCCGGCGGCGGAGTCCCCGGATATCCGGTGACCCCGACGCTTCTGCACCGAGATCTCGGT
>NZ_JAEMSS010000252.1 GCF_016462705.1 Nocardioides sp. | reverse complement strand
CAGCGTCCAGGCGAGCTTCTGGACCAGCACCACCGCTTCCTGGTGGTTGAGGTTCATCTTCCAGTTGCCCGCCATCAGCGGGGTACGAGTGGTGGCCACGAGGCGTCAGTAAACCCTTCAGTCTTCGAGGACGGCGATTCCCGGGAGGGTCTTGCCCTCGAGGAACTCCAGGCTGGCGCCCCCACCGGTGGAGATGTGGCCGAACGCGTCGTCGGCGAAGCCCAGCTTGCGGACCGCCGCGGCCGAGTCGCCGCCACCGACGACGGAGAGCCCACCCTTGGCGGTCACCTCGGTCAACGCCTCGGCGACCGCCCGGGTTCCGTCGGCGAACGCCGGGGTCTCGAACACCCCCATGGGGCCGTTCCAGAACACGGTGGCGGCGCCGGCGACCACCTCGGCGAAGGCCCGGCCGGAGTCGGGGCCGATGTCCAGGCCGATGCTGTCGTCGGGGATGGCGTCGATGGGGACCACCTGCGGTTCCGGCTCGCGGTCGCCGGACGGGAACGCGGTGTCGACCACGACGTCGGTCGGCAGCACGATCCGGACGCCCGCCTCCTCGGCGCGCACCAGGTACTCCCGGCAGACGTCGACCTGGTCCTCCTCGAGGAGGCTCTTGCCCACCCCGTGCCCCTGGGCGGCGAGGAACGTGAAGACCATGCCGCCACCGATGAGCAGCTCGTCGGCCTTCTGGATGAGGTTGTCGATGACGCCGAGCTTGTCGGAGACCTTGGAGCCGCCCAGCACCACGGCGTAGGGACGCGCGGGGTCCTCGGTCAGCCGCCGCATGACCTCCAGCTCGGCGGCCACCAGGCCGCCCATCGCGTGCGGGAGCCGCTGCGCGACGTCGTAGACGGACGCCTGCTTGCGGTGCACGACGCCGAAACCGTCGCTCACGAAGGCGTCGGCGAGGGTCGCGAGCTGGTCGGCGAACGCGCCCCGCTCGGTGTCGTCCTTGCTCGTCTCGCCCGGGTTGAACCGGACATTCTCGAGCACCGCGACCTGGCCGTCCTCGAGGCCCGCCACGACCTCCTGGGCGGACGCCCCGACCGTGTCCGTCGCGAACTCGACGTCCCGGCCGAGCAGGTCCCCCAGGCGCGCGGCGACGGGGCGCAGGCTGTACCGCTCCTCGGGCGCGCCCTTGGGCCGGCCGAGATGCGCGGTCACCACGACCCGCGCACCCGCCTCCGCGAGTGCCCGGATCGTCGGCAGGCTGGCCCTGATCCGGCCCTCGTCGGTGATCGTGGTGCCGTCGAGCGGGACGTTGAGGTCCGACCGGACGAGCACGCGCTTCCCGCTGACCTCGCCGAGCCCGGCGTACGCACCCATGGTCAGTGCCTCAGAGCGTCTTGCCGACGAGCTCGACCAGGTCGACCAGCCGGTTCGAGTAGCCCCACTCGTTGTCGTACCAGCCGACGACCTTGACCTGGTTGCCGATGACCTTCGTCAGCGGGGCGTCGAAGATGCAGGAGGCCGGGTCGGTGGTGATGTCGCTGGAGACGATCGGGTCCTCGCTGTAGCGCAGGATGCGGCCGTCCGCCGCCGCCTTCATCACGGCGTTGACCTCCTCGACGGTGGTCTCCCGGCCGGCCTCGAAGGTGAGGTCGGTGGCCGAGCCGGTCGGGACCGGCACCCGCAGCGCGTAGCCGTCGAGCTTGCCCTTGAGCTCGGGCATGACCAGGCCGATCGCCTTGGCGGCGCCGGTGGAGGTCGGCACGATGTTGGTCGCCGCGGCGCGAGCGCGGCGCAGGTCCTTGTGCGGGCCGTCGAGCAGGTTCTGGTCGCCGGTGTAGGCGTGCACGGTGGTCATCAGGCCCTTGACGATGCCGAACTCGTCGCTGAGCACCTTGGCCATGGGCGCGAGGCAGTTGGTGGTGCAGGAGGCGTTGGAGATGATCGTGTGCGCCGCCGGGTCGTAGTCGCCCTCGTTGACGCCGAAGACGATGGTGACGTCCTCGTTCTTGGCCGGCGCCGAGATGATGACCTTCTTGGCGCCGCCGTCGACGTGCGCCTTGGCCTTGGTCGCGTCGGTGAAGAAGCCGGTCGACTCGATGACCACGTCCGCGCCCACGCCGGACCAGTCGAGCTGGGCGGGGTCGCGCTCCTCGAAGACCTTGAAGGTGTGTCCGGCGGCGGTGATGTCGGTGTCGGTGTGCGTCACGTCACCGTCGAGGCGACCCAGGATCGAGTCGTATTTCAACAGCGTCGCCAGCGTCTTGTTGTCGGTGAGGTCGTTGACGGCCACGATCTCGATGTCGGCACCTGAGGCCACGACGGCCCGGAAGAAGTTGCGGCCGATGCGGCCGAAGCCGTTGATGCCTACGCGAACAGTCACGATCTGTTGCTCCTGAGGTCGATGGAACGTTCCAAGCCGACCTTATCGGTGACTGGTGGGTAGCCGAACTCTGCGCTCGGTCACCGGTCCAGGGGTCTTTCGGCACTGGCGCGCGGCGCCGGCGCCTGCGTCACCATCTGCTGATCGGGCCGGTCGGGATCGCCGCGGCCAAGGGTCGGCAGCTCTACTCGTCGGCCAACATCTCCGGGGTGAGGGACGACTCGGTGTCGGGGATGCCGAGCTCCTCGGCCCGGCGGTCCGCCATGGCGAGCAGCCGGCGGATCCGGCCGGCGATCGCGTCCTTGGTCAGGACCGGGTCGTGCAGCTGGCCGAGCTCCTCGAGCGAGGCCTGCTTGTGCTCCAGCCGCAGGTCGCCGGCCTGGCGCAGGTGGTCGGGGATCTCGTCACCGAGGATCTCCAGGGCTCGCTCGACGCGGGCGCCCGCGGCCACGGCGGCGCGGGCCGAACGGCGCAGGTTGGCGTCGTCGAAGTTCGCCAGCCGGTTGGCGGTGGCGCGCACCTCGCGGCGCATCCGGCGCTCCTCCCAGGCCATCAGCGACTCATGGGCACCCAGGCGGGTGAGCAGCTGGCCGATCAGGTCGCCGTCCCGGAGCACGACCCGGTCGACCCCACGGACCTCGCGAGCCTTGGCCTGGATGCCGAGGCGGCGGGCCACGCCGACCAGGGCGAGCGCCGCCTCGGGACCCGGGCAGGTCACCTCCAGCGACGACGACCGGCCGGGCTCGGTGAGCGAGCCGTGCGCCAGGAAGGCGCCGCGCCATGCGGCCACCGCGTCGCATCCCCCACCGGAGACCACCGCCGGGGGGAGGCCGCGGACCGGGCGGCCGCGCTGGTCGAGCAGACCGGTCTGGCGAGCCAGCGCCTCGCCGTCCTTCACCACGCGCACGAGGTAGCGGCTGCCCTTGCGGATCCCGTTGCCCTGCACCATCACGACGTCGGAGTCGTGGCCGTAGACCTCGGCCACGTCGGTGCGCAGCCGACGGGCGGCGGCACCGGTGTCGAGCTCGGCCTCGACCACGATCTTGCCGTTGACGATGTGCAGTCCGCCGGCGAAGCGGAGCATGGTGGCCACCTCGGCCTTGCGACAGCAGGTCTTGGTCGTCTGGGTGCTGGCCAGCTCGGACTTCACCTGTGCCGTCATCGCCATGGGGCGATCCTCGCACGCACGTCAACAACCCTCGGAACCCACCGGAACCCATGTGGCGCCTGGGTTCTGGGGTTCGTCACTGCTCCAGGATCGCCGCGAACGCCGCCGCCAGCTTGACCGGGTCGTGGCGTGCGCTGCCAGGGCTGTCGGCCACGTCGTGGACCGCGAGCGAGGCGCCGTACGCCGCCACGACGTGCTCCAGCTCGGCCAGGTCCTCGGCCGGGCCGCCCGCGTCGACGAGCACCGTGTGGACCTTGAGATCCGGGGCGTGCTCCGCGAGCACCGCCAGGTGGTCGGCCGGGGCGAACCCGGGTGTCTCACCGACCTCGTCCACGAGGTTGAGGACGACGACGATCCGGGCGTCGGTGCTGACCAGGGCCCGTCGCAGCGCCGGGACCAGCAGGTGCGGGATCACCGACGTGAACCAGGAGCCCGGGCCCAGGACCACCCAGTCGGCCCGTTCGATGGCGGTCAGGGCCGCCGGTGCCGCGGGCGGGTCGGCGGGGACCAGGGCGATCGAGTCGATGATGCCGTCGGTGGTCGCGATCTCCACCTGACCGCGGACGCTGGTGAGGGCCTCCGGGTCCCCTGGCACGAGGCCCCGGACCTCGGCGGTGATGTCCATCGGGGTCAGGGCCATCGGCAGCACTCGGCCCGTGGCCCCGAGCAGCCTGCCGACGTAGTCGAGGGCGTCCACGTGGTCGCCGAGCAGCTCCCAGAGCCCGACGATGAGCAGGTTGCCGACCACGTGCCCGTTCATCTCCCCCTCCCCGGCGAACCGGTGCTGGAGGACCTTCGACCAGGTCACGTCCCAGTCGTTGGTGCCGCAGAGCGCGGCCAGGGCCATCCGCAGGTCCCCGGGTGGGAGCACGCCGAACTCCCCGCGCAGCCGGCCCGACGAGCCGCCGTTGTCGGCGACGGTGACGACCGCGGTGAGGTCGTCCACGACCAGGTCGTCGACGAGCAGCCGCAGGGCGGACAGGGAGGCGTGCAGGCCGTGCCCTCCCCCGAAGGCGACGACGGACTGGGCGACCTCGCGTGGCACGGGGGTCACTCCCGCCCCAGGTCGCGGTGCACCGCCCGGGCGTCGACGCCGCGCCCGGTGAGCCGGCTCACCAGCTCCTCGGAGATCGCCACGCTCCGGTGCTTGCCTCCGGTGCAGCCGATGGCGACCTGAGCGAACCGCTTGCCCTCGCGCAGGTAGCCGTCGGCGACCCCCGCGATCAGGTGGGTGTAGGTCGACAGGAACTCCTCCGCCCCCTCCTGCCCCAGGA
>NZ_JAEMSS010000251.1 GCF_016462705.1 Nocardioides sp. | reverse complement strand
GTGCGTGGCGGCCAGGGCCTGGCCGAACGACCCGGCGACGTCGGCGGTCGCCTTGCCCGGCTCGACCCAGCGCAGGATGAGGCAGCCCTCGTCCACGGCGAGCACGTCGGGTACGGCGACCCCACCGCCGGCGGTCGCCTCGCCCAGCCAGCGGAGGCCGTGGGCCTCGGCGGCGAAGAACCCCTCGGGCGCGTGCGCGACGGTCTTCATGATGGCCGTGGTCCCGTCGGAGAGCCGCAGCTTCGTCGCGGTGGCGGTGTCACCGCCGGCCACCGGGGCGGTGGCCACGACCGCGTGCCCGAGCAGGCCCTCGGCGTGCTGGGCCAGGTTGGGCTGGCGGGTCACGACAGGTCCTGCTGCAGCGCGGAGACCAGCGCGGCCGACGTCCGCTCGACCATGGCCAGCACCTCCTCGAACCCCGCGTTCCCACCGTAGTACGGGTCGGGCACCTCGCCACCGGTTCCGATGGGATCGAAGTCCCGGAACAGCCGCACCCGCCCCTGGTGCGCGGAGGTCGCGGCGGCCAGCACGTCGGCGAGGTTCTGCTCGTCCATCGCGAGGACCAGGTCGTGCCGCTCGAGCCAGCCGGGGTCGAACAGCCGAGCCCGGTGCCGGGTCGGGTCGAAGCCGGCCGCCGCGAGCGTCGCCGCGGCCCGCTGGTCCATCGGCTGCCCGATGTGCCAGTCCCCGGTTCCGCAGCTGTTGACGGTCACCTGACCCGACAGCCCCGCCCGCTCCACGTGCTCGCCGAGGACGACGTCGGCCATCGGCGACCGGCAGATGTTGCCGAGGCAGACCAGCGCGACGGCGTACTCGCCCGGCCGCCGCGGCGGGGGCAGCTCAGTGCTGGGCTGGCTCAGGACTTCTCACCGATGATGCCGTCGACGACCCAGGTCGTCAGGGTGATGACGATGGCCCCGCCGATCGCCGGCCACCAGCCGGTCACCCTGAACCCGATGTCGAGCTCGCCGGCCAGCCAGCTGGTGAGCCGGAGCATCGCGGCGTTGATCACCAGCAGGAACAGCCCGAGCGTCACGATGATGAACGGGATCGACAGGATCGTGAGGATCGGCTTCACGAACGAGCTGACGACGCCGAGGATCAGCGCCACCAGCAGCAGCGGCACGAGCTTCTCGGTGAACTCGTCCGGCCACTGACGCGGGCCGGTGAACCGGATCCCGTCGATCAGCCAGGCCGCCACCGCGACCGCGATCGCGGTGGTGACCAGCCAGCTCAGGAAGCGCATGCGGTCAGTCTGGCAGGTCTGGGAGACCGAGCGCCTCGGCGATGTCGCGCTCGGCGTCCTCGAGGTGGACGACGAGGAAGTCGTACGCCGCGTCGAGGCGGCCCTCCTCCAGCAGCCGGACCAGCGCCGCGTGGGTGCCGGCCTGGTCGTGGGCGTTGCGGCGCAGCCGGTCGACCTGCGCCAGCGCGAGCCTGAGCTCCAGCACCAGGTTCTGCTGCATGGCGACCAGCCGGGGCGAGCCGGTGAGCCCGACCAGCGAGGTGTGGAAGGCGAGGTGCCGCTCGTTGAGCTCCTGGTAGGACGCGTCGGACTCGATCGCGCCGATGTAGGCGGCCAGGGTCTCGCGCACCTCGGCGCGCTGCTCGTCGGTGGCGTCGGCCCAGGCCCGGATCCCCGCGCCCTCGAGGACCAACCGGGCGCAGCAGACGTCGTGCACCGAGTCGGCCTCCGGGCTGGCGACCGAGACGCCGCGGTTGGGCTCGCGGGTGGCCAGCCCCTCGGCGACCAGGACGGTCAGCGCCTCGCGCACGGTCGGGCGGGACACCCCCAGCGACGCGGCGAGCGCGACCTCGCGCAGCGGCGTACCCGACTCGAGCTCGCCGTCGAACACGGCGCGGCGCAGCTCGGCGGCGACCCGGTCCACCGTCGAGGAGTGCTCGACGTGCAGGGTCCCGAACGCCACGTCGGGTACGGCCGGCTGCGACACGTGCACAGTGTCCCCCATCCCGCCCCCCGCATACCGGCCCTCCGTCCCGGGCGCCGGCTTGCGCGTCCGAGGACGGTGCCCCACACTGGGCCTCTGTCAGATTGTCTGACAATCCTAGACCGATGAGGGAGGACTGGCGAATGCTGAGCTGGGGCAGGCACTACGTGATGGTCGAGCCGACGCACTTCCGCGTCGACTACGAGATCAACCCCTACATGCACGTCACCGACCAGCCCGACCCGGCGCTCGCCATGCACGAGTGGCAGACCCTGCGGTCGACCATCGAGCGCCTCGGTGGCCGGGTCGACGTCCTCGAGCAGCGTCCGGACGCGCCCGACATGGTCTACGCGATGAACCTCGGGCTCGGCCTGGTCCGGCCGCACGGCCCCCACGTCGTGATGTCGCACATGCGCTACGCCCAGCGCCGGATGGAGTCGGCCTCGGCGCAGCCCTGGTTCGCGGGCCGCGGGTTCACCACGTCGTACGTCGGTCGGGACGGCGTCGGCGCGCACTTCGAGGCCGGAGACGCGTTCCCGTTCGGGGGCGAGCTGCTGGTCGGCTACGGCCCGCGCACCGACGAGCTGGCCCTCAAGCACCTCGCGAACGATCTCGGTGTCTCGGTCCGCGGCTTCCGCATCGTGCACCCGTCGATGTACCACTTCGACCTGGCGTTCTGCCCGCTGGACGACCGCCGCGCCCTGGTCGCCCCGTCGGCGCTGGACCCCGCCTCGGCCGAGGCGCTGCTCGACCTGGTGCCCGAGCCGCTGGTGCTCACCGAGGACGAGGAGCTGGCGTCGTTCGCGACGAACTCCATCGTCATCGGGTCGACGATCGTGATGCCGGCGTGCCCCGACCGGGTCCGCGAGCAGCTCGAGGACTGGGGCTTCGCCGTCGAGCTCGTCGACGTGACCGAGTTCCACAAGGGCGGCGGCTCGATCCGCTGTCTCACCAACCCCGTGGACATCACCGTCGGGCGGGACCTGGCGCCGGTCGACGGCGGCCGGGTCACCCTCCCGCCGGTCTGACAGTCCGGCCGCCGGCACCGTGGGGGGAGCCGGCGGCCGGGCGCCACGTAGCGTTTGAGCCATGTTCCCGGTGGGCGGCGTGGGGGTCATGCTGCTCGGGGCGGTGCTCAGCGGCCTCGCGTGCCTGGGTCTGGCCCTCGCGGTACGCCGCCGCACCGGGTGGACGTGGGCGGCGAGCCTGGGCCTGTTCGTCTGGTCCCTGATCGGGCTGGCACTGGTGACGCTGCTTCCCGCGAACGGCGCGCCCGGCATCGTCTCCGCCGAGGGGCGACTCGACTACTGCTCGTGGGACATCGGAGGTCCGGCTCCCGACGGCTTCTGGATCCTCCCCGGTGGCCAGCGGCTGCTCAACATGGTCGTGTTCGTCCCGAGCGGGGCCCTGCTGGTCCTGGTCGCCGCGCGTTGGCGGCGGTCGGCGTGGGTGACCGTGCCGATCGGGTTCGCCCTGCTGGCCGGCTACTCGGTCCTCATCGAGATCACGCAGCTGGCGTTGGCTCGGCTGGACCGGGCCTGCGACGTCACCGACATGATCGACAACGTCACGGGAGCCGCGATCGGCGTCCTGCTCGGCGTCGTGCTGGCCCTGGTGCTCCGCCCGTGGCGGAGCCGGGAGGTCAGCGGCGGGGTCAGGCGGCCGAGCGCGCGATGAGGTCGAGCGCCTCGTCGTCGTACTCGGCCGCGAGCTGCGCGACCAGGACGTCGTTGCCATCGGCAACCGCGCCGTTGATGGCCGCCACGTAGCGGTCGTGGAGCTCGCTGAGCTCGAGGGTTGCGGTGTTCATGACTCCAGTGTGGACCTCGAATTGGATCGTTCCAATGGTTTTCGGACGTGACGCTGCCCACCCGCTCGTGGACGGTGGAAAGGTCTCCCCGATGAGTCCTGCCGGTCGACCAGCTGAGGCTCACCAGCCGGGCCTTCGGCAACGGCGTCGTGCTGCTCCGGTACGCAGTGGGCGGAGGTCCTACGGTGGACCGGTGACCGGTCCCCGCCCACGCCCCAACGTCACGACGATCCCGGCCTACGTCCCCGGCAAACCGCCCGTCGCCCGGCCGGGGCTGACGGCCTACAAGCTGAGCTCCAACGAGAACCCCTACCCACCGCTGCCCGGTGTCGTGGAGGCGGCGACCCGCGCGGTCGAGACGATGAACCGCTACCCCGACATGGGCAGCAGCGCGTTGTACGACGCGCTCTCGGCCCGGCTGCACGTCCCGGCCGACAACCTGGCGGCCGCGACCGGGTCCGTGGCACTGATCTACCAGCTCCTGGCGGCCTACTGCGAGCCCGGCGACGAGGTCGTGCACGCGTGGCGGTCCTTCGAGGCCTACCCGATCGCGGTGGCCGCCGCCGCTGCGACCTCGGTGCCGGTGCCCGTCACGACCGACGGCCGGCACGACCTCGACGCCATGGCGGACGCGTTCACCGACCGGACCAGGGTCGTGATGGTCTGCACGCCCAACAACCCGACGGGCCCGGCCGTCACGCAGACCGAGCTCGACGCGTTCCTCGCCAAGGTCCCGCCGCACGTCGTCGCGGTCGTCGACGAGGCGTACGTCGAGTTCGTGCGGATGGACGACGCGGTCGACGGTCTCGCGACGCAGGCCCGGCACCCCAACGTGGTGCTGTTCCGGACCTTCTCCAAGGCCTACGGGCTGGCGGGGCTGCGGGTCGGCTACGCGGTCGGCGGCCCGGAGATCGCCGCAGCCCTGCGCGCGGTGTCGCTGCCCTTCGGCGTCTCCGCGGTCGCCCAGGCCGCGGCGATCGCCTCGCTGGCCGCCGAGGCCGAGCTGTTCGAGCGCGTCGACGCACTGGTCGCGGAGCGGGATCGCGTGGCGGGGGG
>NZ_JAEMSS010000079.1 GCF_016462705.1 Nocardioides sp. | reverse complement strand
GGGTCCTTGGGGTGGTCGGGCTTGAGGACCGGCAGGCCGAGCTCCTCGGCGCGCAGGGCGACCGGGCTCGGGGTCAGCCGACGCCCCCGGCCGGCGGGCGCGTCCGGGCGGGTCACCACCCCGACCAGGTCGTGGCTGGAGGCCGCTATCGCGTCGAGGGCGGGCAGAGCCGGCTCCGGCGTCCCCGCGAAGACGAGTCTCATCGCGACCTCACCGCAACCTCACCGCAGCCTCATCTGCCCAGCCCGCCCGTGGCGTGCGGGCTCAGCCGGATGGTCGGTTGCTCGGCGGCGAACCAGTCGGACTCGCGGATCTCCTTCATCGCGGTGCGCCGGGCCTCCCGGTCGAGCCGGTCGAGGAACAGCACGCCGTCCAGGTGGTCGGTCTCGTGCTGGATCGCCCTGGCCAGCCGTTCGCTCCCCTCGACCACGAGCGGTTCGCCGTGCATGTCGAAGCCATGGGCGACCACCGAGAGCGCTCGCTGGCAGTCGATGACCAGGCCGGGGATGGACAGGCAGCCCTCGGGTCCGTCCTGGACCTCGTCGGACAGCGTCAGCGTCGGGTTGACGAGGTGGCCGACCTCGCCGTCGACGTACCAGGTGAACACCCGGAGACCGACCCCGATCTGGGGTGCGGCCAGACCCGCACCCGGCGCGTCCAGCATGGTGTCGGTCAGGTCCTGCACCAGCCGTCGGAGCTCCTTGTCGTAGTCCACGACCTCGGTGGCGCGGCTGCGCAGCACCGGGTCACCGAGGAGCCGGATGGGGACGATCACCCAGGAATCCTAGGCGGGTGCATCACAGGGTCGGTGGGTCGACCTGGATCCGCACCGGGTCGAGCTTGCGCGCCGAACGGAGCCGCTGGAGCTCGCCCAGGGCGTCCGACAGGGCCAGCCCGTGGATGCGTGGAACCCGGACGACCGCGCGCACCCGTTCGGGGTCGGCTCCGGGGACCGGCGTCGGTCCGAGCACCTCGGTCCCCTCGGGCCGGTCGAGGAGGGTCAGGACGTCGTCGACCGCGCCCACCTCCCCCGTCAAGGTCGCCAGGCGGGACGCCGGCGGCAGGTGTGCCTCGCGGCGGGACTCGGCCTCCCGCTCGGCGAAGCCCGCGTGGTCCCAGCGCACCAGTGCCTGGAGGGCGGGGTGCCCGGGGTCGCCGACCGCGATCGCGCGACCCCCGGGGCGCAGCAGCCCGACCGCGTTGCTCCACCGGCGCAGCGCCTCCTCCTCCGCGCGCAGGTGGTCCACGCCCAGGGCGAGCCACGTGTCCAGCAGCACGACCGCGGCGTAGCCGCCCGCGGCCACGGGCTCCGCACCCGGTGTCGCGACCACGATCGCGGCGGCCGACTCGACATCGGTCAGCACGTGCTCGCCGGCCGACATCCGGACGACGACCCCGGGGAACGCCCGGCCGAGCTCCTCGGCGGTCCGCGCCTCACCGACCACGGGCGCCCGCAGACCACGGTCGCCGCACTCCGGGCACGACCACCCCTCGGCCGCTGTGCCGCACCACCGGCAGCTGGGCGCGGCGGTGGCGGACGTGAGGTCCAGCGGTCCCCGGCACACGCCGCACCGGGCCGGCGTCCGGCACCTCACGCACGCGAGCGAGGTGACGTAGCCGGCCCGAGGGTTCTGCACCAGCACCGGCCCGGCCTCCAGGGCGTCCCTCACCAGCCGGTGCACCTGGCTCGGCAGCCGGGCGGCGCGGGCCAGGGGGTCCCGGTCGAGGCTGTGGTCGTCGGCACCCGCGATCTCGATCCGGGCACGGGTCCGCAGCTCACCGCGGGCCAGCGCGAGGGGCTGGGCCCAGCCGGTGCGCAGCAGCTGCTGGGCCTCGACGCTGCGGGCGAAGCCGCCGAGCAGCATGGCGGTGCCCTCGCGCTCCGCCCGGGTCAGCAGCACCTCGCGGGCGTGCGGGTAGGGGGCCCGTGGCTCGGCGTACAGGTCGTCGCCGTCGTCCCAGATCACCAGCAGGCCGAGGTCGTGCACCGGTGCGAACGCGGCCGCCCGGGTGCCCACCACGACCCGACGGCCGTCGCGGACCACGGCGAGGAACTCGCGGTAGCGCCGGGCCGGTCCGGCGTCGGCGGTGAGGACGACGTGCTGACCCGGACCGAGGAGGCCGGTCAGTGCCGTGTCGACCCGGGCGACGTCGGCGTGGTCGGGCACCACGACCAGCGCTCCCTTGCCGGCCGCCCGGGTGACAGCGACCGCGTGCGCGACGAGAGCGGGCCAGTCGGTCCCCGGCCCGGACGCCCACACCGCCCGCGGCGCTCCCCCGTCGGCGAGGTGACGCAGGTAGGCCGGTGCCGCGGCGTACCCCGCCCACGCCTGCTCCGCGGCCGCCAGGTCGAGCTCGACCGGGCGGGCGACGGGCTCCGGGTCCTCCTTCTCCACGGTCGCGTGCCGCGGCGGGACCGCCAGCCGCAGGACGTCCGAGCGGGTCCCCGCGTAGCGCCGGGCGACGTCCTCGCACAACCCGGCCACGGCCGGGGTCAGCACCGGCTCGGGACTGACCACCCGTCGCAGCGGGTGCAGCGCGCCTGTGTGGTCGCTGGTCGCGCGGCGTTCGACGAGGAAGCCGTCCACGTCCTGACCGGCGAACCGCACCTTGACCCGGACACCCGGCCGGGCGGCCTCGGCCATCGCCGCGGGGACGGCGTAGTCGAAGGCCCGGTCCAGGTGGGCCAGCGGCAGGTCGACCAGGACCCGGGCCACCGGGTCGTGCTCCGCGAGCGGGGCCTCCGCCGCCTTGCGGGCCCGGGTCGCTGTGGCCTTGCGGGCCCGGGCCACTTCCGCACGCACCAGACCGGGGAGCAGCTCGGGCTGCTCCCCGGCGTGGGCACGGGGTGCTCGGTCCGGGGCGGTCACACGGCCATTGCTACCAGTGAGCGCCCCCGGCCGGCGCTCGGGCTACTCCTCGACCTTCTTGGTCTTCTTCGAGGTGACCGTGGCGGGGGTGTGGCCGGCCTTCGTCGCGGTCACCCGCACCTGGAGCTTCTTGCCCGTGTCCTTCATGGTGAGCAGGTACTTCTTGCCGGTGGCCTTCTTGATCGCCTTGCCGTTGCGCAGCCACTGGTAGGTGTAGGTGACCCCGTCCGGCTGCCACCCCGTCACGGTGGCCTTGAGCTTCTTCCCGACCAGGAGGGCGCCCTTCACCGTCACCGTTCCGGGAGTGACGGCGAAGACCGGTGGTGGTGCCGGGTTCACGGTCACCGTCGCGGTGTCCGTGCCGGTCAGGGCGCCCCCGTCGGTGACCGTGACAGTCACCGTCCGGACCCCCGGCGTCGCGTAGGTGTGGTTCAACGTGAAGCTGGAGCCAGTCAGGGGCAACGCCTGCGGGCCCGACCCGTCGCCGTAGTCGACGGTGGCCGTTGCAACGGCGGGGACCTCGTCGGTGAAGCTGCCCGGCGACGAGAACGCCGTCCCGGCGGTCACCGTCGAGTCCGGACCCGCGTTGACCACCGGCGGTGCGGCGACGCCGCAGTGGTAGACCGTGATGTCGTCGAGGAACCACCCGACGTAGGTGAAGCTGCTGTTGTAGTTGACGCTGAACTGCGGCTTGACGCGCTTTCCCTTGAACGACGCCAGGTCGAGGCGGCTGCCGACCCAGCCGCGACTGTCGGCGGTGAAGGCGGTACGGCCGTTGGCCGGGTTGCTCGCCGAGTTGATCACGGTGCTGGGCCCGTTGACCCAGGGCTGGGCGGCAACGTCCACCGGGCCCGCCCCGTCGTCGACGTCGTCGACCTCCACCGTGGCCCCGTCGCGGCGGTCCACGACGGTGCCGCTCGGCTGGCTGATGGTGAAGTCGAGGAAGTACCAACCGTGGAACGACAGGTAGGTGTTGCCGGACACCGGGACGGCGATCGGCGCGGCCATCACCAGCCGCTCAGCGACCGCCGGGGTCGCGGCGCCGCTGATGGGGGTCGCGTTGTGCCACGAGCTCTGCCCGGAGTGCGCGTTGCTGCCCCAGACGGGGTCCTCTCCGTAGCCCCAGTTGGCGGCCGTGGAGGTGAACTTCGTGGCGGGCGAGCCCGTCTCGCTGTCGAAGATCGTGGTCTTCACCTGGCCGACCGGGCACGTCGTGTCGGCGTCCGCCGGCTGCGGCGAGTTGGCGGGCGTCTGCGACAGCTCGGTCGCGAGGGCGGCCTTCTGGACCTCGGTGCAGTCCGCGGCCGTGAAGCCGTGCGTCCCCACCAGGCTGTTGCAGGCCTGCACCAGCACGAGCCCGAGGTCGGCGAAGTCGGCGCCCGAGGACATCGACTCGTTGACCAGCTGGTAGAGGCGCGCGGTCTTCGGGAACGTGTCGCCGCCGTCGATGCCGGTCACGGTCTGGCCGTTGAACGTGCCCCCCTCCATGATCAGGTACGCCGTCTTGTTGCTGACGCCGCTGTTGGAGTGGACCCCTCCGTTGTCCCCGTAGAACTCGCCGTCCCCGAGGTCGTCGACGTAGAGCGCGCTCTGGGTCCGGTCCGGGTGACCCTCCGCGGTCGGGTCGGCGAGGTCGCGGATCGAACCGATGGAGGAGTCCTCGGCCAGTCGCCAGTCCGTGGCCGAGTCACCCGTGGTGGGGGTCCGGTGGTCGACGATCTCCCCCATGATGTCGGAGATCGACTCGTTGATCGCCCCGGACTGACCCCAGTAGAGGAGCTCCGAGGTGCGGTCGGTGACCCCGTGCGTGAGCTCGTGGCCGGTGACGTCGTCGACGGTCAGGCCGGTGCCGTAGTACATCTCGGTGCCGTTCCAGAACGCGTTGGCGTAGGGGCAGGTGCCCGAGTAGCAGATCCGCACCGTCGACGAGATCTTCTTGGTGCCGCCGACGTCCTTGCCGATCATGTCGGTCAGGTCGACCCCGATGGACTGGTAGAGGTCCGAGGTCGCCCCGACGAACGTGTAGACGTCGTCGACGTCGGCGATGCCGGTGGGGGCGTCTCCCTCGCTGCGTACCGGCGTCGTGCAGGGCACGTCAGGGCTGTTGGGGTTGAGCTGCACGTTGGCGTTGTCGCAGACGATCCGGTTGGCCTGGTGGTGGTTGTCGAAGGAGAGGAGCGGCGCACCGGTCTGGTCGTCCACGAACACCTCGCGGTCCAGGTCGAGGCCGGCGTCCACGGTGAACCGCCAGACTCCGCGCGCACCGTCGCGCGAGCTCATGCCGATCACCGCCGGGTCGAGGAGCCACCGGCCCGAGGAGGTGACGACCGCGGCCCGGCCGCGTCCCGCCACCAGCCGGGCCGTGGTCGCCGCCGCGTCGACCGAGACCCGGGCGGCCTGGACCTCGGTCGCCGTCGACATCGTCGACAGCAGCGAGGCCAGCTCGCGGTCCTTGCCCAGGGACACGACCACGTCGCCGCCCAGGACCGGCAGGCCGTCGACCTCCTGGCGGAAGCGGACCGTGTGGCCCGCGTCGGTCGCGAGCACCCGGTGCTCCCGGAGCGTGGTGCCCTTGCGGCCGGTGCCGAGCGCCGGGCCGTAGCGGGCCACGTGCGCGGCTGCCGCGGCCCGCACGGACGTCGCCGGCGTCACCGCCGGGTTGTCGACCCGCTGCCCCGCCGGCGTCCCGACGAAGGTGACGTCGCCGGCCGTCGATCGGACGATCGTGACGGTCGCCGAAGCGTCGTCCTGGAGCCGGTCGACAGCCACCCCCTGGTTGTCGGCGCCGACGCCCTGGGCACCGCCGGCCGCGGTGACGCTGAGCGTGGCGACCGCCAGTGCGGTGGCGGTCAGGGCGGGAAGGAGACGCGCTGAGGGGCTCACCCCTCGGAGGCTATGGACCCCCACCCGTGCTGTGAATGACCCAGATGGGCCAGCCCACTCGGGTCAGCCGGCGATGGCCGCCTTCAACGCGTCGGCACGGTCGGTGCGCTCCCAGGTGAACTCGGGGAGCTCGCGGCCGAAGTGGCCGTACGCCGCCGTCTTGACGTAGATCGGGCGCAGCAGGTCGAGGTCGCGGATGATCGCGGCGGGGCGCAGGTCGAAGACCTTGAGCACGGCCTCCTGGATCGCCTCGTCGGAGGCGGTGCCGGTGCCGAACGTCTCGATGAAGACACCGACCGGCTGCGCCTTGCCGATGGCGTAGGCGACCTGGGCCTCGCAGCGTCGCGCGAGCCCGGCCGCGACGACGTTCTTGGCCACCCAGCGCATCGCGTAGGCCGCGGACCGGTCGACCTTCGACGGGTCCTTGCCCGAGAAGGCCCCACCGCCGTGGCGGGCCATGCCGCCGTAGGTGTCGACGATGATCTTGCGACCGGTGAGGCCGGCGTCACCCATCGGTCCGCCGACCACGAACCGGCCGGTCGGGTTGACGAGCAGGCGGTAGCCCTCGGAGGGCAGGTTGAAGGTGGCCAGCACCGGGTCGATGACGTGCTTCTTGACGTCGGCCTCGAGGGTGTCGAGGTCGGTGTCCTCGGAGTGCTGCGAGGACAGGACCACGGTGTCGACGCGGACCGGACGGTTGTCGGCGTCGTACTCGATGGTGACCTGGGTCTTGCCGTCCGGGCGGAGGTAGGGAAGCGTCCCGTCCTTGCGCACCTCGGTGAGCCGCTCGGCGAGCCGCTGGGCCATCACGATGGGCAGCGGCATCAGCACGTCGGTGTCGTCGCACGCGTAGCCGAACATCAGGCCCTGGTCACCGGCACCCTGCTTGTCCATCGCGTCCACCGAGCCGGTGCGGGACTCGTGACCGGTGTCGACGCCCTGCGCGATGTCGCCGGACTGGCCGCCGATCGCGACCATGACGCCGCACGAGTGGCCGTCGAAGCCCTTCTCGGAGGAGTCGTAGCCGATCTCGAGGATCCGTTCGCGGACGACCTTCTTGACGTCGACATAGCCGGTGGTGTCGACCTCACCGGCGACGACCACGAGACCCGTGGTCAGCAGGGTCTCGACCGCGACCCGGCTGGTGGGGTCCTGGGCGAGCATCGCGTCGAGGACGGAGTCGCTGATCTGGTCGGCGATCTTGTCCGGGTGACCCTCGGTCACGGACTCCGAGGTGAACAAGCGTCCAGGCACAGGTGTACTCCGATCGGTCTGCGGTGTGAGCGGGTCAATCTTGCAGCCTGGTGGCCACTTCGTCCCAAATGGCGTGCGCCACCTGTGTCTTGGACCCGCGGGGTACGTCGCGGGTGCCGCCGTCGGCGGCGAGGATCACGGCCTCGTTGTCGGCGCTCCCGAACACCGCTCCCCCGCTCACGTCGTTGACGACCAGGAGGTCGCAGCCCTTGCGGGCGAGCTTGGCGCGGGCCAGGTCGAGGACCGTGCCGGTGTCGTCCCCGGTCTCCGCGGCGAAGCCGACCACGACCTGCCCCTCCCGCGACCGGCGATGGCTCAGCTCGTGGAGGATGTCGGGGTTCTGGGCCAGCTCGATGGACGGCGCCGAGCCGTCGTCGGCCTTCTTGATCTTGGCAGCGCTCACCGAGGTCGGCCGGAAGTCCGCCGGTGCGGCGGCCATCACGACGGCGTCCGCCGAACCGGCCGCGGCCAGCACCTCGGTCCGGAGCTCCTCCGTGGTCTCCACGTGGACGACCTTGACCCCGGCGGGCTCCGGCAGGGTGGTGTTGGCGGCGACCAGGGTCACCTCGGCGCCGCGCGACGCGGCCGCCCTGGCCAGCGCATAGCCCTGCCGGCCGCTCGAGCGGTTGCCGAGGAACCGGACCGGGTCGAGGTACTCCCGGGTGCCGCCCGCGGAGACGACGACCTGTCGGCCGGCCAGGTCCTCGGCGGCGATGCCCCGGACCAGGACGTCGAGGCAGACGTCGAAGATCTCGGCCGCCTCCGGGAGCCGGCCCTTGCCGGAGTCCGCGCCGGTCAGCCGGCCCTCGGCGGGCTCGAGGACGAGGACCCCCCGAGCGCGCAACGTCGCGACGTTGGCCTGGGTGGCGGCGTGCTCCCACATCTCGGTGTGCATCGCGGGCGCCAGGACGACCGGGCAGCGAGCCGTGAGCAGTGTGTTGGTCAGCAGGTCGTCGGCCAGCCCGTGGGCCGCCTTCGCCACCAGGTCGGCGGTGGCCGGAGCGACCACGACCAGGTCGGCGGACTGACCGATCCGGACGTGCGGCACCTCGTGGACGTCGTCCCACACCTCCGTGGAGACGGGCTTGCCGGACAGCGCCGCCCAGGTCGGGGCGCCCACGAACCGCAGCGCCGCCGCGGTGGGCACGACGGTGACGTCGTGACCGGACTCGGTCAGCAGCCGCAGCAGCTCACAGGCCTTGTACGCCGCGATGCCGCCGGAGACGCCCAGGACCACCCGGGGCCTCGGCGGACTGCTCTGCCCGGCGTCGGCCAAGCTCTACTCCGCGGCGGGGCCGGCGTCGAAGGACGCGGTGCCATCGGCGGCGGCGGCCTTGGCGGCGGCCTCCTCGGCGGCGAGCTCGGCGGGGTCGACGTCCTCGCAGGTCAGCAGGTCACCGTTGATCTCGCGCAGCGCGATCGAGAGCGGCTTCTCCTGGACGTGGGTCTCCACGAGCGGGCCGACGTACTCCAGCAGGCCCTCGCCGAGCTGGGAGTAGTAGGCGTTGATCTGCCGAGCGCGCTTGGCGCTGTAGAGGACCAGCTTGTACTTGCTGTCGGTCTTGGTGAGCAGGTCGTCGATCGAGGGGTTGGTGACGCCCTCGGCCGCGATGTTGGGTCCAGACACGCAGAAGCCTCGCTCAGTCAGTCATGTCGCAGTCGGTTAGCTCGGATGGCCGCTCGGATGGCCGGGAGCAGAGTTGCCCCGCCCGAGTCTCATCAAGGCTACCAACTCCTCCGCGGAAGCGTGAACTTCGTGGTTGACGATGCTGACGTCGAACTCCGTCTCGGCGGCCAGCTCCTCCACAGCGGTGGCCAGCCGCCGGGCCCGTTCCTCCTCGTCCTCGGTGCCCCGACCGACCAGCCGGCGCACCAGCTCCTCCCACGACGGCGGGGCCAGGAACACGAACAGCGCCTCCGGCATGGTCCGGCGCACCTGCCGTGCTCCTTGCAGGTCGATCTCCAGCATGGCCGGCCGCCCGGTGGCGAGCACCTCCTCGACGGCACGCCGAGGGGTCCCGTAGCGGGCCGAGTTGTGCACGGTGGCCCACTCGAGCAGCTCACCCTCGGCGACCATCCGGTCGAACTCCTCGTCGGAGACGAAGTGGTAGTGGACGCCGTCCTCCTCGCCGGGGCGAGGGGACCGCGTGGTCGCCGACACCGAGATCCACACCTCGGGGTGGTGCTCTCGGATGTCGGCCGCGACGCTCCCCTTGCCGACGGCGGTCGGCCCGGCGAGGACGGTCAGCCGGCTCCGCCCGTCAGTCACCCGGTCGGAACTCTTTTTCGAGCGCCGCGACCTGCTTGGTCCCGAGACCGCGCACCCGGCGGCTCTCCGCGATGCCGAGCCGCTCCATGACCTGGCGAGCGCGCACCTTGCCGAGGCCGGGCATCGACTGGAGCAGGTCGATGACCCGCATCTTGCCGATCACCTCGTTGCTGTGCCCCTCGGCCAGCACCTCGCTGATCGTGGCCCCGCTGTGCTTGAGCCGGTTCTTGACCTCGGCCCGCTCGCGGCGAGACGCAGCGGCCTTCTGCAGGGCCGCCTGGCGCTGTTCGGGCGTGAGCGGGGGCAGTGCCACGTCGCGGAGTCCTCGTCATGTTCGGTCGTGCGGCAGTCAGGGAGCGTGGGTCAATCTAGTCATGCCGCGCAGGACCCCACAACGGAGTGGCGGTGTCTCGGCCCGGCTCAGCCTGGATCAGAGCCACAGGGGTGTCTTGCACACGTCCCGCGCCTGCTGCTCGACGGCCGCGAAGGCCGCCTCGGACTCGTCGGTCCGGAGGTCGTCGGCCGCCGCGTCGATCCGGTCCCGCTCCGCCTCGCTCACGCCCTCGGGTGGGTCGTCACGGTCGTACGTCGCAGGGTCGACGCCCGCGTCGTCCAGGGCGGCCTCCAGGGCGGCGAGCCCGTTGACGACCACCCGCCAGTCGTCGCGGATGTCGTCGGGGGCGGCGTCCTCCAGCTCCCGGAAGACCGGAAGTGCCCGCAGCAGGACGTCGGGCCCGCCCTCGTCGATGGTCCGCGTGAGCTCGGCCTGGTTGTCGGTGACGACCTCGCAGTAGGCGTCGTAGGGGTCCTCGGAGCAGCCCTGGGGAAGGCAGGTGAGCAGCAGGACGGCAGCCGCCGGGGCCAGCCTCACGACCGCAGCTCGTCGTTGAGCCGCAGGGCCTCGATCCGCATCGCGTCGAGCGACGGGCCCTTGCGCAGCAGGTCTCGCGACGAGCTCGGGGTGACGGCCCCGACGGCGTCGCCGAAGATCCGCCGGATGTCGGCGACGGTGCCGCCCTGGGCCCCGAAGCCGGGCGCCAGGATCGGGCCGTTGAAGGCGAAGTCGAGCTCGGCGCCGGACTCGGGCAGCGAGCCGATCGTCGCGCCGATCACGGCCCCGAACGACCCCAGGGGCTCGGCCCCCGCGTTGAGGGCGCGCAGGTGGTCGAGCATCCGGCCGGCGACCAGCGCACCGTCCTCGGTGCGGGCGTGCTGCACCTCGGCGCCCTCCTTGTTGGAGGTGAGGGCCAGCACGAAGACCCCGGCGTCGTACGAGCGAGCCGTGTCGAGCATCGGCTCCAGCGAGCCGAACCCGAGGTAGGGGCTGGCCGTGATCGCGTCCGCCGCGAGCGGCGAGGACGGGTCGAGGTAGGCGTCGGCGTAGGCCTGGGTCGTCGAGCCGATGTCGCCACGCTTGACGTCGAGCAGCACCAGCGCCCCCGCCGCCCGCGCCGCCTCGATCACCCGCTCCAGGACCGCGACCCCCCGGCTGCCGAACCGCTCGTAGAACGCCGACTGCGGCTTGACCAGCGCCACGTGCGGGGCCAGGCCCTCGACCGCGGTCAGCGCGAACCGCTCGAGCCCCGACACGTCGTCGGGGAGTCCCCACTCCGCGAGCAGGCTGGCGTGGGGGTCGAGGCCGGCGCACAGCGGCCCCCGGGCCTCGATCGCGGAGGCGAAGCGCTGTCCGAACGTGGTCATGGGATCCCTTCCGCCGAGATCCCGTGCAGGATCCGGCGGGGCCAGCCTGGCCCCTCGTAGACGAACGCGGTGTAGCCCTGGAGCAGGTCGGCGCCGGCGTCCAGGCGAGCTTGGGCGTCCGCGACCGTGGCGAGCCCGCCGACGCCGACGAGCGTCAGGTCGTCGCCGACCCGGCCGCGCAGCAGCCGCAGCACCTCCAGAGCGCGCTCGGCGAGTGGTGGGCCGGACAGCCCGCCGGCCCCGGCCCGCTCGACCTCGGCCGGCGTGGAGGCGAGGCCGGACCGGGAGATCGTGGTGTTGGTCGCGATGACCCCGTCGAGGCCGATGGCCGTCGCCAGGTCGGCGACCGCGAGCACGTCCTCGTCGGCGAGGTCCGGGGCGATCTTGACCAGGAGCGGCACCCGCCGGTCCGCCCCTGATGCGTCGAGGGCCTGGTCGGCGGTGCGCCGGACGTGCTCGAGCAGCGGCTGCAGCTTCTCGACCGACTGGAGGCTGCGCAGGCCAGGGGTGTTGGGCGAGCTGACGTTGACCACCAGGTAGTCCGCGTGCGGCGCGAGCAGGCCGGCGCTGAGGCCGTAGTCGTCCAGCACCGCGGCCTCGTCGTCCTCCGGGACGACCTTGGTCTTGCCGATGTTGACGCCCAGCACCGGGCCCGGTCGACGGCCGCCCCGGGAGTGACGGAGTGCGAGCCGGCGCGAGACCACGTCGGCACCGTCGTTGTTGAAGCCCATCCGGTTGACCACGGCGCGGTCGGCGGGCAGCCGGAACAGCCGCGGCTTGTCGTTGCCGGGCTGGGCGCGGCCGGTGACGGTCCCGATCTCGACGTGGCCGAACCCCAGCGCAGCGAGCGCGTCGACGCCGACCGCGTTCTTGTCGAAGCCGGCCGCCAGCCCCAGCGGGTTGGGGAAGGTCAGCCCCATCGCGGACACGGGCGATCCCGGCGTACGCCGTCGCGCCAGGACCGGCCGCGCTGCGCGGACCGCCCGGAACCCGAGCCGGTGTGCCTTCTCGGGGTCGATCCGGGTGAAGCCGTGGTCGAACAGCGTGGAGTAGAGGGTCACCCCGGGAACCAGTCCTGCAACGACCGCACGCCGATCGAGCCGCGGATCGAGGCCTCGATCCCCTGCACGGCGGCGCCGAGTCCCTGGACCGTGGTGATGCACGGGATGTTGGCCATCACCGCGGCCGTGCGGATCTCGTAGCCGTCGATGCGCGCGGAGCCGCCGCCGGTGGAGCCGTGCGGGGTGTTGACGACCAGGTCGATGTCCCCGTCGAGGATCCGCTGGACCGTGGTGCGCTGGTCGCCCTCGCCCGGGCCCTCGAAGTGCTTGCGCACGATGGTGGCCTGGACCCCGTTGCGGCGGAGCGCCTCGGCGGTGCCCTGGGTGGCGAGGATCTCGAACCCCATGTCCGCGAGGACCTTCACCGGGAAGATCATGGTCCGCTTGTCACGGTTGGCCATGGAGACGAACACCCGGCCGGACGTCGGAAGGGAGCCGTACGCCGCCGCCTGCGACTTGGCGAAGGCCTGGCCGAAGCTGGCGTCCAGCCCCATCACCTCGCCCGTCGACTTCATCTCGGGACCGAGCACCGTGTCGACCTGCCTGCCGTCGGGGGTCCGGAACCGGTTGAACGGCATCACGGCCTCCTTGACCGCGATCGGCTGGTCCGCGGGCAGGGTGCCGCCGTCCCCGGTCGCCGGCAGCAGCCCGGACGCGCGCAGCCCCGCGATGCTCTCGCCGAGCATGATCCGGGCTGCCGCCTTGGCCAGCGGGGTCGCGGTGGCCTTGGAGACGAACGGCACGGTCCGTGACGCCCGCGGGTTGGCCTCGAGCACGTAGAGGACGTCGGAGCCGAGGGCGTACTGGATGTTGATCAGCCCGCGCACCCCGACCCCGCTGGCGATCGCCTCCGTGGCCTGGCGGATCCGCTGGATCTCCGACTCGCCGAGCGTGATCGGCGGGAGCGCGCACGAGGAGTCACCGGAGTGGATGCCGGCCTCCTCGATGTGCTCCATGACGCCGCCGAGGAACAGCTCCTCGCCGTCGTAGAGCGCGTCGACGTCGATCTCGACCGCGTCGTCGATGAACCGGTCGACGAGCACCGGGTGCTCGGGGCTGATCTCCGTCGCCCGGTGGATGTAGCCCTCGAGCGCCTCGTCGCCGTAGACGATCTCCATGCCGCGGCCACCGAGGACGTAGGACGGCCGCACCAGCACCGGGTAGCCGATCATGGCCGCGATCTCGATGGCCTCGTGGTAGGACGAGGCCATGCCGTGCTTGGGCGCGTTGAGCCCGGCCTCGTGCAGCACCCGCCCGAAGGAGCCGCGCTCCTCGGCGAGGTGGATCGCGGCCGGCGACGTGCCGACGATGGGCACGCCGTTGTCCTCCAGGCCCTGCGCGAGGCCCAACGGGGTCTGCCCGCCCAGCTGGCAGATGACGCCGGCCACGGGTCCGGCCTGCTGCTCGGCGTGCACGATCTCGAGCACGTCCTCCAGCGTCAGCGGCTCGAAGTAGAGCCGGTCCGAGGTGTCGTAGTCGGTCGAGACCGTCTCGGGGTTGCAGTTGACCATCACGGTCTCGTAGCCCGCCCCGCCCTCGCCCTGGCCCAGCGCCATGGAGGCGTGCACGCAGGAGTAGTCGAACTCGATGCCCTGGCCGATCCGGTTGGGCCCGGACCCCAGGATGATCACCGCGGGCCGCTCGCGGGGCTGCACCTCGGTCTCCTCGTCGTAGGACGAGTAGTGGTACGGCGTCGCGGCCGCGAACTCGGCGGCACAGGTGTCGACGGTCTTGTAGACCGGCCGGATGCCGAGGGCGTGCCTGACCCCGCGGACGACGTCGGCCGTCATCCCGCGGATCTTGCCGATCTGGGCGTCGGAGAAGCCGTGCCGCTTGGCCTTGCGCAGGATCTCCGGGGTCAGCTCGGGGGCAGCCGTGACCTCGGCGGCGACCTCGTTGATGAGCAGCAGCTGGTCGACGAACCACGGGTCGATGTGCGTGGCCGCGAAGACCTCGTCGGGCGTCGCACCGGCCCGGAGCGCGTCCATGACCTTCTTGAGCCGCCCGTCGTGGGGGACCTTGATCTCCTCGAGGAGGGCGGCCTTGTCGAGCTCGACCCACTCCTGGTGCCAGTCGAACGGGGCGTCCTTGCTCTCCAGCGAGCGCAGCGCCTTCTGGAGCGCCTCGGTGAAGTTGCGGCCGATCGCCATCGCCTCGCCCACCGACTTCATGTGCGTGGTCAGCTCGCGGTCGGCTCCGGGGAACTTCTCGAAGGCGAACCGCGGGACCTTGACCACCACGTAGTCGAGCGTCGGCTCGAACGCCGCCGGGGTGCTGCCGCCGTCGGCCCTCGTGGTGATGTCGTTCGGGATCTCGTCGAGGGTGTAGCCGATCGCCACCTTGGCCGCGATCTTGGCGATCGGGAACCCGGTCGCCTTGGAGGCCAGCGCCGAGGAACGCGACACCCGCGGGTTCATCTCGATCACGACCAGCCGGCCGTCGCGCGGGTTGACGGCGAACTGGATGTTGCAGCCGCCGGTGTCGACCCCGACGGAGCGGATGATCCCGATCGACAGGTCCCGCATCGCCTGGTACTCGCGGTCGGTCAGCGTCATGGCCGGGGCGACCGTGATCGAGTCGCCGGTGTGCACGCCCATCGGGTCGAGGTTCTCGATCGAGCACACGATCACCACGTTGTCCTTGGTGTCCCGCATGACCTCGAGCTCGTACTCCTTCCAGCCGAGGATGGACTCCTCGAGGAGCACCTCGGTGGTCGGGCTGGCCATCAGGCCGGCCCCGGCGATCCGGTGCAGGTCGGTCTCGTCGTGGGCCATCCCCGAGCCGGTGCCGCCCATGGTGAACGACGGGCGCACGACCACCGGGTAGCCGAGGTCCTCCACCGCGGCGAGGCAGTCGTCCATGGAGTGGCAGATCGCGCTGCGGGCGACCTCGCCGCCGAGGTCCTCGACGATCTTCTTGAAGATCTGCCGGTTCTCCCCGCGGTCGATGGCCTCGATCGAGGCCCCGATCAGCTCGACGCCGTACTTCGCCAGGACACCGGCGGCGTCCAGCGCCATCGCGGTGTTGAGCGCGGTCTGCCCGCCCAGCGTGGCGAGCATGGCGTCGATGGGCTGCCCGGAGCTGAACTCAGCCTCGATGACCTTCTCGACGAACTCCGGGGTGATCGGCTCGACGTAGGTCGCGTCCGCGAACTCGGGGTCGGTCATGATCGTGGCCGGGTTGGAGTTGACCAGCACGACCCGGATGCCCTCGGCCCGCAGCACCCGGCAGGCCTGGGTGCCGGAGTAGTCGAACTCGCAGGCCTGGCCGATGATGATCGGCCCGGAGCCGATGACCAGGACGCTCTTGATGTCCTCGCGCTTGGGCATCAGGCGACCCCTTCCATGAGCCGGACGAACCGGTCGAAGAGGTACGCCGCATCGTGCGGTCCGGCCGCCGCCTCGGGGTGGTACTGCACCGAGAACGCCTTGAGCGCACCGTCCGGCCCCCGCAGCTCCAGCCCCTCGACCACGTCGTCGTTGAGGCACACGTGGCTGACCGTGGCGACGCCGTAGGGGGTCTCGGTCGGCGCGTCGAGCGGAGCGTCCACGGCGAACCCGTGGTTGTGGGCGGTGACCTCGACCTTGCCGGTGGTGCGGTCCATCACCGGCTGGTTGATGCCGCGGTGCCCGTACTTCAGCTTGAAGGTGCTGAACCCGAGCGCCCGGCCGAAGAGCTGGTTGCCGAAGCAGATCCCGAAGTAGGGCATCCCGTCGGCCAGGGCGTCCCGGAGGAGCTCGATCTGGCCCGTCGTCGCGGCCGGGTCGCCCGGGCCGTTGGAGTAGAACACCCCGTCCGCGCCGACCGCCCTGAGGTCGGCGTACGACGCGGTGGCCGGCAGCACGTGCACCTCGATGCCACGCTCGGCCATCCGGTACGGGGTCATGGACTTGATGCCGAGGTCGAGCGCGGCGACGGTCAGGGTCTTCTCCCCATGGGCGGGGACGACGTAGGGCTCGGAGGTGGAGACCTCGGCGGCCAGCTCGGTGCCCGCCATCTCGGTCGTGGCTCGCACCCGCTCCAGCAGGGCGTCGACGTCGCGCTCGGTCGAGGAGATCCCGACCCGCATGGCGCCGCGCTCGCGCAGGTGCCGGGTGAGGGCGCGGGTGTCGATCCCGCTGATGCCGACGACCCCGTGCGCCTTGAGCTCGTCGTCGAGGCTGCGCCGGCTGCGCCAGCTGCTCGGCACCCGCGCGGGGTCGCGGACGACGTAGCCGGCGACCCAGATCCGCGACGACTCCTGGTCCACGTCGTTGACGCCGGTGTTGCCGACGTGCGGCGCGGTCATCACGACGACCTGCCGGTGGTAGGACGGGTCGGTGAGCGTCTCCTGGTAGCCGGTCATGCCGGTGTTGAAGACCGCCTCGCCGAAGGTCTCACCCTCGGCGCCGTAGCTGTCGCCGCGGAACGTGCGACCGTCCTCGAGGACCAGGATCGCTGGGCCGTTCGCTGGGGCAGGCGTAGGCAAAGCCGTGTCTCCTTCTCCGCCTCACGGGACGGATCGTTAAAGGATGTGCGAGCGCCTCGACCCTAGCAGCGCGCGGCCCGCCGGCCGGACCGCCGCACGGGCCGGTCCGGCCGGCGGACACCCAGCACCAGAACCAGCGCCGGGTCAGCGCCGGGTCAGCGCCGGATCACGACCTTGAGGGCCTTGGTGTCCGCCGCGGCCGCGAACGTCTCGTAGGCCTCGAGGAACTGGTCCATGGAGAAGTGGTGGGTCGCGAACTTCTCCGCCTCGAGCTTGTGCTGTGCCACGAGCTTGAGCAGCATCGGCGTGGTCGAGGTGCTCACCAGGCCCATGCTGATCGCGACGTCGCTGATCCACAGGTCCTGGAGGGCCAGCTCGACCGGCGCACCGTGGACGCCCACGTTGGCCACGTGGCCGCCGGGGCGCACCATCTTGGTGCAGGCGGTGAAGGTGTCGGGGATGCCGACCGCCTCGATCGCCACGTCGACCCCGTAGCCGTCGGTCATCGCCATGACCTGCTCCAGCCAGTCCGCGTCGCCGCTGTTGACCGCGTCGGTGGCCCCGAAGCCCAGGGCCTGGTCGAGCCGGTTGGGGTCGAGGTCGAGGGCGATCACCCGGGACGCGCCGTAGAGCCCGGCCGTCATCATCGACGCCAGGCCGACCGGGCCCGCCCCGACCACGGCGACCACGTCGCCGGGCTTGACCTGCCCGTAGCGCACGCCGATCTCGAAGCCGGTGGGCAGGATGTCGGAGAGCATCACGGCCGCGTCGTCGCTGACGCCCTCGGGGACCTTGTGCAGGGTGCCGTCGGCGAAGGGCACGCGGACCAGCTCCGCCTGCGTGCCGTCGATGAGGTGACCGAAGATCCAGCCGATGCCGGAGGCGCCCTCCTCGGCCAGGCAGTGGGCGTAGAGACCCTGGTGGCAGTAGGAGCACGAGCCGCACGCGCTGATGCAGGAGATGATGACGCGGTCGCCGACCTCGAACGACGACACGGCGGAGCCGGTCTCGACGATGGTGCCGACGCCCTCGTGGCCGAGGATCCGGCCCTCGGTCACCGCGGGCACGTCGCCCTTGAGGATGTGCAGGTCGGTGCCGCAGATGGTGGTGGTGTCGATGCGGACGATGACGTCCGTGGGCTGCTGGATGCTGGGGTCCGGGACGTCGTCCCAGCTCTTGCGACCCGGGCCGTGGTAGACGAGCGCTTTCATGGTGGTCTCCCTCCGCGGAGGGCGGCGGGCCGATGCCCGCGCGAGGCTCCTCCGCCGCCGACTCTTCCGTCGTGGGAGATGCCCGAGAAGGGCCCAAGGTCCCGGTCGGTTCAGGCGATCCAGTCGTGGGCGCGGCGGGTGTGGGCGGCCTTCTTGGCCGGGTCCATGCCGTCGTAGAGGTTGGCGATCATCCGCGACCGGGGGTTGCCGGCGAAGACGTCGTGGTGGTCGCGCACGAAGGTCCAGTAGAGCGCGTCCCAGTCGTCGCACCAGTCGCCCTTCGGCAGGTCCGACATCTTCCTCAGGTAGTTGCTGCCCGACACGTAGGGCTTGGTCGTGATCGCGGCACCGGCGGCGAACTGGCTCATCGCGTAGACGTTGGGCACCATCACCCAGTCGTAGGCGTCGATGAACATCTCCATGAACCACTCGTAGGCGGCGTCGGGCTCCGCGCGCAGCAGGCACAGGGCGTTGCCGAACACCATCAGTCGCTCGATGTGGTGGGCGTAGCCCGTGTCCAGGACCCGCCGCAGGACGTGGTCGACCGGGTCGAGGCCGGTCGTCGCGTCCCACCAGCCCTGACTGAGCGGCCGCGTGTGCTGGAGGTGGTTGCGGCTGCGCATCCGACGGCCCCACAGGTGGTAGGTGGCGCGCATGTACTCCCGCCAGCCGATCACCTGTCGCACGAAGCCCTCGAGCGAGGCCAGCGGCACGTCGTGCTCCTCGGCGTGCTCGAGGGCGTGCGTGAGGACGTGGTGGGGCGAGACGAGCCCGATGTTGAGACCCGGCGTCAGCAGCGAGTGGAAGACGAAGCCGTGCTGCGCCGAGATCGCGTCCTCGAACGGGCCGAAGTCGACGAGGCGCTGCGCCAGGAACTCGTCGTACGACGCCTCGGCCTCGGCGTGGGAGGTGGGCCAGGCGAACGTGTCGGCATTGCCGGGCGCGTCGGGGAACTCGCGGGCGACCCAGGCGATCGCCTCC
>NZ_JAEMSS010000250.1 GCF_016462705.1 Nocardioides sp. | reverse complement strand
CGCCCAGCCCGAGGCCGCCGCGCCCGCACCCGACCCGAGCCCCCCGCAGCCGGCGGCCGGCTCGGCGGCCCGCAACGCCGCCCGGGACGCGATCCAGGACACCCGCGCCGCCGGCGCGGAGGCGCCCAAGTCCGACGACCTGCGCGCCGCGGACGCCGATGCCGACCGTGACGACCTCGTCATCGACGAGGCGGCGCTCGGTTCCGAGGACCTGCTGGCCCGCGAGCTCGGGGCCAAGATGATCGAGGAGATCCCTCACCAGTGAAGGCGGAGTCATGACCAACAACCCGTTCGAGGCACTCGGCGCCGGCGGCTTCGACATGAACGCACTGCTCCAGCAGGCCCAGCAGATGCAGGAGCAGCTCGCCTCCGCGCAGGAGAAGCTGGCCGACGCCACCGCCGACGGCACCGTTGCCGGCGGGGCGGTCACCGTCACCGTCAACGGCGTGGGCGAGGTGGTCAAGGTGGCCATCAAGGCCGGCCAGTTCGACGGGTCCGACCCCGACGACCTCTCCGACCTCGGCGACATGGTCGTGGCCGCCTACCGCGACGCCAAGGCGCAGGCCGACGCGATGGCCTCCGAGGCCCTCGGCCCGCTGGCCGGTGGACTGGGCGGCGGGATGGGCGGCGGGATGGGTGGCCTGGGCGGCGGCGCGCCGGACGCGCCGCCCAGCCAGCTCGGGTTCTCCTAGTCCCCATGTACGAGGGTGTGGTCCAGGACCTGATCGACGAGCTCGGCCGGCTGCCGGGCGTGGGGCCCAAGGGCGCGCAGCGGATGGCGTTCCACCTGCTGCAGGCCGACGCCGCCGACGTACGCCGGCTGGCCGACGTCCTGGTGGAGGTCAAGGCGAAGGCGCGCTTCTGCTCGGTGTGCTTCAACGTCTCCGAGGACGAGCAGTGCCGGATCTGCCGGGACCCGCGCCGTGACCCGGCGCTGCTGTGCGTGGTCGAGGAGTACAAGGACGTCGTCGCCATCGAGCGCACCCGGGAGTTCAAGGGCCGCTACCACGTGCTCGGCGGCGCGATCTCCCCGATCGACGGCATCGGGCCCGACCAGCTGCGGATGCGGGAGCTGATGACCCGGCTCGCCGACGGCACCGTCACCGAGGTGATCCTGGCGACCGATCCCAACCTCGAGGGTGAGGCGACGGCCACCTTCGTGACCCGTATGTTGAAGGACCTCGACCTCACGGTCACCCGGCTCGCGAGCGGGCTGCCCGTGGGGGGCGACCTGGAGTACGCCGACGAGGTCACGTTGGGCAGGGCGTTCGCAGGAAGGCGGAGTGCGCGATGACCGAGGGCACGAGCACAGGACCGGGGCTGGACTCGGAGACCGAGGACTTCGCCCAGCAGGTCGCCGACTCTGTGGCGAGCTTCCTGCTCGCGGTCCGGGCGATCGCGAAGGAGAACGACGCCGGGCACGCGATCCCGCTCCTGCTGCTCGAGCTGACCCAGGTGTCGTTGACAGGTGCCCGGCTCGGCGTCCAGAACGACTTCGTGCCGCGCGAGGAGTACCAGCCCGACGTCGGCCCCGAGGCCGACCTCGAGCGGCTGCGGCTGCGGCTGGCCGAGATGCTCGACAGCGTCGACACCTACAGCTACGTGTTCGACCCCTACGTCCCCGAGGTGGTCGAGAGCCAGCTCTCCGACGACATCACCGCGATCGCCAGCGACCTCGAGAACGGTCTGCGCCACTACCGGAGCGGCGACGTCGACGAGGCGCTGTGGTGGTGGCAGTTCTCCTACGTCGCCTCGTGGGGCAACCTCGCCGGGACCGCGCTCAACGCCCTGCTGTCGGTGGTCTCGCACAACCGCCTCGACCAGGACTTCAGCCTGGACGCCGAGGACGTCGCCGCCGCCGATGAGATGCTCGAGGAGGGCGAGCCGCTCCCCTCGTAGACTTCTACGACGTGGGGATCGTTGTCCAGAAGTACGGCGGGTCGTCGGTAGCCGACGCCACCGCGATCAAGCGCGTCGCGCAGAAGATCGTGGAGACCAAGCGCGCCGGCAACGACGTCGTCGTGGCGGTCTCCGCGATGGGCGACAGCACCGACAACCTGCTCGACCTCGCGGCGGACGTCTCTCCGCTCCCCCCGGCCCGGGAGCTCGACATGCTCCTCACCGCCGGTGAGCGGATCTCGATGGCCCTGGTGGCGATGGCGATCTCGGACCTCGGCTTCACGGCCCGCTCGTTCACCGGCTCCCAGGCGGGCGTGATCACCGACTCGGTGCACGGCAAGGCCAAGATCATCGACGTCACCCCCGGCCGGATCTCCGCCGCCCTCGACGACGGCCACATCGTCATCGTGGCCGGCTTCCAGGGCGTCAGCCAGGACACCAAGGAGATCACCACCCTCGGTCGCGGCGGCACCGACACCACCGCCGTCGCGCTTGCCGCGGCGCTCGACGCCGAGGTCTGCGAGATCTACACCGACGTCGACGGGGTGTTCACCGCCGACCCCAGGATCGTCCCCAGCGCCCGCAAGCTCGACCGCGTCACCTACGAGGAGATGCTCGAGATGGCGGCATGCGGCGCCAAGATCCTGCACCTGCGGTGCGTCGAGTACGCCCGCCGCTACAACATTCCCATCCACGTCCGCTCGTCGTTCAACAGGCTCGAGGGCACGGTCGTCGCGGGCAGCATCAACGACCCCGCGCCGAGCGACGACCTCCAGGAGGCCCCCATGGAAGCAGCGATCATCGCCGGCGTCGCCCACGACCGCAGCGAGGCCAAGATCACCGTGGTCGGCGTCCCCGACAAGGTCGGCGTCGCGGCCCGGGTCTTCGACGCCCTGGCGCAGGCGCAGATCAACCTCGACATGATCGTCCAGAACGTCTCCGCCGCCGCCACCAACCTGACCGACATCTCCTTCACCCTGCCGCGCACCGACGGCCAGAGCGCGATGACCGCGCTGGCCAAGCTGCAGGGCGAGGTCGGCTACGCGCAGCTGCTCTACGACGACCAGATCGGCAAGGTGTCCCTGATCGGCGCCGGCATGCGCAGCCACCCCGGCATCACCGCCAAGTTCTTCTCCGCGCTGGCCGAGTCCGGCGTGAACATCGAGATGATCTCGACCTCGGAGATCCGCATCTCGGTCATCGTCCGCGACGCCGACGTCGACACCGCGGTCGCGGCCACGCACACGGCGTTCGACCTGGACTCCGACGAGGTCGAGGCGGTCGTCTACGGAGGGACCGGCCGATGAATCACCCCACGAAACTGCTCGGCGGAGGCGCTGCGCGCAGGAGCCTCACACTTCCGCGGGGACCCCGATGAGCTCCCGGCTGCTGAACGTCGGCATCGTCGGCGCGACCGGCCAGGTCGGCGTCGCGATGCGCCAGATCCTCGAGGAGCGCGACTTCCCCGTCGGCGACATCCGGTTCTTCGCCTCGGCCCGCTCCGCCGGCACGGTGCTGCCCTACGCCGGACGCGAGATCGTCGTCGAGGACGCGGCCACCGCGGACCCGAGCGGCCTCGACGTCGCGCTGTTCTCAGCCGGGGCCACGACCTCCCGCGCGCTCGCCCAGGTCTTCGCCGACGCCGGTGCGATCGTGGTCGACAACTCCAGCGCCTTCCGCAAGGATCCGGCGATCCCGCTGGTCGTCTCCGAGGTCAACCCGCACGACGCCGCCGACGTGATCGCGGCCAGGCACGGCATCATCGCCAACCCCAACTGCACGACCATGGCCGCGATGCCGGTGCTCAAGCCGCTGCACGACGAGGCCGGGCTGGTCCGGCTGATCGCCTCCACCTACCAGGCCGTCTCCGGCTCCGGCGTCGCCGGCGTCGAGGAGCTCGCCACCCAGGTGGCCGCGGCCGGCGACAAGGCCTCCGAGCTCGCGTACGACGGCGACGCGGTCGCGTTCCCCGAGCCGCAGAAGTACGTGCGCACCATCGCCTACAACGTGCTGCCGATGGCGGGCTCGATCGTCGACGACGGCCTCGAGGAGACCGACGAGGAGCAGAAGCTCCGGAACGAGTCGCGCAAGATCCTCGGCATCCCCGACCTCAAGGTGTCCGGCATCTGCGTGCGGGTCCCGGTCTTCACCGGCCACTCGCTGGCGATCAACGCCGAGTTCGAGCGGGCGATCACCCCCGCCCGGGCCCGGGAGATCCTCGCCACCGCGCCCGGTGTCGAGCTCTCCGACGTCCCGACCCCGCTCCAGGCCGCCGGCAAGGACCCGTCGTTCGTCGGCCGGATCCGCCAGGACCCGGGTGTCGACGGTGACCGCGGGCTCGCGCTGTTCGTCTCCGGCGACAACCTGCGCAAGGGCGCGGCCCTCAACACCATTCAGATTGCTGAGCTCCTCCTCGGCTGACCCGTTGGTCGAGGAGGTCGCGCAGCGACCGTCTCGAGACCCACCGCAGCGAAGGCTCGGACGTCACTAGCGGACGTCGTGGTCGACCACCTCGGGTTCGTCGATCACGCTCACCGGCTTGGCGGGCTCGACGAACGTCTCGGTCACCCAGTGCGACAGCACGAACGTCGCCACGGAGACCAGCGGGATGACGATCACCATCCACCACTCGAAGAGCAGGTCGACCAGGAACAGCAGCGCGATCACACTGGTCAGGCCCACCGCCAGGAAGCTCGTGCTCCCGGGCTCGGGAACCTTCAGGAGCCGCAGCACCACGCTGCCGAGCACCACGGCGATGACCAGGATCGCGACCAACAGGAAGATGCCCGGGCCGCCGCAGCTGTTGGTGCCCTGGATGGCGCTGCACAGCTCGAACGACGCCGACGTGAGGCCAACGATGACCGCCCCGGCCAGCAGGCCGGCGATCGCTGCGGCCACCCGGCCGGACACCGCCGGCAGCGTCCTCTCCCGGCGTACGCGGGGCGGGGTG
>NZ_JAEMSS010000078.1 GCF_016462705.1 Nocardioides sp. | reverse complement strand
CCGATGTTGGTGCCCTCGCCGATCTCGGCGTCGCCGACGTAGGACAGGTGCGGCACCTTGGCGCCGTCGCCGATCTCGGCGTTCTTGGTCTCGACGAAGGTGCCGATCTTGCCGCGGGCACCGAGCTGGGTGCCCGGCCGCAGGTAGGCGAAGGGGCCGACGGTGGCCTCGTCGCCGATGACCGCGAGCTCGCCGTGGGTGCGGACCACCCGGGCACCCCGACCGATCTCGCAGTCCTTCAGCGTGGTGTCCGGGCCCACGACCGCGTCCTCGGCGACCACGGTGGCACCGAGCAGCTGGACACCCGGAAGGATCGTCACGTCCTCGGCGAGCACCACGTCGGCGTCGACCCAGGTGGTCGCCGGATCCATCACCGTGACGCCGTCCCGCATCCAGCGGGTCACGATCCGGCGGTTGAGCTCGGCGCCGAGGGCGGCGAGCTGGGCCCGGTCGTTGGCCCCCTCGGTCTGCCACACGTCGTCGATCGGGTGAGCGCCCACGTGCAGGCCCTGCTCCCGCGCGAGCTGGACGGTGTCGGTCAGGTAGTACTCGCCCTTGGCGTTGTCGTTGCCGATCCGCGGCAGCGCGTCCAGCAGGAACTCGGCGTCGAACGCGAGGATCCCCGAGTTGATCTCGCGGATCGCGCGCTGCTCCTCGGTCGCGTCCTTCTCCTCGACGATCGCCTCGACATCGCCCTCGGCGTTGCGGACCACCCGGCCGTAGCCGTGCGGGTCGTCCACCAGCCCCGACAGGATGCTCACCGCCCGCTGCGCCGCCTCGTGCTCGGCGGCGAACCGCACCAGCGACTCCCCCTGGAGCAGGGGGGTGTCGGCGTACGCGACCAGCACGGTCCCGCGCAGCCGCTGGCCGCTCGAGACCACGGCGTCCATGGCCATCCGCACCGCGTGGCCGGTGCCGTGCTGCTCCTCCTGGACCGCGAGCATCGCCTCGGGCGCCAGCTCGTGGACATGGGCGGCGACCTGCTCGCGCTGGTGGCCCACCACCGTGACGATCCGCAGGGGCGACGTCTCCTGAACCGCGGCGAGGACGTGGCCGATCATCGATCGCCCCGCCACCCGGTGGAGCACCTTCATCGTCTTCGACTTCATCCGGGTGCCGCCGCCCGCGGCGAGGACGACGACTGTCAGATCACCGGGCACCCGGGTCACTCTACGGCGATCGAGGGCCCTCCCGTCCGGCGGTGACGAGGCTGACGAACCCCAGCACCAGCAGCACGTTGACGGCCACCGCCAGCCAGCCGACGTTGCCGATGTGGGCCACCGGCGCTAGCCGGCGAGGTGACCCTGGTCGACCAGCTGGATGCTGCCGTGGATGGCGGAGGCGTCGCCGGAGGCCAGGAAGACCACGGCGGCGGCGACGCTGTCGGCGGTCATGAAGCCGCGCGCGGCCGAGACCCGCATGATCAGGTCCCAGTCCACGCCGTCGGGCGCCTCGATGGTGTGCACCTGCGGGGTGTCCATGCCGCCCGGGCAGACGCAGTTGACCCGCAGCGGCTGGCGCAGGTACTCGACGGCGAGGGCCTTGGTCAGACCGACCACGCCGTGCTTGGCCGCGGTGTACGCCGCCGAGTAGGCCTCGCCCATCACCCCGGCCACCGACGCGACGTTGACGATGTTGCCTCCCCCGCCGTCGGACTCGAGCAGGTGCGGGATCGCGGCCTGGCTGCAGAAGAACGCACCGCCGAGGTTGAGCGCGATGTCGTAGGCCCACTCCTCGTCGGTCACGTCGGTGGTGATCCGGAAGTCGTGCCGGCCGGCGTTGTTGACCAGCACTTCGAGACGGCCGTACGCCGCCACGGCGTCGGCGACGGCCGCCCGGCAGGAACCCGGGTCGGCGACGTCCAGGTGGCCGAACCGCACCTCACCGGGCAGGTCGGCACAGCCGGCGGCGACCTCGGCGAGCCGCTCCTGGTCCCGCGAGGCGGCGTACACCTGCGCGCCCCCGGCGGCGAAACGCTTCACGGTGGCGGCACCGAGCCCGGACGAGGCACCGGTGACGAGGACGGACTTGCCCTGGAAGGCGAGCGGGCCGGAAGACATGGCGGCACGCTAGCGGCCGGGGCGGGTCGAGGGGCCCCGTCACGCCCCGGTCGACACCCCCAGGCCCTCGATCCGCATGGTCGACTTCTTCTTCGAGGTGAGCGTCACGACCTTGAGCCTGCCCGAGACCGGGGTGGCGAAGGATCCGAGGCTGACGACCCTCTGGCTGGCCCGAGGACCCTTCAGGCTGATCGTGGCCAACGTCTTGCCCTGGAAGACCACCTTGACCTTCCCGGAGTTCGGGCCCTTGCCGACCACCAGCGCGAGCTCTCGCGCGTTCGTCACCCGATAGGTCAGCTTCTGTCCGCGTTTGTTCGTGCGCCAGTACTCACCCAGGTAGGCGTTCCTGTTGGGTGTGAGCTTCCACTTGGCGGTCCTGCGCTTCAGCTCGGAGGCCGCCTTGGGCACCGTCGTCGACGTGGTCGCCGGGGTCGCGTCGACGGCCCCTCCGTTGTTCGCCGCCACCGAGAACGTGTGGGTGGTGTGGGCCAGGCCGGTGGCCACGTACGGCGAGGTGCACGGCTCGCTGACGCCGTCCAGGGTGCAGGTGAACGTCGACCCGGCCACCGAGGAGGTGAAGGAGAACCGCGCCGTCTCGGCGAGGTTCCAACGGCCGGGAACCGAGATCAGTGTCGTCTCCGGCACCTGCGGCTCCACGGAGCCCGGTGTGACGGTGACCGGGGCGTCGTTGAGGTCGAAGAACACGTTGTCGACGGCCTCGACCTTGATCCAGCCCTGCGAGGTGGCGATGTTGGGGATGACCACGTCCTGGCTGCCGTCGTTGGGCGTCGTCGCCACGAGGACCTGGTCGAAGGTGGCACCGCCGTCGGTCGACATGGTGATCTTCACGTTCGGCGCCAGGCCGGCGGTCCCGTTGACCGCCCAGGTCACCCGCTGCGTCGACCCCCCGTCGTACGTCGTGGGCGTGGCCTGGCTGGACACGAGGAACGGACCCGCCGTCGGGTCGACCGTCAGCGTCACGTCGTCGTGCTCGGTCCCGCCGCCCTCGCCTGTGCGGTCACGGGCAGTGAGCCGGAAGTGGAGCCGCGGCGGCGAGGCGTTGGCGCCGCTGCCGAGGTAGGCGGCGGTGGGCAGGAACTCCGAGTAGCAGTCGAGGACGGGACCGTTCTTCAGCGCGCTCGTGCCTTCCGCGCCGGAGTAGTCCGACGCCACCGGCGTCGGGCAGGAGCCGGTCGCCGCGTTGGTGTTGCCGGCCGTGATCTGGGCGATGTCCGGGAACGTCCGCACCGGGCTGGTGGTAGCGAGGTTCTGACCGGGCGAGTGGTAGAGCAGCGTGTCGGTATCGGACACGTCGGCGAAAGTGCCGAAGACCCGGAACAGCGGCCCGGTGGCCTTGGTGTTGTCGGTCAGCTGCACGCCGGCGTCGGCGCCTACGTCGTTCTGCTCCCACAGGTAGATCAGCGGGTCGCCGTCGGAGTCGGTCGCCGAACCGTTGAGGGTGAACGGCGTCCGGATCGGGATGGTGACGTCGGCAGGCGCCGTGACGACCGGGTTGTGGTTGGTCGTCGTGACGACCTCGAAGCCGCCGCGGGTGTCGGTGATCGGGTCCGCGGGTTCGCTGTTGACGTAGTCGCTGATCTCCGTCTGGGTGCGCTGGCTGAAGTAGGGGTCGGTGTGCGGCTGGAGGTCGTCGGCGGCACAGATGCCGGCGTAGGCCATCACCGAGGAACCCGACCCGGGCTCGACCGAGCTGCCGCCGGTGCGGTTGCCGCCCGAGCAGTTGCCCTCGGTCCCGTTGAACGTGTGCGGGCCCGCGAACTGGTGGCCCATCTCGTGGGCGACGTAGTCGATGGCCATGAAGTCACCCACGGGGCTGGACAGGCCGGTGCACCCGCCGGCCTTCTGGCCCTGCTGACCGACCACGCCGAGGAAGGCGACGCCGCCGCCGTCGACGCCGAGGGCGATGTGGCCGATGTCGTAGTTGAGGGGGCCGATCAGGGTGTCGACCGCGATCTGGTTCTGCACGATCGCGTTGGGCAGGCAGCCCGTCAGGCCGACGCCGGCCAGGCCGGCGGCCGCCTCCCGCGCCGCGTTGTTGAGGTTGAGCAGCAGGTCGGTGTTGTCGACCAAGACCATCTTGATCGCGAGGTCGTCGTTGTAGATCTGGTTGACCCGGTTCATCAGGGTCGTCTTGGCGGCGAGGACCGCTGCGTTGGAGGCCGGCAGGTCCAACGGGTTGGTGTTCAGTCCGGGGGCGAAGAACTCCGCGTAGCTCGCGTCGGTCACCAGCGCGAGCCGGTAGACGCGCTGGACCACCACCTCACCCGGTCCCTCGCCGACCCGCGGAGCCGCGGCTCGGTCCGAGTGAACCTCGTCGACGCCGTGGACGAGCGGCTCGCCGGTCTCCGGGTCGAGCACCTCGTCGGGCAGGCGAGCCGCCTCGGGGAGCGACGCTCCGAAGTAGGACACGTAGAGGCTCGTGTCGTCCAGGTAGGCCGGGTCGACGTACCAGGACGCCTGCCCGTCACGGACGCTGGCGTGAAAGCCGAACGGCGTCGTGTCCAGCCGGATGCTCGCGGCGTACCCGTCGGTCACCGACGAGCCCGCGTAGGTCCTGATGTCGGGGTGGGCCGCCTGGAGCTCGTCCTCCATGATCGGCGACTCGACGACGGCGAACTCGATCAGCTCACCGGTCGGCGCCGGCACGGCGATGGACACCGCCTCGGGCCGGCTGGGGTCGCTCAGGTCCTCCAGCGGCGCCAGGGCGAGCCGGTCGGACATCTGCTCCGCGTTCAGCGTGAAGGCGCGGTAGTCGGACGGGTTGACCATGCGGCGATGCCCGTCCTTGGCAGGGAGCAGCTTCTGGGCGGTCGGGCGCCAGAGCCCCGACGGGTCGACGACCGTGGGAGCGGCTGCCGTGGACGGCGCCCCACCCAGGACGGCCGTCGTCGAGAACACCAGGGCGAGGAGTCCGGTCCAGGCGCAGATGCGCCGGCCGCGGCGGGAGAGGGGCACGAGGGTCCTTGGGGCTTCGGTGGTCCGAGTCGGTCGACGACGCGCCTTGACGCCGCCCCGGGACGCCGGTCGCGCACAAGCACGACCTACAGGGCCCGGATTGTCTGACAACGTGGAAGTCGTGGAGAAGTCACGCAGCCGGGACGAAGGCCGTACGACGGGGTCCGACCACGCCGCGACCGCCTGCGGCGGGTCAGACGGTGCGACCGGCGAAGGCGGCGAGGCGCCGGTAGACGTCGGCGCCCTCCGGGGCGGGCTGCTCGGGCCCGAACGCGTCGCCGCGCATCTCGGGCTTCATCGAGGCCGACATGAACTCGAGGCCGGTCTCGGCCACCTCGGGGTCCAGGCCGGCGGTGTCCCGTCCGAGCGCGGTCGCCAGGTCGTAGGCGTGCACCGCGAGCTCGGCCGCCGCCATGCCCGTGGGGAAGGAGTCGCTGCCGGCGAGCGCGTCCACCAGCGCGCGCCCCTCGGCCTCGAGGACCGTCGCGGGGTCGTCGTGGTGCGCCGCGTTGGCCCAGTCAGGCGCCCCACCGTGCGCCATCGTCGCCATGCCGGCCGTGCTGTTGACGATGTGGTCGCTCAGGTCGGCGACGGTCCACTCGGAGCACGGAGTGGGTCGCTGGAGGTCGTCGGGGCTGACCGCCCGGAGCAGCTCGACGCACTGGTCGAGGCCGCGGGCGACGATCGAGGTGGTCATGGCCCATGTCTACCGCTCCGCACGGACATCGGCGAGGGCAGCGCCACACGAGCTCCCCGGGTAGGAGTCGAACCTACGTCGCTAGTCCTGATTCAAAGTCAGGCGGGCCCTGCCGGCAGACCAACCGGGGAATGACAAAACCTTAGGGCCCGCTGGCGGGGCAGCACCTGAGGGCCGGCAGACCAACCGGGGAATGACAAAACCTTAGGCCCGGCGCGGCCCGGCAGGTTCATCAAGGGATGTCGGCGAACCAGCACTTCCCGCGATGAGCTCGCCGTGGGAAGTGTCGGCCCACCAACATCCCTTGATGAACCGGCGGGCGGCCGCGGCTGATTAGGCTCCAGCACGTGGACCTGCCCGTCATGCCACCCGTCCAGCCGATGCTCGCGAAGTCGGTCAAGGGGATCCCCGACCCGGACAAGTTCGGCGGGCTGGTCTTCGAGCCCAAGTGGGACGGGTTCCGCTGCATCGTGTTCCGCGACGGCGACGAGGTCGAGCTGACCAGCCGCAACACCAAGCCGCTCACCCGCTACTTCCCCGAGCTCGTCGCCGCGATCAAGGAGCAGCTGCCGGAGCGGGTCGTGCTCGACGGGGAGATCTTCGTGGCGGTCGGCGACCGGCTGGAGTTCGAGGTGCTGCAGGAGCGCATCCACCCCGCCAAGAGCCGCGTGGACATGCTGGCGGAGAAGACGCCGGCCGGGTTCGTGGCCTTCGACCTGCTGGCGCTGGGCGACGAGTCGTACGTCGACCGGCCGCTGTCCGAGCGGCGCGAGGCACTCGAGGCGGCTCTCGGACACCTCGGGTCCGGCGGCCCGTGCTACCTGACCCGGACCACCACCGACCCGGCCGAGGCGGAGCGGTGGTTCGAGCACTTCGAGGGCGCCGGCCTGGACGGGGTCGTCGCCAAGCCGCTGAGCGCGACGTACACGCAGAACGGCCGCACCATGCTCAAGATCAAGCACGCCCGCACCGCGGACGTCGTGGTCGCGGGCTACCGCGAGCACAAGAACAGCACGCCCGAGCGGCCGCTGCTCGGCAGCCTGCTGCTCGGCCTCTACAAGGACGGGCAGCTCCAGCACGTCGGGGTCAGCGCGTCCTTCACCGAGGCGCGGCGGGCCGAGCTGATCGAGGAGCTCCAGCCGCTGGTGTGCCCGATCGAGGAGCACCCCTGGGGTCACTGGCAGGAGTTCCTGACCGCCAACCCCGACCGGGTCCCCGGGACCCAGAGCCGCTGGAGCCAGGGGAAGGACCTGTCGTTCACCCCGCTGCGGCCGGAGCGGGTCCTCGAGGTCGGCTACGAGCACATGGAGGGGCGCCGGTTCCGGCACACCGCGCACTTCAAGCGGTGGCGCGAGGACCGCGACCCGGAGTCGTGCGGCTACGAGCAGCTGGACGAGCCGGTCTCCTACGACCTCGGGGAGGTCCTGAGCGGGTGACGGCGGCTAGCATCGCGGCGTGTCCGAGACCGCGCCAGAGACCCAGCCGTACGCCGTCGTCCTGCTCGTCGAGGAAAACCTGACCGCCGAGGACGCGGCCCGGATCCACTCGCTGCACGAGGGCATCGAGGGCCCGGTGGCCTACCACGTGCTGCTGCCCCTCGACGACGGCGCCGCCCGCGTGCAGGCCGCGATGGGGAGCATGGGCGGCCCGGACCTGGTGCCCGGACCGCCGCTGCCGCTGCTGGACATCGACCCGGCCGAGGTCGTCGCCGAGGTCAAGGAGGCGAGCGAGAAGGAGCTGGCCAGGGCCATCGAGGTGCTCCAGGCCGCCGGCGCCACGGCGACCGGGACCCTGGTGACCGGCGACCCCATCGACGCGCTGGCCGCCAAGGTCGCCGAGGTGGACGGGCGCGAGGCGATCATCCTGACCGAGGAGCACTTCGTCGCCGAGCTCCTCCGGCTCGACTGGACGTCGCAGGCGCGCCGGCGGATCGAGGTCCCGGTGCTGCACCTGATGGAGCAGGAGACCTTCAACGAGCAGGCCGGCGGCGGCGAGGGCGTCTCGGGCCTGTGAGGCTGCGCTCTTGAAGTGGGCATCCCGACGTCGCGGGGAGGGTCCGGTCGCGGCGTACGCCGGCATCCTCGACGGCCGCCACCTGTGGCTCACCCTGGAGTCGGGCGGGACCGCTGAGCTGCACGGACAAGGTCAGGTCGTCCCCCTCGGCGAGGTCACCGACCTGCTCGAGGTGCCGCTCGGCGACTACCGGGTCCTGTGCGAGGGCCGGCCCGTGTGGGCGAGGCCCTTCGCCCCCGACCCCATCCGCATCCCTGTCTCGCCGGACGGCCGCTCGCAGCTCGTGCTCGAGCGCGACGACGACGGCCACCTGACCGTCGGGCGACGACAGACCGAGCCGACCGCGCTGCTCGAGGCCATCGAGCTCCGCGACGGCGACGTCCACCTGACCCTGGTGCCCCCTGGCGAGGTCGCCGTGGGCACCCACCTGCTGCTCCTCGACGGGGACGACGAGCCGCTCGACCAGCTGCCGGTCACCGCGCACGACGGACGCGTCGAGACGCTGCTCGGCGTCGCCGACCTGCCCGCCGGCTACTTCGGGGTCGTCCGGCTGGCCCTCGGCACCGAGGACGCCTGGGTGCGGATCCGGCGCCGCCGCAACGACCTGGCCGACCCGCACCGGGCCGTCCTGCTGCCCGAGCTCCACGACACGACGGACCCGGAGGCCGAGGAGGACTGGCCGCGCGCCCGGTTCCGCTGGAACCCGGCCTCCCACCTCGTCCTGCGGGTGCTGGACCCCGACGACCAGACCCGTCCCGGCGCGACGGTCACCCCGATGGCGGTGGCCCGGTGAGGATCGCCTACCTCGTCCTCTCGGCGTACGCGGTGGGGGGCACCGAGCGCGCCGCCATCACGCAGGCCAACGCGCTCGCCCGCGACCACGACGTCACGGTCATCAGCGTGCTGCGGGCGGCCGACGAGCCGCACTACGCGGTGGACGACCGAGTGACGCTCCAGGCCTTGGTCGACGCCCGCCCCGACGTCGAGCGGGACCCGCTCCTCGACTCTCTGCTCGATCGGGAGTCGGTCCTGGTCCCCCGGCGCTGGGACGGCCAGTTCTCGGCCGCCACCGACGTCGCCCTCGAGACCGCCCTGAGCCAGGTCCGCGCGGACGTCGTCGTCACCGTCACGCCGGCGCTGCTGGCCTGCGCGGTCCAGCTCCTCCCGGACGGGGTCGTGGTCGTCCACCAGGAGCACCGGTCGTCGTCCCAGCGCACGAGCGGCATGGAGCCGCTGCTCGCCTACGCGCCCCGCGCCGACGTCGTCGCCCTGCTGACGCCGTCGATCGAGACCTGGCTGCGCGACGAGCTCGGCCCGGTCGCGCCCGAGACGGTGGTCGTCCCCAACGCCCTGCCCCAGGGAAGCGCACCGGGACAGGCCCCACGGTCCCTGCTCGACGGCAACCTCATCGTGACCGCCGGGCGCCTGGTCATGGAGAAGCAGTTCACCAAGCTGGTCGCGGCCTTCGGGGAGGTCGCCGACCAGATCCCCGACTGGCGGCTGCGCATCCTCGGCGTCGGCCACCAGCGGCCGCACCTGGTCCGGGAGACCCGCAAGCGCGGTCTCTTCGACCGGGTCGAGCTCCCGGGCACGGTCAGCGACATGCGTGGCGAGTGGGCCAAGGCCAGCATCTGCGCCCTCAGCTCCCGCGCCGAGGGCTTCCCGCTGGTGCTGCAGGAGGCGATGGCCGCGGGCGTCCCGTGCGTGAGCTTCGACTGCGCCTCCGGGCCTCGCGAGATCGTCGAGCACGAGGTCAACGGCCTGCTCGTCACCCCGGAGTCCGTGGCCGGCCTCTCCGCCGCGATCCTCCGGCTCGCCACGGACGACGAGCTCCGGACCCGGCTGGGGGCGGGAGCGCTGGCCTCCTCCGTGCAGTACGACGCCGACACGATCGCAGCCCGCTGGGTCGAGGTCTTCGAGGCCGCCGTCGCCCGCCGCGCCGGCCGCCCCCGGTTCGCCGCGCTGTCGACGGTGCCGCCGCGCCCCGGCACCGCCGCGCCAGCCGTCGAGGACGCCCGGCAGACCCCCGCGCACGTGCGGCACCTGACCCTCGCCGCCGCCGTCTCCTGCGCCCGGGCCACGGGCGACGAGTGGCTGGTCATCCCGCCGCACGAGCGCGAGTCCGCGGTCGTGGTGGTGCCGACCGAGGCCCGGCACCGGTTCCTCGGCGCGCTGGCCGACGCCGGCCTCCCGGCGTACGTCTCCCTGCGCGACCCCGCCAACGCCGGGTGGCACGAGCGCCGCGGGGTCGTCTCCGAGCTGGCCCGCGACCTCCAGCGCGGCCGCACACCCGTGGTCGTCCTCGAGCCGTGGCCCCTCGGCCCCGACGGGCTGCCGAGCGTGGTCGGGCAGGGCTGCTCGGTCGAGGTGGAGTTCTGGGAGACCAGCACCGACGGGCAGCTGGTGGCGCCGCGGCTCAACCCCTACACCCAGCGCATCCCGCGCGGGTTCGAGACGGTCGAGACCGAGGTCGAGGGGGTCACCGTGCGCACGCTCCCCCTCATGACCGAGCCGACCGTCGACGAGTGCACCTTCCCGGTCGACGTGGTCTACACCTGGGTCGACGGCAACGACCCGGTGTGGAACGCCGCCCGCGAGCAGCGGCTCGCCCGGCTCACCGGCACCGGGTCCGCCGAGACCGCGCAGACCCGGGAGTCCAGCGGCCAGGCCCGGTTCGTCTCCCGCGACGAGCTGCGCTATTCCCTGCGCAGCGTCCACCTCTTCGCCCCCTGGGTACGCCGCATCCATCTGGTCACCGCGGGGCAGGTGCCCGACTGGCTCGACCTGGACCACTCGTCGGTCACCGTGGTCGACCACAGCGCGATCCTCCCCGCGGACGCGCTCCCCACCTTCAACTCGCACGCGATCGAGACCTCGCTCCACCGGGTCCCGGACCTCGCCGAGCACTTCGTCTACTTCAACGACGACTTCTTCCTGGGCCGGCCGATCCGCCCGGAGGCCTGGTTCAGCCCGGCCGGCCTGCCGGCGACGTTCGTGGCGCCGACGACCGTCGGTCTCAGCGACCTCCCGGACGCGCCGCCCTACCTCAAGGCGGCCTGGAACAACCGCCGGCTGCTGCTGGGCGCGTTCGGCCGGGCGCTCACGCACAACCTGGCGCACGCGCCGTACCCGCACCGGCGGTCGGTCCTCGAGGAGCTCACCGAGCGGTTCCCCGAGGCGCTGGCCGCGACCGCACGGTCGCCGTTCCGCTCCGACGGCGACGTGTCCACCCTCAGCTCGCTGGCCCAGCACTACGGGCTGATGACGGGCCAGTCGTTCGTCGGCGAGTCCTCTCGGGCCTACGTCAACCTCTCCAACAGCGACCTCGACTGGCAGCTGAAGAAGACCCTCCAGCGCGACCAGGACTTCATCTGCCTGGCCGACCACCACGACCACGCCCTGAACCCGGTGCGGCTCAACCGCACGCTCAAGGCCTTCATGGAGGCGTACTTCCCGGTGCCGGCCCCCTGGGAGAAGCCCGGCCCGTCGCAGTAGCCGCAGGTCAGCCCCGGATTGAAAAACGATCTGGAACGTGTTCTTATCGAGTCCGACGGGTTCACTAGAAACCGTCGGAGTGCCCATGCGGGGGTCCGGGGGGACATCTCGTGAGTCGGCTCGTCGGGGGACGGGTCCGATCTGGCGCTTCGTACGGGTTCCCGCCCGAGGCGTCAGTGGGGATGCGCCGGGCGGGACCCGTCAAGCCACGTCACGGCTCGATCCGGTTGCCGTCGGCGTCCCAGTGCGCCTCGACCTTCTTGCTGGGCTGCACCCGCGGCGGCTCGCCGGGCATCTTCGGGTAGTCCGGCGGGAACGGCATCTCGCCGCCGGGCAGCTCCTCCCACAGCCGGAGCAGCGGCTCGAGGGAGTACGCCGTGTCGTCGATCGACGCCCACGGGTCCCCGTCGGCGAGCCGGTCGGGCACCGTGAACAGGTTGAAGTCGCGCGGGTCGGTGACCTCGGCGAGCTCCGCCCATGTCATCGGTGTCGAGACCGGCGCCCCGGGCTTCGGCCGCAGCGAGTACGCCGACGCGATCGTCCGGTCGCGGTTGTTCTGGTTGAAGTCGACGAAGATCCGCTCCCCGCGCTCCTCCTTCCACCAGTCCATCGTCACGCCGGCGTCGCGGCGGGCGAGCTCACGGCCGAAGCCGATCGCCGCGTGCCGGACGTCGGTGAACTCCCAGCGCGGCTCGATCCGGACGTAGATGTGGATGCCCCGGTTGCCCGAGGTCTTGGGGAAACCGCCCAGTCCCAGCTCCTCGAGCAGCTCCCTGGCGACACCGGCGACCCGCTGCGCGTCGGCGAAGGTCGTGCCCGGCTGCGGGTCGAGGTCGATGCGCAGCTCGTCGGGATGGTCCACGTCGTCGCGGCGCACCGGCCACGGGTGGAAGGTCAGCGTGCCCATGTGCGCGCACCACACGGGCACCGCGATCTCGGTCGGGCAGATCTCCTCCGCCGTCCGCCCCGAGGGGAAGGTGATCTCGACCGACTCGAGGTAGTCGGGAGCGCCCTTGGGGACGCGCTTCTGGTAGAACGCGTCGGCGTCGCGATCGGCCCTGCCGGTCGCGAGCTGCATGCCTTCGCGTACGCCGGACGGCCAGCGCTCCAGCGCGGTCGGACGGTCCCGCAGCGCGCGCATCAGGCCGTCCTCGACGCTCGCGAAGTACTCCGCGACCATCAGCTTCGTCACCTCGCCGGTGCGCTCGGTGGCCTCGTAGATCACCCGGTCCGGGCTGGACACGCGGACCGTGCGGTCGCCCGCCTGGACCTCGACGGCGGCTGCCTTGGGCATGGGACGACCCTACGGTGGTCGAGGCACCCACGCGCCACGGCCGGGCTCGAGTCCCAGCACCGGCTCACGAGGTGTCGAGGCCCGCCGGCGCACGCACCTCAACCAGCGATGAGACTGACCGGCTCGAAGCGGGGTTCGCGGTCGAGGTCCTCGCGAGCCGGGCGCACGAACTCGAACGCCGCCGTCGTGACCAGCCGCCACCTGGGGTCGGAACCCGGCGCGCCGCGCAGCTCCTCAGCACACCCGACGTGCATCGGCGGCAGGTGGAAGGCGTTGCGGGCGACCTCGTCGGGCGTGCCCAGGAAGGCGATCGGACGTCCCAACGACATCGCGCAGCCCCCGCAGATCCGGGACAGGGCGCACTGGATGACCCAGCTGCGCTCGCGGACCCGCGAGGCCTCGGTCAGCATCAGGACGCCTTCCTCTCGGTCGACTTCGAGCGCGACCACACCCCCAGCTCCTTGATCCGCGAGGGCCGCTCGTCGTCGGACTTCCGCTTGCGGGTCCGGGACGGGGTGGGCGGCTCCGGCTGGTCGCTGGAGGTCCAGGAGTTGGGCACCGACAGCTTGATGATGGTGCGCAGCGCCTGGCCGTACTGCTTGTGCAGGGGTCCGGTCGTGTACGGGATGTCGTACTTCTCGCAGAGCGCCCGCACCTTCACCGAGATCTCGGCGTACCGGTTGCTCGGCAGGTCCGGGAACAGGTGGTGCTCGATCTGGAAGCCGAGGTTGCCGGACATGATGTGCAGCAGCGGGCCGCCCTTGAAGTTGGCGGCGCCGAGGATCTGCCGCAGGTACCACTCGGCCCGGGTCTCGTCCTCGATCTCCTCCTCGGTGAAGTGCAGGGCACCGTCGGGGAAGTGGCCGCAGAAGATGATCACGTACGCCCACAGGTTGCGGGTCAGGTTGGCGGCCGCGTTCGCCGCCATCGTGGTGCGCCACTTCGGCCCGGCGAGCACGGGGTAGACGACGTAGTCCTTGAGCGCCTGGTTGCGGCCCTTGCGGACGATCTGCTTGAGCTGCCGCTTCATCTCCTTCGGGTCCTTCTCGCCCTTGCGGATCCGCTCGATGTCGAGGTCGTGCAGGGCGACCCCCCACTGGAACAGCGAGGCGAGCAGCGCGTTGTAGACGGGCTGCCCGAGGTACATCGGGTGCCACTTCTGCTCCCGGGCCATCCGGAGGATCCCGTAGCCGATGTCGTTGTCGTAGCCGAGCACATTGGTGAACTGGTGGTGCACGTAGTTGTGGCTGTGCTTCCACTGCTCGGCGGGCTGCGCGGTGTCCCACTCCCAGTTGGACGAGTGGATCTCGGGGTCGTTCATCCAGTCCCACTGGCCGTGCATGACGTTGTGGCCGATCTCCATGTTCTCGAGGATCTTGTGGAGGGCCAGCAGCGTGGAGCCGGCGACCGCGGCGGGGATCCGGGTCCGCTTGGAGTGGGTCCCCAGCAGCAGCGTGAGCCGGCCGGCCACGGCCAGGCCGCGCTGGATCTTGATCAACCGGTTGATGTACGCCGCGTCCTTCTCGCCGCGGGACTCCTCGATGTCCTTGCGGATCGCGTCGAGCTCCCGCCCGAGCTGCTCGATCTCCTCGTCGGTGAGGTGCATGTACTCCTGGACGTCGCTGATGGCCACTGGGTGCCTTCCTTTCCGAGGTTTCGAGACGCTCCCAAGGCGATGGGTGCGTGCGCACGGTGGGCCTCCTCAACCACCGAGGTGGTCAGATGTCGAGCGTGCAGTCGCCCACGGCGGCCGTGATGCAGGTCTGCACCGGCTCGTTGGGCTGTCCGAACTCGTCGCCGTTGCGCAGGTCGCGCACCTTGCCGGAGACGAGCGTGAGCGTGCAGGTGTGGCAGATCCCCATCCGGCAGCCGAACGGCATGCCGATGCCGGCCTCCTCGCCGGCCTCGAGCACGGTGGTGGCGCCGTCGGTCTCGACCGTCTTGCCGGAGTTGCGGAACGTGATGGTGCCGCCCTCGCCTCCGTCGCCCCCCAGCTCGAGCGAGAACCGCTCGAGGTGCAGGTGCTCCTCGAGCCCCGTGGTCTCGAAGTGCTCCGTGATCGCGTCGAGCATCGGGCCGGGTCCGCAGGCGTAGGTCTCCCGCTCGCGCCAGTCCGGGCAGAGCTCGTCGAGGTCGGCGAGCTCGAGCATGCCGTCGGTGTCGGTGTAGAGCCGGTGCACGGTCAGGTGCTCGTGCTTGTCCTCGAGCTCGTCGATCTCGCGCTTGAAGATCATCCGCTCCTCGGTCGGCGAGGAGTAGTGCAGGACCACGTCCGGCATCGAGCCACGCCGGTCGAGCGTGCGCAGCATGGCCATCACCGGCGTGACACCGCTGCCGCCGACCAGGAACAACACCTTCTCCGGTGGTGGGTCCGGCAGCACGAAGTCGCCCTCGGGAAGGGCGAGCCGGACGATCGTCCCCGGCTCCAAGCCCTTGACCAGGTGGGCGGACATCAGGCCCTCGGGCATCGCCCGCACGGTGATCGCGATCGTGCGGCCGGACCGCCTGGGGGCCGAGCTCACCGAGTAGGACCGCCACTGGAACTTCCCGTCGACCTGGACGCCGATGCCGACGTACTGGCCGGGCTTGTGGTCGTAACGCCAGCCCCAGCCAGGCCGGATCACCAGCGTGGCGGCGTCCTCGGTCTCGGGGACCACCTTCTCCACGCGGCCGCGCAGCTCGCGCGAGCTCCAGAGCGGGTTGAGCAGCCGCAGGTAGTCGTCAGGCAGCAGTGGCGTGGTCAGCTTGTCGCCGGCGCGGCGGACGCGCTCCCACGGGATCGTCCCGGACATCTGGTTCAGTGAACATGTGTTCTCCCACTTCGTCAACCACCCTTGCGGGTATTCGTAGGCTGATGGGGTGACCTACAACGTCGACAAGAGCGACGCCGAGTGGCGCGCGGAGCTCTCTCCCGAGGAGTACCAGGTGCTCCGCCAGGCCGGCACCGAGCGCGCGTTCACCGGTGAGTACACCGACACCGAGACCACCGGCGTCTACCGCTGCAAGGCGTGCCAGGCCAAGCTGTTCGAGTCCGACACCAAGTTCCACTCCGGATGCGGGTGGCCGTCGTTCTACCAGCCGCTCAGCGACACGATCGAGTACATCGAGGACACCTCGATGGGCATGAAGCGCACCGAGGTGCGCTGCGCCAACTGCGGCTCCCACCTCGGGCACGTCTTCCCCGACGGCTACGGCACGCCGACCGGCGACCGCTACTGCATCAACTCGATCAGCCTGACGCTCGAGCCGGCGGACGCCGCCGATTCGTCCGCGGTCTGACCGGGATTCCGCCGTTCGACGTCGCAGACGAATCCGCGCTCAGCCCACGTCCACGAGTGCACCGCTCACGACGACGACCCCCTCGCCGTACGTCGCGTCGGCGTAGTCCTGGTAGGTCCCGTCGTCGTAGGTGACGTCGACCAGCACGTGCCGGTCGGCGCCGTAGGCACCCTGGACGCCGGGCACCTCCATGAGCTCCTCGGCGAAGCCGGCGAGCTCCTCGTCGGTGTGGTCCTGCGAGGGCTCGGGGTACGTCGGGGGCTCCTCGGGCATCGGGTCGTAGAGCGCCGCCGGGATCGCCTCCGACACCGTGAACGCCTCGCCGTCCCAGGTCCCGGTGACCGCGAAGGTGCCCCAGCGGACCTGGCCCTGCTGCTCGAACATCCCGTCGACCGACGACCAGTCCCAGTTGGTGATCGCCGGCCCGCCGCACTGCGGCGGGTAGGACTCGGCGATCGGCCCGAGGCAGAGCTCGACGAGCTCGTCCTCGGTGTCCGCGTCCATCACGGTGACCAGCTGACGACTGCGGACCTCTCCGGGTGCGGCCGGGACCCCGGTGGGCGCCTGGGCGCCACCGCCTCCGGACGGCCCGGGATCGGTGGCGATGTCATCGCCGCCGGAGCCGCATGCCGTCACCGACAGCAGGGCAGCACCCAGCGCAAGGGCGAGCTTCATGGCCCTGGGACGGGCGTGGCGCCGCCACGGTTCCGGGACGGCAGAGCGTTAGGTTGGCCCCATGTCTCGGTCACGCCGTTCCCTCCCGTTGCTGCTCGCCGGTGTCGTCGCGGCGACAGTGCTCGCCACGCCCCCGGCCGGTGCCGCGTCCCAGGTCATCACGGACCCGGCCGGTGACGGCACCGACGGGCCGCGCCTCGACATCACCCTCGGGGCGCTGGCCAACAAGGACCGGATGATCCGGGTCGGCGTCGAGTTCGTGAAGGTCGCATCGGGGGATCTCATCGTCTTCCTCCAGGCGCGCGGAGGTGGCGGCGTCTACCGCGTGGTCAGCGAGCTCGACATGAGCGGCGAGGACTCGGCACAGAGCGACTACCTGCTCGTGCCCGGGAGCCAGGAGCCGGTGACCTGCCCGGGGCTCAAGGTGCGCTGGGACGACGCCAAGGACGTCGCGGTGGTCCGGCTGCTCTCCCGCTGCCTGGACGACGGCGACTACGGCGCCGTCCGCTTCAAGGTGCTCACCGAGATCGGGAGCGACACCGACCTGATGCCCGACACGACCGGAGCCAGCGGCAACGTCTTCCCGTGGAGCGGCTGGGTCGCTCGCGGCTAGGGCTGGCGCCTGCGGGGCCGCCGGTCAGGCCGACGGTCGGGCCGCCGGTCAGGGCAGCCGGTCGACCAGGTCGGCGACCGTGGCCAGCGAGCCGGTGTAGAACGGGATCTCCTCGCGCACGTGCCGGCGAGCCCCCGACCCACGCAGGTGCCGCATCAGGTCGACGATCCGGTAGAGCTCGTCGGCCTCGAACGCCAGGATCCACTCGTAGTCGCCGAGCGCGAAGCTGGCCACGGTGTTGGCCCGCACGTCCTTGTACTCGCGAGCCATCTGGCCGTGCTCCTTGAGCAGCTGGCGGCGCTCCTCCTCCTCGAGCAGGTACCACTCGTAGGACCGGACGAACGGGTAGACGCAGACGTGCCGCTTGGGCTCCTCATCGGCGAGGAACGCCGGCACGTGGCTGCGGTTGAACTCGGCCGGCCGGTGCAGGGCGAGCTGCGACCAGACCGGCGCGAGACGGCGGCCGAACGACGTACGCCGGAAGCGGTGGTACGCCGCCTGCAGGTCCTCCGAGGTCGGCGCGTGCCACCACACCATCACGTCCGCGTCGGCCCGCAGGCCGCTCACGTCGTAGACGCCTCGAACCACGACGTCGCCCTCGGCCAGCTCGGCGAAGAGCTTCTCGACCTCGGCGCCCTCGGCGGTCCGGTCGGCGTCCTCGCCCAGCACGTCGTCGAGCCGGAAGACCGACCACATGGCGTAGCGGATGGAGTCGTTGATCTCCCGCACTCGGGCGGCGTTGGACTGCGGCTCGCTCATGGATCCATTGTGCTGTGCGACAGGATCCTCCCGTGTCCCGGACCCTGCAGGAGCTCCTCGACGGTCTCGGCGACCCGGGAGCGGCGGCTTGCGTGGTGCGCGACGGGGCGGTCGTCGACGAGGGAGTCACCGGCACCCTGGACGGCACCCGGCCGTGGACCAGCGACACGCTGGTGATGACCTACTCGTGCGCGAAGCCGCTCGCCGCGCTGACGGTGCTCACCGCCGTGCGGGACGGTGCGCTCCGGCTGGACCAGCAGGTGTCCGACCTCTGGCCGGCGTACGCCGCGCACGGCAAGCAGGCGACGACGGTCCGGCACGTGCTGGCGCACCAGGCCGGTCTGCCGGCGTTCCCCGAGGCCGCCGCGGACGTCGCGTTCGACGACCGCGAGGCCCTCGTGGCCCTGCTCGAGGACGCCGTCCCGGTCCACGCGCCGGGCCACGCGTGCGCCGAGCACGCCCTCACCTACGGCCATCTGTGCGACCAGCTGGTGCGACTGGCGACCGGGGAGGACCTGGCGTCCCGGTTCGCACTGCTGGCGGCCGAGCACGGCTGGGACCTGCACCTGCGGGTCGCCGAGCGTGACCTGACCCGGGTGGCCGACCCGGTGGCGCACGACCCCGACTGGCCCGCGCGCTATGCCGACGACACGCGTTGGGGTCCGGCGATGACCCGACCGCCCGGTCTGCTCGACCCCGAGGTCCTGGCCGGCACCAGGTGGCGCGCCACGCCGTTCCCGGCGGTCAACCTCCACGCCAGCGCCCGCGGGCTGGCGACGTTCTACGGCGCCCTCATGGGCGGCGAGGTGGAGGCCTTGCTCGGCCGCGACCTGTACCGCGAGTACGTCGGCTCCCAGGTCACCGGGCACGACCTGCTGCTCGACCGCGAGGTGACATGGACGCTCGGCTTCCAGACCGACGAGGACGAGATCGGGATGGGCGGGGCC
>NZ_JAEMSS010000249.1 GCF_016462705.1 Nocardioides sp. | reverse complement strand
GCCTTGCGTCCTGTCAGCTCGCTGGTGGTGTAGCCGAGCGCCGCCGCGGCCGACGGGTTGACGAAGGTCACCCGGCCGGCGTGGTCGACGCCGTAGACCCCGTCGCCCACCGAGGTCACCAGCACCTCGTTGTGCCGGGCCAGGCGGCGCAGGTCGGCGGTCTGCTCCTCGACCCGTTGCTCGAGCCCGCGGCGCAGCAGGGCGTTGTCCGAGCTGAGCAGCACCTGCCGGACGCCGGCCGCGCAGACCATCACGACCCACAGCGCGGACTGCGCCTCCTTGAGGTCGCCACCGCGGCCGAACAGGGTCTGCACCACGGCGGCGGACACCAGGACCGAGAAGATGATCGTCGTCCCCAGGGCGTCGGAGGGGCCCCGCTGGACGTGCTCGTCCTCGGCCGCCTCGGGACGGACCGGCACCGACGCGGCCAGCCCGATGGTCAGGTAGCCGACGATCCAGCCGAGGTCGGCGACCGAGCCGAAGGTGAAGTCGCCCTGCGAGCTGCGCACCGCGAACGCGATGTCGGAGGCGGCATACATCAGGTACGCCGACGCCACGAGGGTCAGCATCAGCCGGTTGGCGCCGGTCGCCCGGACGACCAGCAGCACGGCGACCGTGGCCAGCACGACGTCGAGCACCGGGAAGATCAGCGCGAAGACCTGGGCCCAGGTGCCCTCGCGGGCCGAGGAGTTCAGCAGCTCGGCGTAGACCAGCACCGAGGCGATGAGCAGGAACGCGCCGCCGGCGACCAAGCCGTCGAGGAACATCACCGACAGCTCGGCGCCACGTCGCCGCTGGGCCGGGAAGGTCAGCAGGCCGATCGTGGAGATCACCAGCGCCAGGGCGATGGTGGCGTCCCCGAACGTGCTCGGCGAGCTGACCGGGTCGGCGCCGGTGAGCGCCACCCACCCGTTGCCCGCGACGGCGACGAGACCGGCGATCAGGATGAGCAGCCAGGCCCGGCGCATCCGTCCGGTGCTGCGGCGGATCCGCCAGATGCCGATCGGGAGCACGACCAGGCCGGCCACCGCGAGGCCGACGCCGGTGACGCCCTCGCGGAAGTCCGCCGGGAAGACAGGCAGCAGCAGCACGGTGAAGCCGATCGTGAAGGCAGCCCACACCGTGCCGGCCAGGACGAACTGGCGGCGACCTGGGGGGGCCGTAGCCGGCGACGCCATATCTCGATGCTAGGGGTGAGAGGGGTCTTTACTTGGCGGTTTGGCGAAAGCGGGTCAGACCGCTGCGGGCGGCTGCTGTGCCCGGTCCGCCCGGAGAATGGCGGGGATCTTGGCCGCGGGCACCGGTTTGCTGAACAGATAGCCCTGCAGCTCGTCGCAGCCCTGGTCGCGCAGGAAGTCCGCCTGGACGGTCGTCTCGATGCCCTCGGCGACCACCCGGAGCCCCAGGCTGTGGGCCAGGCCGATGATCGCGGCGACGAACGGGGAGTCCGGCGCGCCGTCCTGGGAGATCTCCATGACGAAGGACCGGTCGATCTTGACCTCGTCGACGGCGAGGTGGCGCAGCCGGCTCAGCGACGAGTGCCCGGTCCCGAAGTCGTCGAGCGCGCACTGCACCCCCATGCCGGTCAGCGGCGACAGGATCTCGGTGATCTGGTCCTCCGCGGCGAGCACGGTCTCGGTGACCTCGAGGACGAGTGCCTCGGGCGGGAGCCCGGTCGCCGCCAGGACCCCGGCGACCTGGGCGGTGAAGTCGGGGTCGAACAGCTCCCGCTCGGAGACGTTGACGGCCACCGTCAGCCAGGGCAGCTTGCGGCGCCAGCCGGCGGTGTGCTGGCACGCGGTGTGCAGCACGAATCTGCCCAGGTCGACGATCATCCCGTTGCGCTCGGTGGCGGCCAGGAACTCCGAGGGCGGCAGCACCCCGCGCTGGGGGTGCTCCCACCGGATCAGCGCCTCGAGGGACACCACGCGATGGTCTCGGGCGTCGACGAGCGGCTGGTAGTAGACCTTGAAGTCGCCGTTGGTCAGGGCCGCCCGCATCTCGACGTCGCGGCTGAACTGCTGGGTGGTGTCGGCGGCCATCACCTCGTCGAACTCGCAGGCCCGGTCGCTCCCGGCCGCCTTCGCCTGCGACATCGCCAGGTCGGCGTTGCGGAGCAGCTCCTCGAGGCGGACGTTGGCGTAGCCGTGCGCGATCCCGATCCGGCCGCGGGCCTGGACGGACCGGCCGTTGAGGTCGAAGGGCCGGCGTACGACGTCCAGCACGCGGTCCGCGGTCCGGGCCGCCGTCCAGTCGCCGGCGTCGGGGAGCAGCAGGGCGAACTCGTCACCGCTGAGCCGGGTGACCAGGTCGTTGGTGCGGACGCACTCGAGGAGCCGCGAGGTCACCTGGCGGAGCAGGGCGTCCCCGGCCGACTGGCCCATCGAGTCGTTGATCTCCTTGAACCGGTCCAGGCCGAGCAGCAGCAGGGACGCGTCGGCCAGCTGCGGCCCGAGCTCGGCGCCGCGGTCGCGCAGGAACCGGCGGTTGCCGAGGCCGGTGACCTCGTCGCGGAGGGCGACCCGCTCGAGCTCCTCCTGCTGCTGCTGGAGCTCGTCGCGCTGCTCGGTCACGCGGGCCAGCTCGGCCTCGAGGTCGTCGGTCGTACGCCGGCGCTGTCGCTGCGCTGTCGCCGAGCCGACGACGTACGCGACGAGTGCCACGGCCGCGAGCACGACCGGCAGCCACCAGGTCATGGCAGCCCGACGGGCCGCGCGTCGCGTCGCCTCACCGGACCATGACAGCACGCGCGCCGGTTCCTGGTTGAAGATTGCGCCAACTGGCGGTCATCCGCGCACCACCCGGCGCCGGAGCCGCCGCCGGCCAGCAGCCGACCAGTAACGCGTAGTCCGCACGGACTACCCCCGCCCACCCGGGGGTGGGAGTTTGCCGAAACCCCACGCCGCCGGTGCCCGGCGACCTACCGTGGGCGAACCGGGAGGGGTCCTCCCGGCTTGGTCGGGGGACAGGTCGTGGACACGTCGATGATGCCGGTGCTGAGGTGGATGCAGCCGCGCAACCACCGCGCCGCGGCGCGCACGGTGCCGGCCCTGGGCGCCGTGGCCATCGCCGTCAGCCTCGTCTTCCTGCCGATGGCCGAGACCAAGGGCGACGTGGACAAGCCGCTGATCGCGGTCGCGACGATCGCCTGCCTGCTGGCCGCCGTGCTCTGCGGGCTGGCCTGGCGGTTCGACGAGGCCAACACCCTGGCCTGGGCGGTCGTCCCGCTGCTGTGCGTCGCCGCCATCGTGGTGCTGGACCTCGCGACCCACGACGCGGGGGTCACCGCGCAGATCTTCTTCGTCTTCCCGGTCCTCTACGGGGCGTCCCTGCTGCCGCGTGAGGGCGCGATCGTGATGACGACCGCGTCGGTGCTCGGGGAGGCGATCGTGGTCGGGACCCAGCTGCCCGCCGACGAGGCCCTGATGGACACCGCCTACCTGACCGCGGCGCTGGTCACGGCGACCGTGCTGCTGGTGCGCTCGGCGGAGCACCAGGAGGCGCTGGTCGCCAAGCTCCGCTGGCACGCGGCGACCGACTCCCTGACCGGGCTGGTGACCCGGCGCACCTTCGACAAGGCCCTGGAGTCGGCGCTGGAGCGTCGCGACGGGGACGGCACGTCGCTGCTGGTGCTGGACGTCGACTGGTTCAAGACCGTCAACGACCGGTTCGGCCACCCCGGCGGCGACGAGGTGCTGGTCCAGCTCTCCGCGCTGCTCGTCGAGGCGTCGCGTCGCGGTGACGTGGTGTGCCGGCTCGGCGGCGACGAGATGGCCGTGCTGATGCCCGAGTGCACCCTGGACGTGGCCCGCCGCCGGGCCGAGGAGATCGTCCTCGCGGTCCGCGAGCACGGCTTCGCCGTGAGCGTGGGCACCGTCATCAAGGTCTCGGTCAGCGTCGGCATCGCGCACGCCCCCACGCACGCCGAGGACGCCCAGCGGCTCTACTCCGCCGCCGACGAGGCGCTGTACGCCGCCAAGCGCGGCGGCCGGGACCGGATGCGGTCCTACGGGATGCCCAGCGGCGTCGCCTGAGTCCTCGTCGTCGGGCCTAGCTCCGCCGGTACTGCACGTGCGTGTCGGCGGCCACGTGCGTGAAGCCGAGCCCCTCGTAGAGCCGCCGCGCCGCGGTGTTGTCGGACTCGACGTAGAGCAGCACCTCGTCGACGCCCACGGCCGCGAGGTGCGCGAGACCGGCCACGGTCAGGACCCGCCCGAGACCGCGGCCCTGGGCGGCGGGGTCGATGCCCACGACGTAGACCTCGCCGAGGTCGGTCGAGTGCCGCTTGGTCCAGTGGAACCCGAGCAGTCCGGTTGCTCCGTCACCGGTGCTCTCGGCGACCAGCAGCCCGGCCGGGTCGAACCAGTCCTCGGCCATCCGCTCGGCGAGCTCCGCCTGGTCCATCGCCCCCTGCTCGGGGTGGTGGGCGAACGCCGCCGCGTTGACCCGCACCACCTCGGCGGCGTCCTCCGGCCGGTACGAGCGGACCTCGAGCCCGTCCGGGACCGCGACCTCGGGGAGCGGAGCGGACGCCGGGCGGCGCATCACCCACAGCTCGCGGGCCCGCTCCAGGCCGTGGGCCGCGGCCAGCCGGGCCGCGGCCGGGTGGTCGCCGTGGGACCAGGCAGTCACCGCGCCGTCACCGGCGAACGCCGCCGCGGCCAGCGCGCTCCCGCGGCCGGCGCCGCGGGCGTCCGGGGCGACCGCGAGGTCGACCGCGGCTGCGTGGGCGAGCGCGAAACCGTCACCGCCCGTCACCCACAGCGCGGACCCGTCCAGGCCGTGGTGCTTCAGCCGGAGCGACGCGGCCTCGTCGAGCGGGTCCTGCTCGCCGGCCGCCACGCAGCGGCGTCGTACGTCGGCGACGACGGTCACGTCGGTCGAGGGCTCGGCGGACGACTCGGCAGGCATGCCCGCAGTCTGGCTCACCAGGAGTAGGACGGCGGCGCGCTCGGCTCGGGATCGTCGGGG
>NZ_JAEMSS010000248.1 GCF_016462705.1 Nocardioides sp. | reverse complement strand
CTGCAGCGGGCACTCGCCGCCCTTGTCGCAGACCGGGCAGTCCAGCGGGTGGTTGATGAGCAGGAACTCCATGACGCCCTGCTGGGCCTTGTCGGCGACCTCGCTGGTGACCTGCGTCGAGACGACCATGCCCTCGGCGACCGGGAGGGTGCACGAGGCCTGCGGCTTGGGGAAGCCACGGCCGTTGCCGGCGTCCGGGACGTCGACCAGGCACTGGCGGCACGCACCGACCGGGGCCAGCAGCGGGTGGTCGCAGAAGCGCGGGATCTGCACGCCGATCTGCTCGGCGGCCCGGATCACCAGCGTGTTCTCGGGGACCTCGACGACGACGCCGTCGATGGTCAGGGAGACGGTCTTCGGTGCCTTCTCGACCTCGCTCTTCTCCGGAGCCTGCGTCATGCCAGCACCGCCTCGTCCGCGAAGACCGTGGAGGCCACCGGGTCGAACGGGCAGCCGCCGTGGGTGAGGTGCGCGAGGTACTCCTCGCGGAAGTACTGGATCGAGCTGGAGATCGGGCTGGTCGCACCGTCACCCAGCGCGCAGAACGCACGGCCCAGGATGTTGTCGCACTGGTCGAGCAGCAGGTCGAGGTCGGACTCGCTGCCCTCGCCGCGCTCGAGGGCGGCCAGGGTCTGCGCCAGCCACCAGGTGCCCTCCCGGCACGGGGTGCACTTGCCGCACGACTCGTGCTTGTAGAACTCGGTCCACCGGAGCACTGCCCGGACCACGCAGGTGGTCTCGTCGAAGATCTGCAGCGCCCGGGTGCCGAGCATGGAGCCGGCCTCGCCGACGGCCTCGAAGTCGAGGGGCACGTCGAGGTGCTCGGCGGTGAGCAGCGGGGTGCTCGAGCCGCCGGGCGTCCAGAACTTCAGCTCGTGTCCCTCGCGGACGCCGCCGGCCAGCTCCAGGAGCTGGCGCAGGGTGATCCCCAGCGGCGCCTCGTACTGGCCCGGCTTCGTGACGTGCCCGGACAGGGAGAAGATGCCGTAGCCCTTGGACTTCTCGGTGCCCATCGAGGCGAACCACTCGGCACCGTGCTCGATGATGCTCGGCACCGACGCGATCGACTCCACGTTGTTGATGACCGTCGGGCTCGCGTAGAGACCGGCCACGGCCGGGAACGGCGGCCGCAGCCGCGGCTGGCCGCGACGGCCCTCGAGACCCTCGAGCAGGGCGGTCTCCTCGCCACAGATGTACGCCCCGGCGCCGGTGTGCACGACCACGTCGAGGTCGTAGCCCGAGCCGTGGATGTCCTTGCCGAGGTGGCCGGCGGCGTAGGCCTCCTCGACGGCCGCCTGCACCCGGCGGATCACGTGCAGGACCTCGCCACGGATGTAGATGAAGGCGTGGTGCGCGCGGATCGCGAAGGAGCTGATGATCACGCCCTCCACGAGGACGTGCGGGTTGGCCATCATCAGCGGGATGTCCTTGCAGGTCCCGGGCTCCGACTCGTCGGCGTTGACGACGAGGTACTTCGGCTTCGGGTTGTCCTGCGGGATGAAGGACCACTTCATGCCGGTCGGGAAGCCGGCACCTCCCCGGCCGCGGAGGCCGGAGCCCTTGACCTCCTCGACGATCGCCGCGGGCTCCATCCCGAGCGCCTTGGTGAGCGCGCGGTAGCCGCCGTGGGCCTCGTAGGTCTTCAGGGTCCAGGAGCGGTCGGCGTCCCAGATGTCGGTGAGGACCGGGGTCAGGGTGCCCATGTCAGCGCTCACTTGGCGTCGTCCTTGTCCGCTGCGGTCTCGGTGCTGTCGTCGGACTCCTCGACGGCCGCCTGCGAGGCGACCCGGTCGTCGGCCTCGGCCGGGGCCCCGTCGGCGGCACCCGACGAGTCGGTGTCCGGCGCCGTCCAGCCGCGCTCGCGCGCGATCGCCAGGCCCACGAGGGACGGCTCACCTGCGGACGGTCCCTCGTCGACCCGGCCGTCCGGGAAGCCGGCCAGCACCCGCTCCGCCTCGCGCCAGGTGCAGATCCGGGGACCGCGGGTGGAGGTGACCTCCTTGCCCTCGCGCAGGTCGTCGACGAGCTGGACCGCGGAGGTGGGCGTCATGTTGTCCATGAACTCCCAGTTGACCATCATCACCGGGGCGTAGTCGCAGGCCGCGTTGCACTCGACGTGCTCGAGCGTGACCTTGCCGTCGGCGGTCGTCTCGTCGTTCCCGACGTCGAGGTGGTCCTTGAGACGCTCGAAGATCGCGTCGCCGCCCATCACCGCGCACAGGGTGTTGGTGCAGACACCGACGAGGTAGTCACCGACCGGCTTGCGCTTGTACATCGTGTAGAACGTCGCGACGCCGCTGACCTCGGCGGCCGACAGGTCGAGGATGTCCGCGCAGGCCTGGATGCCCTCCGGTGTCACCCGGCCCTCCACGGACTGCACGAGGTGGAGCATCGGCAGGAGTCCCGAGCGGGGCTCCGGGTAGCGGGCGGCGATCTCCCGCAGCTCGTCGAGCACGCTCTGGTCGAGGCTGGTGGCGGTCACCGGTCGACGCCTCCCATCACGGGGTCGATCGAGGCGATCGCGACGATCACGTCGGCGACCATGCCGCCCTCGCTCATCACCCCGGTCGCCTGCAGGTTGGTGAACGACGGGTCGCGGAAGTGCACCCGGAACGGGCGGGTGCCGCCGTCGGACACGACGTGGGCACCGAGCTCACCGCGGGGGGACTCGATGGGCACGTAGGCCTGGCCGGCCGGGACCCGGAACCCCTCGGTCACGATCTTGAAATGGTGGATCAGTGCCTCCATCGACTCACCCATGATGTGGCGGATGTGGTCGAGGCTGTTGCCCATGCCGTCGCTGCCGATGGCGAGCTGGCTCGGCCAGGCGATCTTCTTGTCGCCCACCATCACCGGGGCACCCTCGAGAGCGGCCAGCCGGTCCGCGGCCTGCTCGATGATCTTGAGGGACTCCCACATCTCGTTGAGCCGGACCCGGAACCGACCGTAGGAGTCGCAGGTGTCCCACGTCTGGACCTCGAAGTCGTAGTCCTCGTAGCCGCAGTAGGGCTCGGACTTGCGCAGGTCCCAGGGGTAGCCGGTGCTGCGCAGGACCGGGCCGGTGAGACCGAGGGCCAGGACCCCGTCGAGCTCGAGGTGACCCACGTCCTCGAGGCGGCCCTTGAAGATCGGGTTGGCGTTGCACAGCGCGGCGTACTCCGGCAGCCGCTTCTTCATCAGGGCGATGAAGCCGCGGATCTCGTCGAGGGCACCCGGCGGCAGGTCCTGGGCCACCCCACCGGGACGGATGAAGCCGTGGTTCATCCGCAGGCCGGTGATGAGCTCAAAGAGGTCGAGGACCAGCTCGCGCTCGCGGAACCCGATGGTCATGACCGTCAGGGCACCGATCTCCATCCCACCGGTGGCGATGCAGACCAGGTGCGACGAGATGCGGTTGAGCTCCATGAGCAGGACCCGCATGACCGAGGCCTTCTCGGGGATGTCGTCCTCGATGTCGAGGAGTCGCTCCACTCCCAGGCAGTAGGCGGTCTCGTTGAAGAACGGCGACAGGTAGTCCATCCGGGTGCAGAAGGTGACGCCCTGGACCCAGGAGCGGTACTCCATGTTCTTCTCGATGCCGGTGTGCAGGTAGCCGATCCCGCAGCGGGCCTCGGTGACCGTCTCGCCCTCGAGCTCGAGGATCAGCCGGAGCACCCCGTGCGTCGACGGGTGCTGCGGGCCCATGTTGACGACGACCCGTTCGTCGGCGTCCTCGGCGATGCCGCTGACGATCGCGTCCCAGTCCTGGCCGGTGACCGTGAAGACCTTGCCCTCGGTCGTCTCGCTGCTGCCGGCGTACATGTCGTTCTGGTTCGTCGCAGCCATCAGTTGTACGACCTCCGCTGGTCGGGCGGCGGAATGGTCCCGCCCTTGTACTCCACGGGAATCCCGCCGAGCGGGTAGTCCTTGCGCTGGGGGTGGCCGGGCCAGTCGTCCGGCATCAGGATCCGGGTGAGCGCCGGGTGCCCGTCGAAGATGATCCCGAACATGTCGTAGGTCTCGCGCTCGTGCCAGTCGTTCGTCGGGTACGTCGCCACGATGGACGGGATGTGCGGGTCGCTGTCCGGGCAGGTGACCTCGAGCCGGGCCCGCCGGTTGTGGGTCATCGAGAGCAGGTGGTAGACCGCGTGCAGCTCCCGGCCGGTGTCCTGGGGGTAGTTGACCCCGCTGACGCCCGCGCACAGCTCGAAGCGCAGCTGGGGGTCGTCGCGGAACAGCCTGGCCACGGCGGGCAGGTCCTCGCGGCGGACGTGGAAGGTGATCTCGCCGCGGTGGATCACGATCGCCTGGATCGCGGACGGCTCGACACCCCCGCCGGCCAGCGCGGTGTCGAGCGCGCCGGCGACGTCCTCGTGCCAGCCCTCGAAGGGTCGCTGGGCGGCGCCGGGGAAGACGACCGGCTGCACGAGACCGCCGTAGCCGCTGGTGTCACCGGTGCCGGCCACGCCGAACATGCCCTCGCGCCGGCCCACGACCTGGATCTCGGTCTCCGCCTCGGCGTCGGGCACCGTGGCGGGTGCGTTCTCGGGCGACTGGTCTATCGCCGGCTGCTCGGGGCCCTTCGGCTCGGGAAGGACGTCCTTCGGAGGCTCGCTCAACGCAGGAGGCCCTTCATCTCCGAGGTCGGCAGGGCCTTGAGGGCGGCGTTCTCACGCTGCTCGATCTGGGCGGCCATGTTGGGGCCGAGCGGGCGGCTCTGGACCTGGTCGTGGAGCTTGAGGATCGCGTCGATGAGCATCTCCGGGCGCGGCGGGCACCCGGGGAGGTACATGTCGACCGGGACGACGTGGTCGACGCCCTGCACGATCGCGTAGTTGTTGAACATGCCGCCGCTGCTGGCGCAGACACCCATCGCGAGCACCCACTTGGGGTCGGGCATCTGGTCGTAGATCTGGCGGAGGACCGGCGCCATCTTCTGGCTCACCCGACCGGCCACGATCATCAGGTCGGCCTGGCGCGGGCTGGCCCGGAAGACCTCCATGCCGAA
>NZ_JAEMSS010000247.1:3263-4997 GCF_016462705.1 Nocardioides sp. | reverse complement strand
CGCTGGTGGTCGAGATCTACCGCGAGCTCCCCGAGACCCGGCTCGACTGGGCAGCGTGACTTGTTCGCGACCGGATGACGCTGCTCAGCGACGCACGGGTCAGGTGACCGAGAGCGGCTCTCCATCGTCGGTCAGGTAGTCGCGCCAACTGCGCTTGGCGGTCCAGCCGAGAAGCCGGTGGAGCTTCGCGGTGCTGATCCCGCTGGCATCGGGACGAGTCACCTCGTGCAGCCGGGTCGGCGCGTCGGGGTATGCCCGGCGCCACGAGGCGTGCAGGTCACGTCCACCGATCGTGTCGGGCGCGGCCACGTAGAACACCTCGTGGCCGGCGAGGTCGCACTCAGCCGCCAGGCGAGCGGCGTCCGCGAGATCGTCGGCATCGACGTAGGCCCATCCCGTGATGCTCGGCGCCGACGGGTCGGCGACGATGGGACCGAGGTTCCTGGCGTAGGAGTGGGCGTCCTGCACCCACGTCGGTCGGAGGCTGACGCAGCGCAGGTCCGACCGCCGAACTGCTGCGGCGCAGACCTGCTCCCCCAGGGCCTTCGACAGCCCGTACGGGTCCTGCGGCATGAGTGGATGCTCCTCGTCGACCGGCAGGTACTCCGGGAAGAACGCGCGCTCGGCGAAGGGGAACCCCGGGGCGGTCTCGCTGGAGATGTTGACCAGCCGCGGGACGCCCCACCGCACGCAGGCCTCCACGACGTTGAACGTCGCCATGAGGTTGTTGCCGAAGACGACGTGCGGCGCGTGCCTGCCGGGCGCCGGCAGGGCGGCGCAGTGCACCACCGCGTCATACGGTCCAGCCTTGGCGTTCTCACCCTCCGTGGCTCCGCCGACCAGCGCGTACACCTGTCCGGCGTCGGTGAGGTCGGCCACCAGGTAGGGCGCCATGCCCTCGGGCTGGCGATCCCAGTCGACCGGGGACAGGTCTGTCCCGGTGACGACGTGCCCTGCCTCCCGGAGCACGCGCACCACGGCTCGGCCGACCTTCCCACGGGATCCGGTGACCAGGGTGCGCACGGCCGTCATCACCCCATCATCACCGCTACCCGGGCGTGTGGCCCTGCGCGCCGACGATCGGCGACGATGGTCGACATGGCTGACGAGCAGCACGGAGTGGTCTTCCCCAGCGACGCGTCGGGCGGTCGCAGCACCAGCGCGCTCGGTCGCGTCGTCGTGGGCGATGCGCTTCGCGCCGTCGACCCGGTCGGCGCCCGCGCGGCGGAGCGGGAGACCGCGTGGCGGTCGGAGTACCTGGGCCACTTCAAGCGCCTCGTCGAGGCCGGGCTCGGCTCCCGGGAGGACGCCGTCGGGATCGCGCGCGCCGGGCTGGACTCACTGCACGGACGGATGCAGGTTCGTGGGAGCGACGAGGAGGGGTCGCTGGCCGAGTGGCCGGGCGGTGTCGAGGCGTTCGGCGAGGTCGAGGTGACCGGGACCGCCGACCCGCTCGACGAGCTGGTGCTGCCCTACCGCGGCGACCTGCTGCGCGGCGACGCGATCCGCCGGCAGGTCGACACCTGGGTCGAGGCGGGCATCGTCGAGCCGACGGTCGCGGACGCCGTCGATGCCGTGCTGGCCAACCCGGACTGGCTGAGGCTCGACGGGCACACGGTGGCGGTGATCGGTGCCGCGTCCGAGATGGGACCGCTGCGCGCGTTGACCCGCTGGGGCGCCCGGGTGGCGGCCGTCGACCTGCCCCGGCCGGACCTGTGGGAACGCGTCCTGGAC
>NZ_JAEMSS010000247.1:0-3253 GCF_016462705.1 Nocardioides sp. | reverse complement strand
GTCCTGGACACCGCCGGCGCCGGCGCCGGCACCGTGGTCGCGCCGGCGGTCGACGGCGACCCGGGCGCCGACCTGCTCGCGGACGTGCCCGCGCTCGCCGACTGGCTCGCCGCCCAGCCCGGCACGCTGGTGATCGGCAACTACGTGTACGCCGACGGCGCCACCAACGTCCGGGTCAGCGTCGCGGTCGACGAGCTGAGCCGCCGCCTCCTGGCCGCCCGCGACGACGTCGCACTCGGCTTCCTCGCCACTCCCACCGACGTGTTCGCCGTCCCCCGCGACGCCGTGGCGGAGGCCACCCGGCGCTACGAGACCCGGTCCCGGCCCGCGAAGCTCGTCGGCCGCCCGCTGCGCGCGGTCTCGGGTGGCCGGCTGCTGCGCCGGCCGTACGTCGCCGACTCCGAACCGGGGCTCAACGACGCGCTGGTCCCCCAGCAGGGGCCCAACTACGCACTGGCCAAGCGGCTGCAGCGCTGGCGCGCCACGGTGGCCCGCCACGAGGGCGTCACCGTCTCGATGAACGTCGCCCCGCCGACGCGGACCCGCTCGGTCGTGAAGAACCGCGCGCTGGCCGCGGCCTACGCCGGTGCCCACCGGTTCGGCGTGGAGGTGTTCGACCCGGCGACCTCCAACACGCTGATGGCCGCGCTCCTGGTGCACGACCTGCACACCGGCGGCGGCCCTCGCCACGACCACCCGTGGCAGGACGAGGCGTACGCCGCGGTGCACGGCGGGCTGTGGCGCGCGACATTCGCACCGCGCAGCGCCCTCGGCCTGGCCGCGCTGCTCGGGCTGGGCGCCGCCCGGGGCTGACGCCGGGCCGGGTCAGATCGGCGCGACATCCACGCTGACCAGGAGCGTGGACTTCTTCGCCTCGGTGAAGATCACGCCCTTGACCGGCGGGACGTCGGCGTAGTCCCGGCCCCACGCCACGGTCACGTAGCGGTCGTCGGCCTCCTGGTCGTTGGTGGGGTCGAACGCCAGCCAGTCGCCCTCGGTCGCCCCGGTGAGGTCGGGCAGCCAGACCGCGACCCAGGCGTGCGACGCGTCGGCGCCCACGACCCGGGGGCGGCCGGGCGCCGGGAGCGTGGACAGGTAGCCCGACACGTAGCGTCCGGCCAGCCCCTGCGACCGCAGGCACGCGAGCGTCAGGTGGGCGAAGTCCTGGCACACGCCGGCCCGGGTCGACAGCACCTCCGCGACGGTCGACGTCACCGTCGTGGCGGTGTGGTCGTAGTCGAAGTCCGCGTGGATCCGGTGCATCAGGTCCGTGACCGCCTCACCGAGCGGGCGGTGCCGGGTGAACGACAGGCCGGCGTAGTCGCGCGCCTCCTCGACCTGCTCGACCGCGGTCGAGGGCAGGGCGAAGTCGGTGGCTCGCCACGCGCCGGTCAGGTCCGGCGACGCGAGCGGCCGGGCGCGCTCCCAGGGGACGTCGAGGAGACCGGACGCCACGACGGGGGACGCGACGTCGACCTCGCTCACCGCCTCGATCTCCAGGCGGGTGTGCGGATCGGTGACCTGGAAGTACGTCGCCAGGTTGCCGTAGTAGTCGGTGTCGTGGCTCAGGTCGACGGGCGCGGGGGTCACCGCGACGTCGTACGACGCGACGGCCTGCCCCGGCAGCGCGCGCGGGACGAGGTGGGCGATCCCCAAGGAGTCGGTGACCTCGTCGTCGTAGGAGTACGTGGTCCGGTGGGTGATCCGGTACGCCGTCATGGGGCGGCCGCCGTCAGCTCGGTCAGCTCCATCATGGTCAGCGGGCGCGGCGCCGGTCCGGTGGCGAAGTGCTGCTCGTGCACCGCCTCGGCCAGCCGGGCCAGCGTCACCGCCGTCGCCGCGAGGTAGGCCTCGAGGTTGGGCCGGCCGACGCCGCCGATGGCGACCAGGGCGGCGAGGTCGGTGCGCTCGAGCTCGCCGTCGAGGTCGGCCAGCAGGCGCTCGGGCCGGGTCGAGCCGGTCGACGCCGGCTGCGCGGCCAGGTGCCGGCGCAGCTCGGCGAGGCAGAAGACCAGCGACCGCGGGTTGTCCGGGTCGAGCAGCAGCAGCTCGAGCACACCGGCCGGACGGACGTAGCCCCGGTACCGGCGCCGGTGGGTCACGGCGCTCTCGGAGGCGGTGAGCACCGCGTTCAGCACCTCCCGGTCGACGTCGATGCCGCGCCGGACGGTGGTGGTGCCCGCGAGCAGGTGGCAGACCTGCAGCGAGCGCTCCAGGTAGCGGCCGGCGCCGATCATGTGCCAGCCGGGGTCGCGCATCATGCTCGCGGTCACGCCCTGGAGGGCCAGGATCCCGGTGAGCATCCGGCCGGCGGACTCCGCCACCTGGTGGCTGTGCGGCTGACCGAGCAGCGCCTGGGTCGCCCGGTCGATGGTGCCGAACCCGCGCCAGGTGTCACCGGAGAGCTGGTCGCGCACCCCCTGCATCGCGTCGCGCAGCCCGGCCAGGGAGTGCGCGACCGACCCGACCCGGTCCGGGTCCAGCAGCAGCGAGCGGAAGTCAGCGCCGTAGCCGCCGGGGTGCGGCTCCGGACCGGGGCCGGCCAGGCCGTGGATCGTGGTCATCAGCACGTCGAGGGTCGTGCCGCCGGTGGATCGCGGCCGCTGCTGGAAGTCCTCGGCGTAGGAGTGGGCGGCCAGCACCAGCCGCAGCATGTCCTCGGCCCGCTCGGCGTAGCGGCCGACCCAGAACATGTCCTCGAGCACCCGCGGGACCAGGACGTTGACCGAGCGGGCGCTGGTCATCGGGAGCACGTCGGTCAGCCGCTGGTCGGGGTCGGCCGGCGACTCCTTGAGGACCCACACGTCCTTGCTCGACGTCGGGACGCCACCCCGGTCCGCGGTCTCGTAGACGTTGGCGAGGCCGCCCACCAGCGGGCGGTACGCCGACCCGTAGCGCAGCGTGAACGTGCGCAGCGTCATCGGGCGCGGCGCCGCGGCGCCGTGCATCCGGCCGGCCGCGCCCCAGGTGGGTGCCTGCGAGAGCGGCAGCCGCTCCTGCCCCACGTAGCGGTGCGGGGCGGCGAGCACCCGGTCGGTCAGCTCGCGCCTCGAGAGCCGGGCCAGGCCGGAGGACGGGCCGTCGATGGTGCGCACCTGCAGGTGGTCGAGGCGGTCGAGGACCTGCTCGAGCGAGCGCGGGTCGCCGCACCACCACGTGGGCACGGACTCCAGGCGCAGCTGCTCGCCGAGGAGCGCCTCGCACACGGCGGGCAGGAACGGCAGCAGCCCGGGGTTCTCCACGACCCCGGCCC
>NZ_JAEMSS010000246.1 GCF_016462705.1 Nocardioides sp. | reverse complement strand
CATCAGGACGCCGGGGGCGGAGGGGGAGCCCGCGACGCTGGCCTACTTCAACATCGAGCGCAGCGGGTCGCTGTGGCTCCTCGCCGGGCTGTTCGTCCTGGTCGTGGTGCTGGTCGCCCGCTGGCGCGGCGTGATGTCGCTCGTCGGTCTCGGCTTCGCCGGTGCCGTCATGGGGCTCTTCGTCATCCCCGCCCTGCTGGTCGGCGAGGCTCCCGTCCCTGTGGCGGTGGTCGGAGCGGTCGCGATCATGTACGTCGTCCTCTACACGACCCACGGCTTCTCGATCCGCACGAGCGCGGCGCTCGCCGGCACCCTGGGCGGGATCGCGCTGACCGCCGCCGTCGGGGCCTGGGCGGTGGGGGCCTCGCGCCTCACGGGTGTCACCGACGAGTCCGGTGGGGTGCTCACGGCGAACGCCGGTGGCCTCGACTTCCAGGCGCTGCTGGTCGCCGCCGTCGTGATCGCCGGTCTGGGCGTGCTCAACGACGTCACGATCACGCAGACCTCGGCGGTGTGGGAGCTGCGCGGTGCCGCGCCGACGATGACCCGACGGTCACTGTTCGCGAGCGCCATGCGGATCGGGCGCGACCACATCGCCTCGACCATCTACACGATCGTGTTCGCCTACGCGGGGACCGCCCTGCTCCTCCTCATGGTCGTCTCGCTCTTCGACCGGCCCCTGCTCGACCTGGCCGGCACCGACGAGATCGCGACCGAGATCGTCAGGTCGCTCACCAGCAGCATCGGGCTCGTGCTGGCGGTGCCGCTCACCACCGCGATCGCCGCGCTGACCGTCCCCGGACCCACTGACGGCACGCGCGAGGACCGGAGTACGACAGTCTGACCCCGTGCACTACGTCGGGATCGACCTCGCCTGGGGCCTCAACCGACCCACCGGGCTGGCCGCGCTCGACGAGTCGGGCCGCCTCGCACACCTGTCCGCGGTGCGCACCGACGACGAGATCGCCGAGGCGCTCGCCCCCTTCGTGGCCGGTCCCTGCCTGGCCGGGATCGACGCGCCCCTGGTGGTCACGAACCCCACGGGCTCCCGCCCGGCCGAGCAGGCCCTGAGCAAGGACTTCCGCCGCTACGACGCGGGCACACACCCGTCGAACACCGGCAAGCCCGAGTTCGCGAACGGCACCCGAGGGGCGAAGGTGTGCGACCTGCTGGGCCTCGACCTCGACCCGGACTCCCGCGCCGAGCGTCGCGCCATCGAGGTCTACCCGCACCCCGCCACGGTCGTGCTGTTCGGCCTCGAGCGGACCCTGAAGTACAAGCAGAAGCGGGGCCGGGACCTCGAGCTCCTGCGCAGCGAGCTGCTGACCCTGATGGACCACGTCGAGCGGCTGGTCGACACCGGCGGACCCGCCGAGGCGTGGGCGGTGCTCCGGGCGTCGGTCGTCGCCGCCGCCCGCAAGAGCGAGCTGCGAGTGGTCGAGGACCAGGTGGACGCGGTGGTCTGCGCCTACGTCGCGCTCTTCGCCGACCGCTGGCCCGAGCGCACGACCCGCTACGGCGACCTCGAGACCGGCTACATCGTCACGCCGTCGCTGGTCACCGACGTGGCGGCGGCCGCGGTGCGCACGTACGCCGCCGACCACGGCCGGCTCGAGCAGGCCGGCCGGGACGCCGTCGACCGGGTGGTGGGGATCCTCGACGAGGCCGGCATCAACTACCTGAGCGTCGGCGGCCGGGCCAAGAGCATCGCGTCGTTCGCCGAGAAGGCCACCCGCACCCTGGACGGTCGCCTGCTCTACCCCGACCCGCTGCGCGACATCGGCGACCTGCTCGGCGTCCGGGTCATCACCTTCGTCGCCGACGACGTCGAGGTCGTGGCCGACCTGCTCGCCGACCAGCTCGTCGTCCGCGACGACCGCGACCTGGGCGAGCTGACCGCCAGCGAGGGCCGGTTCGGCTACGCCTCGCGACACCTCCAGGTGGAGATCGACGGCAACGAGGTGCAGGTGCAGCTGCGCACGGTCCTCCAGCACGCCTGGGCCGAGTTCGAGCACGACATCCGCTACAAGGGCAGCGTGCCGCCCGAGCACGCGAGCGAGTTCGACCGGCGGTTCACCCTCGCGGCGGGTCTGCTCGAGCTCGCCGACCGGGAGTTCTCCGCGATCCGCGACCGGCTGCGGGGGCCGGCCCCGGCAGCGGGGCCGGCGGACGCGCTGGACGAGGACCCGCGGATCGCGCCCCGCGAGCTGGCCGCGTTCCTCGCCGGGCAGTACGCCGACGCCGGCTGGTCCCGCACCGACCACTACGCCTGGATCTCCGGCCTCCTGCTCGAGCTCGGGATCGCCAGCCTGGCCGAGCTCGCCGACGTCCTGCGGAGCACCGATGACGAGGCCATCCAGCAGCGGATGGCCTACCGCTACCCACCCGCCGCGGTCCGCCGGCTCGACGACGCGCTGCTCACCGCCTACGGCGACCGCTACGTCGGGCTGCCCGGCAACGAGCACCGGCGGGCCGCACTGGAGACCCGGCTGGAGAAGCTGGTCGGCCCCTCGGGTCGGGCTGGACAATCGATCTAATCTGTCTCACTCTGGCGACATGTCGCAGGGGATGTCGCAGGGGATCTCGCAGACCGCCACGCCGCGCGCCGCGTCGGGCGCGAGGCCGGCGTACGTGCCCGGCGGTGGCGAGGCCTGGCGCAGGCCGTGGGCCGGCTACGCCGCGCTGCGCGACCACGACCCGGTGCACCACGTCGTCCCCGAGCGCCGGCCGGAGGCCGACTACTACGTCCTCACCCGGCACGCCGACGTCCTGGCGACGGCCGTCGACACCGCGGTCTTCTCCTCCGCGCACGGCCTGACCGTCGAGTACGGCGAGCTCGAGCGGATCGGCCTGGCCGACAACCCTCCGCTGGTCATGCTCGACCCGCCCGGCCACACGGCGTTCCGGCGGCTGGTCAGCCGCGGCTTCACGCCGCGACAGGTCCAGGAGATCGAGCCGGCGGTGCGGTCCTACGTCGCCGAACGCGTCGAGCGGATCGCCGCCCGTGGCCACGGCGACATCGTGGCCGAGCTCTTCAAGCCACTGCCCAGCATGGTCGTCGCGCACTACCTCGGCGTCCCGGCCGAGGACCGCGACCGGTTCGACGGCTGGACCGACGCGATCGTCGCAGCCAGCTCCACAGGGCCCGACGCGGGGACCGGCGCGGCTGACGCCACCGCGGAGATGCTCGGCTACTTCTCCGCGCTGGTGGATCGGCGGCGGACGTCGCCTGGCGACGACACGCTCTCGCACCTCGTCGCCGCCGGCGTCGGCGACGACACCGGGGGCATCGTGTCGATCCTGGGCTACGTCTTCGCCATGGTCACCGGCGGCAACGACACCACGACCGGCGCCCTGGGCGGTGCGGTGCAGCTGCTCGCCCAGCACCCCGACCAGCGCGCCGCACTGGCCGCGGAGCCTGGACTCATCAGAGCTGCGGTGGAGGAGCTCCTCAGGCTCACCTCCCCGGTGCAGGGCCTGGCCCGGACGGTGACCCGCGACGTCGAGCTGCACGGCGTCCGGATCCCGGCCGGGCGCAAGGTCCTGCTCCACTACGGCGCCGCGAACCGCGACCCGCGTCGCTACGGCCCCGACGCCGACGAGCTCGACGTCCACCGGTCGCCGTCGCAGATCCTGACCTTCGGTCAGGGCGCGCACCACTGCCTGGGCAGCGCGGCTGCCCGGATGCAGGTGCGGGTCGCCCTCGAGGAGCTTCTCGGGCGGGTTCCCTACTTCCGGGTCGACCCGGACGCGGTGACCTGGGCACCCGGCCCCTACGTCCGCCGCCCGCTCACCGTGCCGTTCGAGGTGGACCCGCGATGAGCTGGCTGAAGGACGACACGTCCCGGCTGGCCACCACCCGCATCCTGGACGCCGCCGGCGCGCTGTTCACCGACCGTGGCCCGGCCCAGGTCAGCATGGGCGACGTCGCCAGCGCGGCCGGCTGCTCACGGGCCACCCTCTACCGCTACTTCTCGGACCGGCGCGAGCTGCAGCTCGCGTACGTGCACCGCGAGGCTCGCCGGATCGGGGCCGCGGTGTCCCAGGAGACGGCCTCCGTCGCCGGACGTGAGGCCCGGCTGGTGGCCGCCGTGACGTCGGCTCTCAGGCACGTGCGAGGCACCCCCCTCCTCGCCGCCTGGTTCGAGGCCGACGGCGCGGCGGTCACCGTCGACCTGGTCGCGTCCTCCGAGGTCCTCCAGACCATCGGGCTCGGCTTCGTCGACGACCCCGTGGCGGCGCGCTGGTTGCTGCGGGTGGTCGTCTCGCTGCTGATGATGCCCGGGCCCGACGAGAGCGAGGAGCGCGCGCTCCTCGAGCGGTTCGTCGCTCCGCTGGTCACCGCGCCGGCGAGACCCGCGGTCTGAACCTCGGTATAAAGGGGTCATGACCCCGGCGGACCTCCTCACCGACTCCCTCGAGCGGGTCCGCGAGTCGGTCGAGGCCGTGCTCGACGGCCTGGACGACGACCAGCTCACCGCCCGGCCCGCCCCGGAGGCCAACACCATCGCCTGGCTGGTGTGGCACCTCACCCGGGTCGAGGACGACCACGTCGCCGGTGTCGCCGGACATGAGCAGGTGTGGACCGCCGACGGCTTCGCCCGTCGCTTCGACCTGCCGTTCGCCGACGAGGCGATCGGCTACGGCCAGACGACCGAGGAGGTCGGCCAGGTGCGGGCGTCCGCGGCGCTGCTCGGCGACTACCACCGCGCGGTGCACGCCCGCACGCTCGACTACCTCTCCGGACTCGGCGCAGAGGACCTCGACCGGGTCGTCGACGAGCACTGGGACCCGCCGGTCACGCTCGGGGTCCGGCTGGTCAGCGTCGTCAACGACGCCACCCAGCACGTCGGCCAGGCGGCCTACGTCCGCGGCCTGGTCACCCGGTAGCGCACGAACGACGGCACCGCGAGGGCCGCCACCACGGTCCCGACCACCACGAGCACCCCTCCGCCGGCGGCCGCCGCCGCCGTCCCCACCCCGGCCGCCGGCGGAGGGG
>NZ_JAEMSS010000245.1 GCF_016462705.1 Nocardioides sp. | reverse complement strand
ACAGGTGGTCGTCGTACTCGGTGACCGTCTTGCCGGGCCAGTGCTTGTAGGTCGCGCCGACCTCGAACTCCTCGTAGCTGCGTCCGAACTGCATGCACCCCATCCTCCCTGCCCGGGAGGCTCCGGGTCAGCCGGCGCCCGCGTGGGCTATGTCACGAGCCCCCGCCACCGGCCTTCCGGCGATGCATCTTGGGCGCTCCGCCGACCACCTCGGAGCCGTGCGCCTTCTCCGGCGTGGGGCCGTCCTGGTGGACGCCCTTCTCCTTCTTGTTCTTGCGGTCCAGCGCCTCGCGCATCTTGGCCTTGAGGTCCTCGTTGTCGCTCACTCCTCCACCATCGCACCCGATCCGTCCGCAGTCGACCGGGAAACGCGGAGCCGCCGGCGGCGGCGTAGCGTCAGACCGTCATGAAGCGCCTCTCCGTCGCCGCCTCGGCCGCCGTCCTGTCCCTCCTGGTCGCCGCCTGCGGTGACGGCGGGGACGACGTCGCCAGCGACCCCGGGCCCGGCGACACCACGGCGGAGCCCACACCGACGCCCGCCCAGGAGCCCACGGTCGGCACCTACCCGGCCTTCGAGCCCGAGGACTACGCCTACACGCTCGTCGTCGCCTGCTTCTGCGCCGGCGCCGGCACGCCGGTCGACGTCACCGTCCGCGACGGCGAGGTGGTCGAGGCGGTCTACGACGGCGACGGGCGCGGCGCCGAGGACGGCACCCCTGCCGACACGCTGATGTGGCTCACCATCAACGACGTGATCGACGAGGCCAACGACACCGAGGCCGCCTCGGTGCAGGTCGAGTGGCCGGCGGGCCAGGACTACCCGAGCAGCGTCTACGTCGACCAGGACCTCAGCGCGGCCGACGAGGAGCGCGGCTACGAGGTCAGCAACGTGGTCGTGGGCTAACCCAGGCCCAGGGCCCGCGCGAGCGGTCCGGCCAGCGACCTGCCGTACTCCAGCGTCATGTGCCCTCGGTCCCGGTGGGTGATGTAGTCGCCGACCACCACCGGGCACTTGTCGTAGGCGCAGAACCACCGCTTGGGATCGACGTAGTCGACCCCCGTCGCGTCGACGGCGGCCTTGACCGCCCGGCGCATCTGCATCGAGCGTGCCTGCGGGGCCGACAGCCCGTCCTCGAGGGTGGCGCCGCGCTCGGTGATGACCTCGGGGTCGAACTTGAGCCTGGGGACGTCGCCGATCACGACGATCCGGCCGGCGTGCGGGCGGGTCGCCTCGATCCGGTCGACCATGCCCTGCTCGATCAGGCTCGCGATCTCCTGGTTGTCCTTGGTGCGCCGGCCCTGCTCGTCGACGTACTCGAACTGGGTGTCGGTCGACATGAGGACCAGGTCGGGCCGGAGGTCGACGATCTGCTCGTGGGTCCACTCGTGGAAGAAGGTGCAGTCCTCGTCCGGCGCGTCCGTGCGGGGGGTGATCGGCTGTACCAGCGCGGGGGTGCAGCCCTGGAGCACGAAGTAGTAGGCCCGGTAGCCCTGCTGCCGGGCGATCTTGTCCAGTGCGGGGATCCAGTGGCGCATGTGCGAGTCGCCGACCAGCACCATGGTCTTGTCGCCGTCGGGGTCGCCGAGCGGGCAGAGCGGCATCGGGTCCGGGATCCCGAAGTACTCGCACCCGCCGAGGTCCGCGGCGACCGGGTCGTCGGTCTCCACCAGGCTCAGGGCGTCCGGCTTGAGGGGGTGCGGGATCGGCTGGCCGTTCTCGGCGGCCAGGACGGACGCCTCGACGATCGCGACCGCGGGGTCGTCCGAGAAGTCCACCTCCTCGCCGTTCTCCTGGCCGAAGTTCGTCGTCGTGATCGCCGGCTCCGGGTCGTTGAGGTCGCTGACGACCTGGTGGTGCGCCGACCACAGGACCAGGCCGAGCAGCGCGACCGACGCCGGGTAGAGCGCGATCCCGCGCAGCTGCGGCTTGAAGAACGTGGCGGTGCGGAAGGGGTTCTCGACGAACCGGTAGGACAGGTCCGACAGCACCAGCGCACCGGCCGCGACCAGCAGGCCCGACCAGCCCGACGGCGTACGCCAGACCGCGGCCACGAGGATCAGGGCCGGCCAGTGCCAGAGGTAGTAGGAGTACGAGCGGTCACCGACCCAGCGCATCGGTGCGACGCTGAGCAGCCGCTGCGGTCCCCACGACGCGGCCGCGACCCCGCCGCCGAGGAGCAGTGCCGTGCCGACGACGGGCAGCAGGGCGGCGACGCCCGGCACCCGGGTGCCTTCGGTGAAGAGCACCGCGGCGGCACCCACCATGACCAGGCCCGCCCAGGACGCCGCGGCCAGCAGCGCGGCCGGCAGCCTCCCGACCCGCACCAGGGCCGCCGCGACCCCGGCGCCCAGCCCGAGCTCCCAGGCCCGGGCCGGTGTCGAGAAGTACGCCGCCAGGGGCTCGGTGCCGGTCAGCCGCACGCCGTAGGCGAACGACGCGAGGCTGATCACCGCGATGGTGACCACGATCGCGCGCCGGTCGCGGCCGTGGCGCCGGAACAACCACACCAGCAGCAGGACGACCACCGGCCAGACCAGGTAGAACTGCTCCTCCACCGCCAGTGACCAGTAGTGCTGGATCGGCGAGGTCGCGGCGTCCTGCGCCCAGTAGTCGGTCTCGTCCCGGGCGAACTTGATGTTGGCGGCGAAGAACGTCGCCCAGACCGAGTCCTTGAGCAGCCGGACCGCCGTGATGCCGTTGAGGAGGACGTACGACGCCACCGCGGTCACGGCCAGGACCAGCGTCGCGGCCGGGATGATCCGCTTGGCCCGGCGGGCGTAGAACCCGACCAGCGAGATCCGGTGCGTGCGCTGGGCCTCCCCGATCAGGAGGCCGGTGATGAGGAACCCGGAGATGACGAAGAAGACGTCGACGCCGACGAACCCGCCGTGGAACGGGCCGATCCGGGCATGGTCGAGGACCACGAGGAGCACCGCCACGGCCCGCAGGCCCTGGATGTCAGGACGGAAGCCGCGCGCCCGCTCCTCGTGGGACCCGGGGACGGGTAGCGCGGCTCCGCTGACGACCGGGGTCGAGCTCAGTCCAGCTCCAGCCAGTCGGGCAGGACCGGGCCGTTCAGGACGCCGGCCCGGGCCATCGCCTGGCGCGCCTGCTGGTACTGGCGCAGCGCGTTGCGCAGCTTGACCGCGTCCGCCTCCACGTCCTCGCCCTGGTCGAGGACGATCGTGCGGAGCCGGTCGACGTGGGCGGCGTACCGCCGCGCCAGCGCCGGGGCGTCGAAGACCTTGACCCACACCTCGTCCGAGCGGGCGGCGCGGGCGCTCCAGTTGGGCGAGCCCGTCCACACCAGGCTGGCCGCGGTGTTGCCGCCGTAGACGCCCTGGATCGAGACCGACTTCATGTGCAGGTAGCGCTCCGGCACGGCGTCGCCGTCACGGTCCTGGTAGAGGCTGTGGATCGGCACCGGGCCGCGGCCGGCGGGGTTGCGCAGGGTGCGGTTGACGCCCCGACCGAGCAGCGTGGTGACGATCCGGACGTCGCAGCCGCGGTCCCAGAGCGAGCGGACCTTGCGGGCGATGTCCTCGCCGTAGGCGTTGAACCAGCCGGCGACCGCGATCCGGATCTTGGTACGGCCGCCCGTGGCGCCCGGGCCCGTCGCACCGTTGCAGCGCACCCGGCTGAAGGCGTCGGCGACCGGGTTCTCCTCGAACTTCGGGAAGAGGACGACCTCGTAGCGCTTGGACTTGTAGCCGTCGCCGGGCTTCACCTGCGGCCGGTCCTGGCGGTACTGCTCGAAGGTGGCGACGAAGAAGTCGTAGAGGCCCTTGTTGGTGCTGGTGATCTGGTCGTTCCACTGCCGGTTGCGGGCCGCGGTGGTGAGGTTGGTGGACCCGAACATCGACACGTTCTTGGTCTTCCCGACCTTGCTGAACATGAAGATCTTCGAGTGCATGATCTTGGAGTTGCTGCGGCAGGCTCCCTTGCACTTCTTGGCGAAGCTCTTGTCCTTCTCGTTCTGCTTCAGGAACCTGGCCAGCGTCAGGAAGCTGCGGCTGTCGACACTGCCGGCGGTGATCACCTGGACGATCGCCCCGCGCTTCTTCGCGGCGATCAGGTCCTTGGTCAGCCAGGGTGCGTCGTAGTTCCACACGACCAGCCGGATGTACTCGTTCTTGGGGGTGTTGCGGACCGCCAGCACGACCTGGTCCAGGACGTTGCCACGGGCGCCGGGGATCAGCGGGTCGTTGAACGCGACGCCCACCGGCGGCTTGTACTTCGGCTTCTTCTTGGCGGCGGGCGCCGTGATCGCCGCAGCCACGGACACGGGAGCCGTGGCCCCTGCCGGAGCGGTCGTGGACGGGCCGGCCGAGGCCGACAGCGCCGGGCCCCCGAGGAGCACCGCGAGCAGCGGGGCGAGCAGGGTCAGCGTGATCGTGGCCGGGACCACGCGAACAGGACGCATCGAGGGAACACTCCAGAGGTGAGGGAAGACCGTCGGCAAATGTACGACACGGGATCGCGCGTCCATGAAATCGACGCGACCCTTCGGCGGACGTTTTCTACAGCGCTCCGAGGAGCGCCTGCGTTACGGGGCCGCTACTTGAGCTTGTAGTCCTCGAGGAGGCGGCGGCCGATGATCATCCGCTGGATGTCGGCGGTGCCCTCCCCGATGAGCAGCATCGGTGCCTCGCGGTAGAGGCGCTCGATCTCGTACTCCTTGGAGAACCCGTAGCCGCCGTGGATCCGGAAGGAGTCCTCGACGACCTGCGAGCAGTACTCCGAGGCGAGGTACTTCGCCATGCCGGCCTCGAGGTCGTTGCGCTCGCCCTTGTCCTTGATCCGGGCCGCCTTGACCATCATCTGGTGGGCCGCCTCGATCTTGGTGGCCATCTCGGCCAGCCGGAACAGCACCGCCTGGTGCTCGGCGATCTTCTTGCCGAACGTCTCGCGCTGCTGGGCGTAGGCCACCCCGAGCTCGAAGGCCCGGTTGGCCACGCCGCAGCCACGGGCGGCGACGTTGACGCGGCCGACCTCGACGCCGTCCATCATCTGGTAGAAGC
>NZ_JAEMSS010000244.1 GCF_016462705.1 Nocardioides sp. | reverse complement strand
CCGGTAGAACGGGGCCATCAGCCGCAGGCTGTTGTCGATGTTGTCCTCGTTCTTGGTCAGGACGGCGACCACGGACTCGAGCTGGGTGAGCGCCGGCTTGAGGTCCTCCCGGGTGTCCCGGACGAGGGCGGTCAGCTCGGTCGACAGGGTGGTGGTGGCCACCAGCAGGTCGTGCACCGCGTCGCGACGGGCCACCAGCGCCTGGAAGAGGACGTCGGAGTCCTGCATCAGCTTGATGATGTCCTGGTCCCGCTCGCTCAGGACGGTCGTCACCCGGTCCAGGTTGGTCAGCAGCGTGTTGATCCGGTCGTTCTTCGCGGCGATGTTGGCCGACAGGGCGGAGACCCCGGCGAGCGCGGCCTGGAACTCCTCGGGGGTGTTGCGGGTCAGGTCGGCCAGGGTCGTCAGCCCGGCGGCCAGCTGGTCGGTGTCGATCTCCTGTGCGGTCTCGGCCAGTCCGGAGAACGCCTCGACGACGTCGAAGGGAGAGCTGGTCCGCTCGACCGGGATGACGTCGTCCTCGTCGAGCTGGCCCGACCCCTCGGGCTCGAGGGAGAGGTACATCGCGCCCAGGACGGTCTTCACCTTGATGGCGGCCGCGGTCTCGGTGCCGAAGGAGGAGTCGGTCTTGACCCGGAAGGTCACCTTGACCTGGTCGCCCGCGAGCTCGATGTCCTCGACCTTGCCGACCCGGACTCCGGCGATGCGGACCTCGTCCTCGGGCTTGAGCCCGCCGGCCTCGGTGAACATCGCGGTGTAGCGGTCGCCCCCGCCGATCAGGGGCAGGTCCTGCGCGCGGAACGCCGCCAGCAGCATCAGCATGATCACGGCGATGCTGATCGCCCCGATGACCACCGGGTTGCGCTCCCTGAACGGTTTGCTCATGTGTCCATCACCCCAGATCACACCTAGGGGTGCCGGTGTTGTAGTTGACCGGCACGGTCAGGTCGCCGGGGAACCGGATCTTGCCCTGGAAGTTGCACAGGTAGAAGTTGAAGAACGAGCCGTAGATGGCGGTCCGACCGACCTTCTCCAGCTTGATCGGCAGCACCTGCAGCGCCCGGTCCAGCTCGGCCTTGTTGCGGTTGATGTTCTTGGTCAGCCTGCGCAGCTGCTTGATGTCCTCGACGAACGGCGAGCGGATCCCCTTGACCAGGTCGGCGGTCTGCACCGAGAGCGCGGAGATCTGGTCCAGAGAGTCCAGGATCGCGTCGCGGTCGTCCTTGAGGCCACCGACGAAGGTCTTGAAGGTCAGGATCAGCTGCGACAGCTCCTCGTCGCGGTCGCCCAGGTTGTCCAGGACGACGTTGAGGTTGTCGATGAGGCTGCTGATGACCTCGTCGCGCTCGGCCAGCGTGCTGGTCACCGAGGCGGTGTTGGCGAGCAGGCTCTCGAGCGTGCCCCCCTCGCCCTGGAAGACCTGGACGATCTCGTAGGACAGCTGGTTGATGTCGGCGGGCGAGAGCGCCTGGAACAGCGGCTTGAACCCGTTGAAGAGCACGGTGAGGTCGAGGGCCGGCGAGGTCTTGGACACCGGGATGGTGTTGCCCTCGCCCAGCGGTTCGTCGGAGCCGACGTCCTTGCTGAGGCTGATGTAGCGCTGCCCGACCAGGTTGCGGTACTTGATGGTCGCGGTCGTCGACTCGGTGACCGGGGTGGCGGCGTCCACGTCGAAGGTGACCAGGGCCCTGGTGCGGTCCTCGATCTCGACGTCCTGGACGCTCCCGACCTTGACTCCCGCGATCCTGATGTCGTCGCCCTTGACCACGCCGGTGGCGTCGACGAACACGGCCTTGTAGGTCTTCTTGGAGCTGAGCGACAGGTTGCCGATCGTCGCGACGAGCACGCCGGTGGCCAGCGTGGTGACCACGATGAAGACGAGGAGCTTGACCAGGTCGCCACCGGTCTTCTTGTCGAGGAGCTTCACTCGCCGTCACCCCCGGCGGTCGGCTCGCCGAGCGAGACGGTGGCGCCGCGCGCGAGCGGCGCGACGAGCAGCGCACCGAGGTCGGGCACCTGGTCGGCGGTCATCCCGAGACCAGGCGCGAGCAGGTCGCGGAGCAGGCTGCTCTCGGCCGTGCTGCCGGCGTAGCCGGGGATCCCGAAGATGCTGGTGTCGAGACCGGTGTAGCCAGTGCCCGTGCGCTGCGTGCCCTTGCCGGTCGGCTCGTCGACGCCGTCCTTGAAGTCGGGCTGACGCCGGACCGGGTTGGCCTGGGAGCCGGGCGGGTTGGGCAGGTTGATGCAGGACGGCCCGCGGTCCTCGCCGAGCTCGGGCCTGTCCTCGGGACCGTAGGGCCGCGGCTGGTTGGGCAGGGTCTCCAGGACGATGTGGAGGGTGAAGCCGCGGAAGGCCTCCGCCTGGAGCTCGCCGGCGTTGACGATTCCCTTGAGCAGGCAGGGGAACTCGGTCGAGTAGCGGGCCAGCACCCGGAGCTGGGCCCGGCTGACCTCGCCGAGCCGGATCAGGTTGGCCTCGTTGTCGTCGAGGAACGTCCGGGCACTGTCGGAGAAGTTGGAGACGTTGGTGAACAGCGCGTTGAGCTGTGCCTCGCGGTCCTCGAGCGTCCCGGTCGTGGTCACCGTGTTCTGCAGGATCGTCCCGACCTCGGGGAGGACGTCGGCGTAGATGTCGGAGACCTGCGCGGTGAGCCGGAGGTCCTCGATCAGCGCCGGGATCTGCGGGTTGAGGCGCTTGAGGTAGCTGTCGACGGTCTCGAGGTTGTCGCCGAGCTGGTCGCCGCGGCCCTCGAGCGCGGTCGCGATGGCGTTGAGCGTCATGTTGAGCTCGGCGGGCTGGACCGTGCGCAGCAGTGGGTAGAGGTCGGACAGGACCTCCTCCACCTCGGTGGCGACCTGGGTCCGCTCGATGGTGGCGCCGGGCTGGATCGGCTCGGACGAGTCGCTCGCCGGGATGAGGGAGACGTACTTCTCGCCGAACAGGGTCTTGGGGACGATCGACCCGGTCACGTCCGCCGGGACGCTGTCGGTGTGGTCCTGGAAGAGGCCGAGCACGACCTCGGCGCCATCGGCGTCCGCCCGTGTCTCCAGCACCTCCCCGACGATCACGCCGCGGATCTTGACATCGGCGCGCACCGGGAGCTGCAGACCGATCTTGGACGTCTTGAGCGTCACCTCGTCGTAGTCGCTGAACTGCTTGGTGAAGACGGCGTAGGTGAGGTAGCCGGACAGGACCACCAGCGCGAGGAAGACGACGCCGAGGGCCTTGTGCTGACGCAGGACGAGGTTCATCCGGCCAGCCTCACGGTGGTCGTCGCGCCCCAGATGGCCATCGACAGCAGCAGGTCGATGACGTTGATGGCGACGATGCTCGTGCGGACCGCCCGGCCGACGGCGACCCCGACGCCGGCGGGACCGCCGGAGGCGTTGAAGCCGTGGTAGCAGTGGATCAGGATCACGACGACGGCGAAGACCAGCACCTTGCCGAAGGACCACAGCACGTCGCCTGGCGGCAGGAACGCGTTGAAGTAGTAGTCGTAGGTGCCCGCCGACTGGCCGTAGTACTGCGTCACGATCAGGCGGGCCGCGAAGTAGGAGGAGAGCAGCCCCACGACGTAGAGCGGGATGACCGCGATCAGGCCACCGACGACCCGGGTGGCGACCAGGAACGGCATCGAGGGGATCGCCATGACCTCGAGGGCGTCGACCTCCTCGGAGATCCGCATGGCGCCGAGCTGGGCGGTGAAGCCACAGCCGACCGTGGCCGCGAGCGCGATCCCCGCGACCAGGGGGGCGATCTCGCGGGTGTTGAAGTAGGCGGAGACGAAGCCGGCGAAGGGGGCGGTGCCGAGCTGGTTGAGGGCGGCGTAGCCGGACAGGCCCACCTGCGCCCCGGTGAAGAAGGTCATGCCGATGATGACGCCGACCGTCCCGCCGATGACCGCCAGGGCGCCCGAGCCGAGCGTGACCTCCGCGAGGATCCGCAGGACCTCGCGCGGGTAGCGCGCCACGGACTTGGGGATGGCGAGCAGGACGCGCAGGTAGAACGCGAGCTGGGACCCGAGGGTCTCCAGCTGGCTCAGCGGGCGCTGGTAGACAGCCTTGACGTTGGCCATGTCAGCCCGTCTTCGGTGGCACGAGCTGGAGGTAGATCGTGCTCAGGACGAAGTTGACGACGAACAGCAGCAGGAACGTGATGACGACGGACTCGTTGACGGCGTCACCGACGCCCTTCGGCCCGCCCTTGGCGTTCATGCCCTTGTAGCAGGCCACGATGGCGGCGATGAGCCCGAACACGAGGGCCTTGACCATGCCGATCCAGAGGTCGGGCAGCTGGGCGAGCGCCGTGAAGCTCGCCAGGTAGGCACCCGGGGTGCCGTCCTGGAGGACGACGTTGAAGACGTAGCCGCCGGAGACCCCGACGACGCTCACCATGCCGTTGAGGAACACCGCGACCAGCATGCAGGCGAGCACCCTCGGCACGACGAGCCGCTGGATCGGGTCGATGCCCAGCACCATCATCGCGTCGAGCTCTTCGCGGATCTTGCGGGCGCCGAGGTCGGCCGCGATCGCCGACCCGCCGGCGCCTGCGATCAGGAGCGCCGTGGCGATCGGGCCGGCCTGCTGGACCACGGCGAGGACCGACGCCGAGCCGGTGAAGGACTGCGCGCCGAACTGCTTGATGAGCCCGCCGACCTGGAGCGCGATGACGGCGCCGAACGGGATGGCGACGAGGGCGGTCGGGATGATGGTGACCGAGGCGATGAACCACGCCTGCTGGATGAACTCCCGCGTCTGGAACGGTCGACGGAAGAGCTGGCGCCCGACATCGAGACCGAAGGCGAAGAGGTTGCCTGCGGTGCCGACCGGCGCGAGCATCCGTGTCGCGGTCGAGGAGGTCATGGGGCGATCCTCAACCGCCCGTCGCCATGCTCATCGCCGGCTGGAACGAGCCGGGCGGGGGCGTGACGTTGTTGTCGCGGCACCACGAGCCCGGCTCGCGCTGGCTGCGGCGGGGGATGCCGTTGGAGGGCTCGAGCTGGAGCGGGATGGGCGGCAGCGGCGGCATCTC
>NZ_JAEMSS010000077.1 GCF_016462705.1 Nocardioides sp. | reverse complement strand
CCTCGGTGCCGGCAACGACAGGGCGTCCGGTGGGGGTGGCAACGACAAGGTCCGCGGCGGGCGCGGCAACGACGTCGCCGACGGCGGCCCCGGTGACGACGTGCTGCTCCTCAACGACGGGCGCGACCACGCGATCGGCGGTGCCGGGGACGACGTCATCACGACGACGGGCGACGGTGACTGGCTCGAGGGCGGCGACGGCGACGACAAGGTGGCGGGTGGTGACGACGACGACATGGTCGACGGCGGTGCCGGCGACGACGACATCAACGGCGGCGAGGGCAACGACCAGATCTCGGACGGGGCCGGCGACGACCTGGTCGTCGCCGACGACGGCGACGACGCCATCACGCTCGGCCCCGGCAAGGACGTCGTGTTCGGCGAGGGTGGCGACAACCGGGTGATGGCCACCAGCGACGGGGCGGTGGACGTCATCCACTGCGGCCCCGGCTCGGCGGACCGCGTGGTCTACGCCGGCGAGATCGACCCGCTGGACGTCCTCGACGGCTGCGAGTCGGTGACCGTCGGCTAGCTCCTGCCGGCCAACGGGTCGATGACCTCCTCGGCGAACCGGGTCATCCCCTCGAGCTTCTGCTCCAGCGTGGCGTCGCCGCCGAAGTAGTACATCCACGGCATCGTCATGCAGTCGGTGACGCCCCCCTCCTCGGCCCGCGCGAAGTGCTCTGGCAGCCAGGCGTCGGTGACGGCCACGAAGACGGAGAAGTCGCCGGTGGCGCCGGCCCGCTCCCGCACCTCGGCCAGGCGCCTGGCCCAGCCGATGGCCTCGTCGGTCTTGTACATGTCGCCGACCCAGCCGTCGTGCCTGGCCGCGCGGGCGAAGGCGATCTCGGAGAGCCCGCCGACGTAGATCGGGATCGGCGCACTCGGGGTGGGCTCCATGACCATCCGCGGGGCGTCGTAGTACTGCCCGTGGAACTCGGTCCAGCCCGGCTGCCACAGCTCCTTCATCAGGGCCAGGCCCTCGTCGGTCCGCTTGCCCCGGGTCCGGAAGCTCTGCTCGAGCAGCTCGAACTCGTCCTCCTGCCAGCCGATGCCGACGCCGAGCGCCACCCGGTTGCCCGAGATGACGGCGGCCGTGCCGACCGACTTGGCGACCTGGAACGGGCTGCGGACCGCCGGGACGTAGACGGTCGAGACGAAGCGCAGCCGTTCCGTCACCGTGGAGAGGGCCCCCGCCATGACCCACGGGTCCGGCCAGTGCGCGTCGAAGCCCCAGCGCCGCTTGCCGTCGGGCGTGTAGGGGTACGGCGTGCGCAACGTCTCGAGGTCGACGACGTGGTCGGGCATGGCCAGGCTGTCGTAGCCCAGGGCGTCGGCCGCCTTGGCGATGTCGACCAGCTGGTCGGTCGGCAGGTAGGCCGTGCTGATCGAGAAGCGCACGGCGACATGCTACGGCCCGCACTAGAACGTGTTCTAGTGCGGGCCGTGCGGGTCGCCTGACCGTCGGGTCAGTCGAAGATGAACCACCCGCCGGGCCCGACAGCGCAGGCCGCGATGATGAGGACGATCCCCCACAGGACGTCGCCCTGGACGAGCCGCACCACGCCGAACACCGCCAGGATGATGGCCAGGATCGCAAAGATGATCATGTCGTACTCCTCTCGCATCCGCGGGGTACGCGGATGTTCCCTCCCCCCAAGACCCGGGTCTCCGGGCCAAGACTGTGTGCCTGCCGCCAGGAGCGGTCAGTAGCGGTCGTCATCGGGGATGACGTGCACGGCTGCCTCCTCGGCGGAGGCGGCGGCACCGTCGATCCCGACGTCCATGCCGATCAGGTCCTTCTCGGTGTCCTCGCCCAGGCCCTCGTCGGGGTCCACCAGGCGCCCGGCGCGCTCGGCGCCGACCTCACCGTCGTCGAGGTCCTCGTCGTCGGCGTGCGCCTCGGCGTCGACGTACGGGTCCGGCTCCGGGTCCTCCTGGGCGATCCGCTGCTCCAGCGTCTCCCCGAGCGCCTCCTCGTACGGTGTGTTGCCGAACCCCTGGCCGGCGGAGTAGCGCTCCGGCGGCGAGTAGCCGCGGTCCAGCTCGTCCTCGACGTCCGGGTCGCCGAGGTCCTCGAGGTTGGACGGCTGGTCCTCGTCGTCGACGCTGTAGTCGCCGTAGATCTCGCCGTCGGCGGGGTCACTGTTCGTCACGGCCGCAAGGTACCCGGGACCAGGGGTGGTTGACATTAGTTCGGGACTCGTACTTATTATGGCTCATGACCACCGTGCTGGGGGTGGACTCGTCCACCCAGTCGACCAAGGCCCTGCTGGTCGACGCGGCGGACGGCACGGTGCTCGAGCGCCGCAGTGCCCCGCACCCGTCCGGCACCGAGGTGGACCCGCGCGCCTGGCGGGACGCGTTCGACGCCAGCGCCGGCGGCCTCCTGCCGCGGGCCGGGGCCCTCGGGGTCGCCGGCCAGCAGCACGGCATGGTCGCCCGGGACGAGGCGGGGGAGCCGGTCCGGGACGCGCTGCTCTGGAACGACACCCGGTCCGCGGAGGCGGCCGCGGAGCTGATCGCCGAGCACGGTGGGCCCCAGGCCTGCGCCGAGGCCGTCGGGAGCGTGCTGGTGGCGTCGTTCACCGTCACCAAGCTCCGCTGGCTGCGTGACCACGAGCCCGAGGCCGCCGCCCGGGTCGCCGACGTGCTCCTGCCCCACGACTACGTCTCCCTGCACGCCTGCGTCGACGGGACCGCTCCCTTCACCGACCGTGGCGATGCCTCCGGGACCGGCTACTTCTCCACCGCGACGGGCGCGTGGCGCCCCGACCTGGCCGCCGCCGCGATCGGCCACGAGATCGCGCTGCCCCACGTCGTGGCGCCGGGCGCGGTCGCCGGCGAGACCGCCGGTGGCGCGCTCGTGAGCGCCGGCACCGGCGACAACATGGGTGCCGCCCTGGGACTCTCCCTCGAGCCGGGCGACGTGGTCCTCTCGGTCGGCACGTCCGGCGTGGCCTCGTCGGTGAGCGCCACCCGGGTCGCCGACGGGACCGGCGTCGTCACCGGGTTCGCGAACGCGACCGGCGGGTTCCTGCCCATGGTGGTGACCATGAACGCCGCCGGCATCCTGGACCTGCAGTCGGCCCTGCTCGGCGTCGACCACGACGGGCTCTCCACGCTCGCCCTGGCCGCGCCGGCCGGTGCCAACGGCGTGACCCTGCTGCCCTACTACGGCGGCGAGCGGACGCCCAACCGTCCGCACGCGGTCGGCACCTGGACCGGGCTGTCGGCGGCCACGACCCGCGCCGACCTCGCGCGCGCGGCGTTCGAGGCGCTGCTCTGCTCGTTGGCGGACGCGGTCGACGAGCTGGTCCGCCACACCGGACAGGAACCGCGCCGTCTCCTCATGATCGGCGGGGCGACGGCCAGCCCGGCCCTGCGCGCCCTGGCCCCCACGATCCTCGCCCGCCCGGTCACCTTCCTGCCGGCGGGGGAGTACGTCGCCCTCGGGGCCGCCCGGCAGGCAGCCTGGGCGCTGTCGGGCGAGCCGGACCCGCCCGCGTGGCCGCTGCCCGACGGCGAGACCGTCGAGTCCCCACCGGCGCCCGGCGTCCGCGAGCGCTACACCGAGCTGCGCGACCGCACCGAGTCCTGGCACCCCTGAGCACGCACCTCCGAGCACGCACCTTCGAGCAGACCTTCCAGTCCGACCCGCAACACCCTCACGAGAGGCACGCAGATGACCATCGAGATTCCCACTCCCACCCCCGAGGACAAGTTCTCCTTCGGCATGTGGACCGTCGGCTGGCAGGGCGTCGACCCGTTCGGTGGCGCGACCAGGCCGCCCATGGACACCGTCCACGCCCTGGAGAAGCTCGCCGAGCTCGGCGCCTACGGCGTCAACTTCCACGACGACGACGTCATCCCCTTCGGCAGCGACGACGCCACCCGCGACCGGATCATCGACCGGTTCAAGAAGGGCCTGGCCGACACCGGCCTGGTGGTCACCACCGCGACGACCAACCTGTTCAGCCACCCGGTGTTCAAGGCCGGCGCCTTCACCAACAACAACCGCGAGATCCGCCGGTTCGCGCTGCGCAAGGTGATGCGCAACATCGACCTCGCCGCCGACCTCGGTGCCCGCGTCTACGTCGCGTGGGGTGGCCGCGAAGGCGCCGAGTACGGCGCATCGCAGGACACCGCCGTGGCGCTGGACCGGATGAAGGAGGCCTTCGACATCCTCAGCGAGTACGTCGTCGACCACGACTACGACCTCCGCTTCGCGATCGAGCCGAAGCCCAACGAGCCGCGCGGCGACATCCTGCTGCCGACGATCGGCCACGCGCTCGCCTTCATCAACGAGCTCGAGCGGCCGGAGATGGTGGGTGTCAACCCCGAGATCGGTCACGAGGAGATGGCCGGGATGAACGCCGCCGCCGGCTACGCGCAGGCGCTCTGGTCCGGCAAGCTGTTCCACATCGACCTCAACGGCCAGAACGGCCCGAAGTTCGACCAGGACCTGCGCTTCGGGGCCGGCAACGTGCGGGGCGCCTTCTGGGTGGTCGACACGCTCCTGTCGGGGGGCTACGACGGCCCGGTGCACTTCGACTACAAGCCCGCCCGGGTCGAGGACGAGGAGGGCGTCTGGGTCAGCGCCGCGGCCAACATGCGCAACTACCTGATCCTGCGGGAGAAGGTGCAGGCGTTCCGCGCCGACCCCGAGGTGCACGCGGCCCTGGAGGCGGCCCGGCTGCCCGAGCTCGCCCAGCCGACGCTCGACGCCGGCGAGGGCTGGCAGCAGCTGCTCGACTGGCCGCTGCCGGACCCCGAGGCGCTCGCCGCGCACGGCGCCGCGACCGAGCGTCTCGACCAGCTCGCCCTCGAGCACCTCTACGGCGTGCGCTGAGCGGCCGTGGTCTCGCAGGTCCAGGCCGAGCCCGCCAGCACCGAGCGGCTCCGGCGGCAGAACGTCTCGCTGGTGCTGCGCAGCCTGCGCCGGGAAGGCCCGGCCACCCGGACCGAGCTCGCCCAGCGCACCGGGCTCGCCAAGGCGACCGTCGGCGTGATCGTGGCGGACCTCGAGGGCGCCCGGGCCGTGGTCGAGGAGGAGTCCCGCTCCGGGGCGCGGGGACGGCCGGGCCGGCCGGTCGCGCTCCGGGGGGACCGGTTCCTCGCCCTGGGCCTCGAGATCAACGTCGACTACGTCGCCGCCGTCGTCCTCGACCTGGCTGGTGAGATCCGGCTGGTCGAGACCCGCCCGACGCCGATCGAGGTCCTCGGCCGCGAGCAGGCCCTCCTCGACCTCGTGGAGGAGGTCGTCGTGCCGGCCCTGGCCGGCCGGGTGCTGGTCGGCGCGACGCTGGCCGTCCCCGGGCTGGTCCGCGGCGACAACCGCACCGTCGCGTGGGCGCCCAACGTCTCGCTGCGGGGGGAGTCGTTGGTCCAGCGGCTCGACCGCGTGCTGGGCGGGCGCTGCCGGATCCGGGTCAGCAACGACGCCAACTGCGCGGCGTACGCCGAGACGCACCACGGTGCCGCGACCGACAGCCAGCACGTGCTCTACCTGACCGGCACCGTCGGCATCGGGGCGGGCATCGTGGAGGGCGGCCAGCTGGTCCGCGGGGCCACGGGTTTCGCCGGCGAGGTCGGGCACATGCCGGTGGGGGACCCGGAGGCGCTCTGCGGTTGCGGCCGGCGAGGCTGCTGGGAGGCGTCGATCGGCCTGCACGCCATGCTCGACGCGGTGGGCATGAGCGAGCTGGCCACCCCGCTGGACACCTCGCGGGCGGTCGCGACCAGGGCCCTGGCCGATGCCAGGGTCCGGGCGGGGCTCGCCCGACTCGGTCACGACGTGGGGCTCGGCCTCACCGTGCTGGCCACCGTGCTCGACCCGGCCGTCGTGGTGCTGGGCGGCTACTTCGTGCCGCTCGGCGACCTGGTCCTCGAGCCGGCCCGCAGGACGCTCGACGAACGGCTGGTGTCGGACGTCCAGCGCCGGCCCGACCTCCGGCCCGGCGCGCTCGGCATCCAGGCGGCCGCGCTGGGTGCCGCCGAGTGGTCCTTCGGGGACCTGTTCGCGGGGGAGCTCGACCTGGCCGGATGAGCTTCACCGGCCAGCCGGTGAAGCTCCCGCCGCCGATGCCCGCCTCAACCGGCCAGCCGGGACCGTACGTCGACCAGTGCGGTGCCCAGGGCGGCGACCGGGTCGACGAAGAGCGGCTCGAAGGCGATCTCGGCCGCTCCGAACAGCACCGAGTCGTCAGCGAGACCGGGCAGCGACAGGGTCACCGACTCGAGAGGAGCCGGGAGGGCCCGCTCGGCCAGGCCGCGGTTGACCTCGGCTCCGACGAGTGTGTAGAGCGCGCGGAAGTAGCCGCCGAGCACGACCATCTGCGGGTTGAAGGCGTTGACGATGCTGGCCAGACCCGAGCCGAGGTGCCCGCCGATGACCCGGAGCTCCTTGGTCGGCTCGGTGAAGCTGTCCAGGACCTCGCCCAGCTGGGGCACCTTGTCCTCGGGGCAGCGGATCGCGGCGGCGATGGCGTGCGCCCCGACCTCGGTCTCCCAGCAGCCGCGGTTGCCGCAGTGGCACGGCTTGCCGGCCGGGTTGAAGCGCAGGTGGCCGACCTCGCCGGCGTAGCCTCCGGCGCCCTCGAGCCGGCGCCCCGCGGAGATGACCCCGGCGCCGACGCCGACGTTGCCGGACACGTAGATCAGGTCGTCCACTCCCACCCCGACCCCGCGCTCGTGCTCGGCGAGGGCACCGAGGTCGGCGTCGTTGGCGAGCGAGATGGGGACGTCGAGGCCCAGGGCGGCGAGGACGATCGAGCCGAACGAGACGTCGTGCCACTCCAGGTTGGGAGCCAGCCGCACCAGGCCGTCGCTGCGCCGGATGAGACCCGGGACGCTGATCCCGATGCCGACCAGCGGTGCCGAGGCTGGTGCGTCCTCGACGACGCCGCGGATCAGCGTCGCCACGGAGGACCCGACCTGCCAGGCCTCGGCGACGCCCTCGATCGGCGCCCGGTTGCGCTGCTGGACGGTGCCACCCAGCCCGATCCGAGCCACCGACACCCGGTCGACGCCGAGGTCGACCGCGATCACGTACGGTCCCTGGTCGGTCAGGGCCACCCCGGCCGAGGGACGGCCGGCGCCCCGCCGACCGCCGGCAGGCACGCCCCGCTCGATGACGCCCAGCGACTCCAGCTCACCGACCAGGCCGGCGATGGTGCTGCGGTTGAGCCCCATGACGCTGGTGAGCTCGGCCCGGGACACCTGCTCGGCACGGTGGACGTGCCGGAGCAGGGTGCCCAGGTTGTGGCGGCGGACGGCTTCCTGGTTGGTGCCTGTGCCCGCGCGTCGGTCGGTGGCCATCGGGCTCCCGGCGCTCGGCCTAGACCCCGGCCGCGGAACGGCGGCGGCGCGAGATCGCGTCGACGCTCGCGGCGAGGAGGAGGACGCCACCGGTCACGACGGAGTTGATCCAGCTCGCCTGGTTGAGCAGGCCGAGGCCGTTGGTGATCGTCGCGATGACCAGGCCGCCGACGATGGCGTCGATGGCGCGGCCCTTGCCGCCGAACAGGCTGGTCCCACCGATGACTGCCGCGCCCACCGCGTAGAGGAGGGTGTTGCCGCCACCGGATCCGGGTGAGATCTTCCCGGTGTTGGCCGCCAGCAGGAGGCCGCTGATCACCGCCATCGTCGTGCAGGCGATGAAGGCGGAGGTGCGGATCCGGGTCACGTTGATGCCGGCCCGGCGGGCAGCCTCGGCATTGCCCCCGACGGCGTAGAGGTGCCGGCCGTAGCGGGTGCGGGTCAGGATGAAGGTCCACAGGATCAGGAGTGCCATCACCACGATGAGCATCCGCGGCACGCCCTCGATCGGGAAGTTGGGGTTGCGGCTGCGGTTCTGGTTCATGAACAGGACCAGGCCGAGCAGGACGACGGCCATCACGCCGATGCGCAGGAGCACCAGGCTCAGCGGGGGGTGCTGCAGCCCCTGGGTGACCTGGGTCCGGTAGGTGCGCAGCGACAGCAGGGCGAACGCCGCCACGATGACGGCCGCGCCGACCAGGCCGACGACCGGGTCGAGGTTCTTGATCGCCAGGTCGCGCAGGGGCTGGTCGCTGAACCGCACCGAGCCGCCCTGGCCGATGAACTTGAGCATCACGCCCTGGAGGCCCAGGAAGAAGGCCAGGGTCACCACGAACGACGGGATGCCGAGCCGGGCGACGAGGAGCCCGATGACCAGGCCGATCACGATGCCGACGACCAGGGCTCCGACCGTCGCCACCGGCCAGCTCTGCCCGTGGTCGACCATCAGCAGGCCGGCCGCCATGGCGCCGGTGCTCCCTGCCACACCGGCGGACAGGTCGATCTCGCCGAGGAGCAGGACCGGCACGAGGCCGAGTGCGAGGACGCAGATCGGGCCGGCCTGGGTGACCAGGTTCGCCAGGTTGAGGTTGGTGGTGAAGGTGTCGCTGGCGAAGCTGAAGAAGATCATCAGCACCACCAGGCCGAGGATCGCCGGCAGTGATCCCATGTCGCCGCCGCGGACGCGGGCGACGTAGGCCTGGAAGGCCCCGCCCAGGGAGACGGTGTGCACGGCATCGCCGGAGAAGGCGCTGACGGCGGTGGTCGCGCCCCCGGCGTCCGGCTGGTCGTTGGTCTCGACGGTCATGTCGTTCCCTCTCAGACGCTCGCGGTGGCGGGGTTCTCGGAGATGCCGAGCTCGCCGGAGCGGCCGGCCGTGATCAGCTCGACGACCTGGCCGTGGGTCAGGTCCTTGGCAGGGACGTCGGCGGCCACCCGTCCGAGGTAGAGCGCCGTGATCCGGTCGGCGACCTCGAAGACGTCGGTCATGTTGTGGGAGATCAGGACGACCCCGAGGCCGCGGTCGGCGAGCCGACGCACCAGGTCGAGGACCTGACGGGTCTGCGCGACACCGAGGGCGGCGGTGGGCTCGTCGAGCAGCACGATCTTGGAGTTCCAGAGGACGGCCTTGGCGATCGCCACGGTCTGGCGTTGCCCACCGGAGAGGCTGGCCACGGTCTGCCGCACCGAGTTGACGGTGCGGACCGACAAGGACGTCAGCGTCTCCCGGGCCCGGGACTCCATGTCCGGCTCGTCGAGGGTGCCGCGGCGCAGCTGCTCGCGGCCCAGGAACATGTTCTGGACGATGTCGAGGTTGTCGCACAGCGCGAGGTCCTGGTAGACGACCTCGACGCCGAGCGCCGCGACGTCCCGCGGGCCGTGGACCTCGACCGGCTGGCCGTCGAAGTAGTAGTCACCGGTGTCGCGGCCGTAGATGCCGGCGATGATCTTGACCAGGGTGGACTTGCCGGCGCCGTTGTCGCCGACCAGCGCGGTCACCTGACCTGGGTAGACGGCGAAGTCGACGTCGTGGAGGACGTGCACGACGCCGAAGCTCTTGTTGATTCCGCGCAGCTCGAGGAGGGGCTGGCTCATCGGGACTCCTTGTGGCCGGGATTTGGTTGTTCGGATGAACGAAAGGCGCCCGGGCCGGGTGGATCCCCGACCCGGGCGCCCCGCGTTATCTGCGTTCGATCTGCGGTCAGTCTCCTACGGTCAGGAGATCCCGGCCTCGGCACACAGGGCGGCGTACTCGCCCGTGCACACGTCCGCAGCGGTCTGGCCACCGTCGTCGATCACGTCCTTGACGTTGTCCTTGGTGATCGAGACCGGCTCCAGCAGGATCGACGGGACGTCGCGCCCGCCCTCGCTGTCCTCGGTCGTGCCGGTGGTCTCGGCCTCCTCGCCGTTGACCAGCGCGATCGCCGCGTCGGCGAGCGCTCCGGCCTCGAGCTTGGCGGACTTGTAGACCGTCATGCACTGGGTGCCGGCGAGGACGTTCTGCAGGCCCTCGACCGTCGCGTCCTGACCGGTCACCGGCACCTGGCCGGCGAGACCGTTCTCCTCGAGGACCGAGATGACCGAGCCGCCGAGGCCGTCGTTCGCGGCGAGCACGCCGTCGACCTTGCCGTCGGCCTGGGTGAAGAGCTGCTCGAAGATGGTCACGGCCTGCTCGTTGTCCCAGTCCGGGACCGCCTGCTCACCGACCACGGTGTAGCTCGTGATCGGGTCGAGGACGCTGTGCGCACCAGCCGAGAACAACGTCGCGTTGTTGTCGGTCGGCGAGCCGTTGAGGTAGACGATGTTGGCTGGCTTGTCGCCGAGGCAGTCCGCGAGACCCTGGCCCTGCAGCTCACCGACGACTGTGTTGTCGAACGACACGTAGTAGTCCGCCGAACCACCGAGGGTCAGCCGGTCGTAGTCGATCGTCTTGACGCCCTGTGCGGCCGCCTCCTCCTGGATCGCGGCGCCCGACTCGGAGTCGAGGTTGACGATCGCGAGGACGGTCACGCCGTCGGCGATCATGCCGTCGGCGATGGTGCCCATCTTCTCGGCGTCGCCCTCGGCGTTCTGGATTGTGTACTCGACACCGGCGGCCTCGAAGGCCTTCTCGAGCTCCGGGCGGTCCGCGGACTCCCAGCGGACCGAGGACTCGGTGTCGGGAAGGATGACGCCGACCTTGCCCTCGACGCTGGTGCCGGTGTCGCCACCGTCGCCGTTGTCGGAGCCGCCGCCGTCCTCGTCGTCACCACACGCGGTGAGCGTCAGGGCGAACCCCAGCATCCCCACCACGGCCAAGCTGAATTTGCGCTGCACGCGAACCGCCTCCTGTGCTTCCGGTGCCGGCAACCACCCCGGCATAAGTTGTTCGAGACAACATATGGTGTGATGACGGTCATGTAAATGGGCCTTACGTCCTGTCACCGATTCGTTACCGCTGCGGCTCTGCGAGGCACGAGCAGAGGTGCCAGCACTGGTGGTCGAGCAGCGACCGCGACCCGCAGCGTTGGCCGGGACCGGTCTCGAGCCGACTACCGCGCGCCGTACAACGTGGTGCGCTCGCGCACCGGCCGGCCGATGCCGGCACCGATCTCGACGAGCTCGGCGACGGTCTTGGCCGAGCCGTGCTCCGAGCCGGCCATCCGGGAGATCGTCTCCTCCATGAGGGTGCCGCCGACGTCGTTGGCACCGGCCCGGAGCATCGCCCGGGTGCCGTCGACGCCGAGCTTGACCCAGCTGGTCTGGATGTTGGGGATGCGGCCGTGCAGCAGGATCCGGGCCATCGCGTGCACCGCGAGGTTGTCGCGCATTGTCGGTCCGGGCCGGGCGACGCCGGCGAGGTAGATCGGCGCGCTGGTGTGGACGAACGGCAGCGGCACGAACTCGGTGAACCCGCCGACCCCTCGTTCCAGCGCAGTGTCCTGGACTCGGCTGAGGACACGCAGGTGGCTCACCCAGTGGCGGGGGTTGTCGACGTGGCCGTACATCATCGTGCTCGTGGTCGGGATGCCGACCTGGTGGGCGGTCGTGACGACCTCGACCCAGGTACGGGTCGGGAGCTTGCCCTTGGTCAGGATCCAGCGGACCTCGTCGTCGAGGATCTCCGCGGCGGTCCCCGGCAGGGACCCGAGCCCGGCCTCGCGGGCCTTGATCAGGAAGTCCTCGATCGAGAGCCCGGTGCGGGCCGTGCCGTTGACGACTTCCATCGGGCTGAACGCGTGGACATGCATCTCCGGGACCCGTGCCTTCACGGCGGTCACCAGGTCGAAGTAGGCGGTGGCGGGCAGCTCGGGGTCGATCCCGCCCTGCATGCAGACCTCGGTCGCGCCGAGGTCCCAGGCCTCCTGGGCGCGGTCGGCGACCTCGTCGAGGGACAGCGAGTAGGCGTCCGCGTCGGTCCGCCGCTGGGCGAACGCGCAGAACCGGCAGCCGACGTAGCAGACGTTGGTGAAGTTGATGTTGCGGTTGACGACGTAGGTGACGTCGTCCCCGACGGTCTCCCGGCGCAGGTCGTCGGCCAGCCGGACCACCTGCTCCAGCAGCTCGCCCTCGGCCGTCATCAGCGTCAGCGCGTGCTCGTCGGACAGGTTGCCGGGGTCCTTCTCGGCGGCCTGCAGCGCGGACAGTCCCTGACTGTCGGCACGCCCGGGCCGCGGGTCGGCGTGCCGAACGTCCGGCACTATCCCGTCGGCGGCCTCCTGGACCGAGTCCCAGTCGCCGTAGACGTCGGCGAAGTCGGACCGGCGGTCGTCGGTACGGCCTTCGCTGTCGACGGCGGCGAAGAGGTCCGTCCGGCCGACAGAGGCGAAGCCGCCGTCGGGCTCCTGCCACGGCAGACCGGTGGGGCGTACGCCGGGCCGGGCGAGCCCGTCGTCGCTCGCCAGCGCGGCGACGTGGGCGGAGATCCTCGGGTCGAGCCAGGGCTCGCCCTGGCGGACGTACTCGGGGTGGACCGTCAGCCGGGCGGCCAGCTCGAAGCCGCACTCGGCGGTGATCGCCCGCAGCCGCTCCAGCGAGGGCCAGGGCCGCTCGGGGTTGACGTGGTCCGGGGTCAGCGGGGAGACCCCGCCCCAGTCGTCGACGCCGGCCTCGAGCAGGGCCCGGCACTCGGCCAGGTCGACCAGGTTGGGTGGCGCCTGGACGCGTGTCTTGGGTCCGAGCACCAGCCGGGTGACCGCGATCGCCGCGCGGTACTCGTCCAGGTCCAGGTCGTCGGAGTGGCGCATCGCGGTATCCGGCTTCGCCCGGAAGTTCTGGACGATGACCTCCTGCACCGCCGAGTAGCGGCGCGCGGTGGCACGCAGCGCGAAGATCGTCTCGGCGCGTTCCTCGAGCGTCTCGCCGATGCCGACCAGGATCCCGGTGGTGAACGGGATCGACAGCCGGCCGGCGTCCTCGAGCACCCGCAGCCGGACCTCCGGGTCCTTGTCCGGGGAGCCGAAGTGCGCCTCGCCCTTGGTCTCGTAGAGCCGCCGCGAGGTGGTCTCGAGCATCATCCCCATCGAGGGCGAGACCGGCTTGAGCCGGTTCATCTCCTCCCACGACATGACGCCGGGGTTGAGGTGGGGGAGCAGGCCGGTCTCCTCCAGCACCCGGATCGCCATCGCCCGGACGTAGGCCAGGGTCGAGTCGTAGCCCTTCTCGTCGAGCCACTGCCGAGCCTCGGGCCAGCGGTCCTCGGGCCGGTCGCCGAGGGTGAACAGCGCCTCCAGGCAGCCCAGTGCGGCGCCCTGCCGGGCGATGTCCAGGATCTCGTCGGGCGAGAGGTAGGGCTCGCGGCCCTCGCGCGCGGCCTGGCCCGGGGTCTCGACGAAGGTGCAGTAGTGGCACCGGTCCCGGCACAGCTTGGTCACCGGGATGAAGACCTTGGGCGAGTACGTCACCACGCCCCGCCCGTCGACCCGCCGGCCGGCCGCGACCAGACCGGCGTCGCGGACCTGCGCGGCCGCGGCGGTCAACCGGTCGAGATCGGCGCCGGTGGCCGCCAGGAGGGCGGTCGCCTCGGCGACGTCGAGCGCGGCGCCCCGCTCCGCGCGGGCCAGCGCCCGGCGGACCTGCTGGGGTGTCACCCCGGTGTCGCTGACCATCGTGGTCACGGTAACGAGGAGCGGGCCGGGGGGATTCCCCGGCCCGCTGGGTGGAACGTGTTCCAAGCCTCGGTCAGACCGACGCAGGCTCCTTCGCCGACGTCGACGGCCCGGGATCCACCGTGTGACCGTTGCGGTCGAGGTTGGACGGCCACCAGATCTTGCCGCCCAGGTCGAGGTTGAGCGCGGTGACCAGCACCGACCGGACGATCATGGTGTCGAGCAGCACGCCCAGTGCCACGGCCACGCCCAGCTCGGCCAGGAACACCAGCGGGAGCGACCCCAGCACCAGGAAGGTCGCGGCCAGCACGACCCCCGCCGAGGTGATCACCCCACCGGTGGAGCCCAGGGCGATCAGCGAGCCCTTGCGAGTGCCGAAGTTGGCCGTCTCCTCGCGGACCCGGGTCATCAGGAAGATGTTGTAGTCGATCCCCAGTGCCACCAGGAAGACGAAGGCGAACAGCGGGAAGCCTGGGTCGGCCCCGGCGAAGCCGAAGACGTACTCGAACAAGAGCGAGGACAGGCCGAGGGCCGCTCCGAACGACAGGATGACCGTCCCCATCAGCAGCAGCGGCGCGACCAGGGCTCGGAGCAGCCCGACCAGGATCAGGAACACCACGACCAGCACGATCGGGATGATCACCTTGTTGTCCCGGATCGAGGCGACCTTGGTGTCGAGGTAGAACGCCGATCCACCACCGACGAGGGCGTCCGCCCCGTCGACGTCGTGCACCGCGTCCCGGGTGGCCTCCACGATGTCGAAGGCTGCCGTCGAGGAGATGTCCTCGCTGATCGTGGCCTCGAAGTAGGACCGGCCGTTGCCGATCTCCTGTGCAGGCGTCGGCGCGCCGAGGCCGTCGACACCCGCGATCGCCTCCTGCACCGCGTCGAGCTGGTCGGTGTCGGCCACGATCTGCGCGGTGTTGGAGTTGTCCTGCAGGCCGTGCTCCACGAGCACCTTCTGGCCCTTGATGGAGTCGAACTCTTTGGTGTAGGTGTCCTCCGTCGACAGGCCGTCCGCGTCCAGGGCGAGCAGCCCGAGCGAGGCGACGGCGAGCAGGACGGCGGTCACGACCCAGACCTTCCGCGGACCCGTGGCCATCCGGTCGCCGATCCGGGCCCAGAAGCCGGTGGTGTTGGGCTCGCGGGAGCCGAACGCCGGCCGCTTGGGCCAGAACATCCACCGGCCGAAGATGACGAGAAGGGCCGGCAGCAGCGTCAGCATGACCAGGCAGGTGACCGCGATGCCGATGGCGTTGACCGGGCCCAGGCCCGCGGTCGAGTTGAGCTCGGCGAAGGACAGGCACAGCATGCCGACGGCCACGGTCGCCGCGCTCGCGAAGAGGGCCGGCGCCGCGCGGTGCAGCGCGAAGGCCATCGCCTCGTGCCGATCGTCGTGCCGGCGCAGCTCCTCCCGGTAGCGGGCCACCAGGAGCAGCGCGTAGTCGGTGCCGGCGCCGATCACCAGGATGCCGAGAATGGCCTGGCTCTGGCCGTTGACGGTCAGGCCGGCGTTCTTGGCGAGCAGGTAGACGACACCGCCGGACACCGAGTAGGCGACGACGACGCTGAAGATCGGCAGCAGCCACAGGATCGGGCTGCGGTAGGTGAACAGCAGGATCACGATGACGACGAGCAGGGTGATCATGATCAGGGTCGTGTCGATGCCCTCGAACGCCTCGGCGGAGTCGGCCGCCTGGCCGCCGAACCCGGCGAGGTGCACCTCGACTCCGTCGATGTCGGCGATGTCGCGAATCTCGTCGGCGGCGTCGGGGATGGCGTTCCAGCCCTCGTCGCCGAAGTTGAGGACGAACGAGCTGATCGCGACCTCGCCGTCCTCGGAGAGGAGCTGGAACGGCAGGTCGGGGATCTGGGCCGCCGCGGCAGGGGTCAGCACCCCGTCATCGGTCACGCCCTCGACCTGCGCGAGCTCCTGGCCCTGCTCCTCGATGGCGGCCAGGTCGGACTCGGTGAGTCCGCCCTCACGGCTGTAGACCACGAGGGTGGGGATGTCGTTGGGGTCGACCGTCTCGGAGATCTCGTCGAGGACCTTGGTCGACTCGGCCGACCCGGGGAGCCAGGAGGAGGCCTCGTTGTCCTGGACGTCGATCAGCTTGGAGCTCAGCGAACCGAGGACGGCGAAGAGCACGAGCCAGGCGAGCAGCACGAGCCACTTGGTCACGCGTCCGGTCAGCTTGCCAGCGATCTGTCGATGCATGGGGTCACTCCATCAGAAGGCGGGGACAGTCGGCATCGGGGTTTTCCCCGAGATGCCCGGACTGACCGGACGACTCCGGCCAACTCATCGACACCATGCGAGACCGGACTGTGACAGCGCGATCCCTGGTCTAGACCCCTGGCCGCAATGCCACGGCAGATGGCCCTAGTCAGACGCCGAGCATCCTCCCGATGATCTCCTTCTGGATCTCGGTCGTGCCGCCGTAGATGGTCTGGATCCGGCTGTCGAGGAACGCCTTGGCGATCGGGTACTCGAGCATGTAGCCGTAGCCGCCGAAGAGCTGGACGCCGCGGTCGACGAGCTTGGTCTGGAGCTCCGTGGTCCACCACTTCGCCATCGAGGCCAGCGAGGTGTCGACCTCACCGGCGTTCAGCTTGGTCACGCAGTCGTTGACGAACACCCGGGCGATGTGGACCTCGGTCGCCATCTCGGCGAGCAGGAAGCGGTTGTGCTGGAAGGACCCGATCGGCTTGCCGAAGGCCTGGCGCTCCTTGGCGTAGGCCAGGCAGAGGTCGAGCACGTGCTCGCACGCCGCCACGGCGATCGCCGCGATGGACACCCGCTCCTGCGGGAGGTTCTCCATCAGCGAGATGAAACCGGAGCCCTCGGCGCCGAGCAGGTTCTCCTTGGGCACCACGACGTTGTCGAAGAACAGCTCGGCGGTGTCCTGGGCCTTGAGGCCGACCTTGTCGAGGTTGCGGCCGCGCTCGAAGCCCTCCATCCCGCGCTCGACCACGAGCAGGCTGATGCCCTGGTGGCCGGCGTCGGGGTTGGTGCGGGCGACCACGACGACCAGGTCGCTCATGATCCCGTTGCTGATGAAGGTCTTGGACCCGTTGAGGACGTAGTGGTCGCCCTTGTCGACCGCGCTGGTCCGGATGCCCTGGAGGTCCGAGCCGGCGCCGGGCTCGGTCATCGCGATCGCCGAGATCAGCTCGCCGCTGACCAGGCCGGGGAGCCAGCGCTGCTTCTGCTCGGGGGTGCCCAGGTGGCTGATGTAGGGGACGATCACGTCGTTGTGCACCGGGAACCCGAGCCCGCTCGCCCCGGCCCGGGTGACCTCCTCGATCAGGACCATGTTGTAGCGGAAGTCCTTGATGCCGGCGCCGCCGTACTCCTCGTCGACGTCGAAGCACAGGAGTCCCGTCTCGCCGGCCTTGAGCCAGACCTCGCGGCTCACCTGGCCGTCCTTCTCCCACTGCTCGTGGTGGGGGACGACCTCCTTCTCCATGAAGGCGCGGGCGGTCCTGCGGAAGTCCTCGTGCTCCTGCTCGTAGATCGAGGGACGGTCAGGCAACGGAGTGCTCCTTGGTGTCGGACTGCTGGGTGGTCTGCTGGGTGGTCTGCTGGGTGGTCTGCTGCTTGTTGAGCTCGTCGAGCATCTTGCTCGGGCCGACCTGGTCGAGCCGGTAGCCGTCGGGGTAGGTCGGGTGGACCCGCTCGTACGGCGCGGTGCGTGGCGTGGCGAGGTGGCGGAGCACCCGGGCGCGGGCGCGCAGCCCGAGGTCGACGCCGGCGACCAGCGCCCGCGGCTGCCTCGGCATGCCGAGCGCCTCGCGGAGCGGCTCGTCCATGAGGGCGATGGTGACCCGGCGGAAGCCGAGGCGCAGGTACCACGGGGCGGTCTGCCGGCCGATCCGGATCGTGGCCTCGGTGACCCGGGTGTTGGCCGGGTCGTGGGCGAAGTGCTCGCGCTCGTAGTCGACCAGCAGCCGGAGGTAGCCGTCGTAGGTGTCGGGCAGCCCGGTGATGTTCATCAGCTCGCCGAACCTGGTGGTGAAGCGGGTGAGGGCGACGAGCTCGACGGGGTCGAGCCGCCGCCACCCGTACTTCTCGATCCAGCGCACCGGGCCGACCAGGGTGGTGGCCAGGACGTACTGGAACTCGTGGTTGGGGATGGCGTAGTGCCCGTGGATCCGGTTGAGCCGCTCGGTGGCCGCCTTGGCGCGCGGGGAGTCGATGCCGTCGGCGATCGCCTCCTCCTGGAAGATCAGCGTGTCGTCGTACCGCTTGATGCCGTCGCCCTCGAACTGCTTGGTGCGGTCCAGCAGCCGGGCGATCGACGGGACGCCGTAGTCGCGCAGGAACGCGATCGCCGTGCCCTGGTCGAGGTCCCACGGGAAGTCGTGGCGCCCGGTGAGCGTGACGATCCGGTCGCGGTCCGCGTCGTCGTACGGGTCGAGCGTGCGGATCTCGGCGAGGTTGTCGAACCGGCCCCGCCTCGCCACGCGCACGCCGAGTCTCACGACACCCAGTCCTTGACCTGTCCGACCAGGCCCGCGGGGTCGTCGCCGACCGGGACGATCGAGAGGTGGCTGACCCCGGCCTCCTCGAAGGCGGCGATCCGCTCCTTGACGTACGACGCGGGGCCGACCAGGTTGCTCTGCTCGATCCACTCCATCGGGACCAGCGCCTCGGCCTCCTTCTTCTTGCCGTCGAGGTAGAGGTCCTGGATCTCCTTGGCCTCCTTCTCGTAGCCGTACTGGCAGGCGAGCTCGTTGTAGAAGTTCTTGCCCCGGGCGCCCATCCCGCCGACGTAGAGGGCGTACATCGGGCGCAGGAAGTCGAGCAGCCCCGTGACGTCGTCGCCGACGGCGAGCATCCCGCCCGCGCTGATCTGCAGGGGACCGAGCTCCGCGGGGCGCTTGGCGGCACCGGCGTCGAGGGCGTCACCCCACACGTCACGGGCCTTCTCCGGGACGAACATGATCGGCAGCCAGCCGTCGGCGAGCTCGGCGGTCATCTCGACGTTCTTGTCGCCCAGCGAGGCGATCCAGATCGGGATGGTGTCGCGCTCGGGCCTGGTGAGGATCTTGAGGGGCTTGCCCAGGCCGAGGCCCTTGCCCTCCGAGAGGGGGATGTCGAAGAACGAGGTGTGCGACTCCAACGGCTCGCGCTTGAGACCGGACCGGACCAGCCGGATGACCTCGCGGGTCCGGCCGAGCGGCTTGTCGTAGGGCATCCCGTGGAAGCCCTCGATGACCTGCGGCCCGGAGGCCCCGAGCCCGAGCACCGCCCGGCCCGCGGAGACGTTGTCGAGGCCGGCGGCGGTCTGGAGGATCGCGCCGGGGGTCCGGGAGAAGACGTTGATGATGCCCGCGGCGATCTCGAGCCGCTCGGTCTTGGCGGCCAGGTAGCCCATCAGCGTGGGCGAGTCGAAGCCGTAGGCCTCGGCGACCCAGACCATGTCGAGGCCCGCCTTCTCGAGCTCGACCACCTGGTCTGCGGTGGCGCGCGGGTTGCCGTCGTACTGGAGGGGGTAGGAGAGCTGCACCCACCCACTGTGACAGTTTCACTGTCACGGTTGCAAGGGAGGGTGGCGCTTTGCTGCGGGAGAGCGCGCCAGCGCCGTCTCGAGGCCTCGTACGCGGTGGCTGGGGACCTGACCCCGTGATGCGGTGGCCCGTTCCTGGTGCTGGGGTGGCCCGGTCCTGGTGCTGGGGTGGCGGCCGCGCGCGTACCAGCCCGGCTCCCGCCGTCAAGGATGCTTCGCACCGCTTCGCGGCGGCCTTCGGCCGTCCTTGACCGCGGGTCCCTACCGGGCTGGTAGGCGGCGCGCTCAACGACGCGGGCTCCGCCCGCGCCGCCGCATGCGCGGCCGCCAACTTCGTGCTCGCGACGCAGTTCAGCCCAGGCAGCCACAGCTCCAGGCTCAGCCGCGACCCGGGCAACGCGAACTGTGTCGCGAGCGGTTCCCGGCCACGCCTGCGAGTCCCACTAGCGTGCGATCTGCACCCACCAGGTGCATGGGATCCACACGCCAAGTCCCGACCGGCCCACCACCCGCAGACGGTGGTGGTGCCCGCGCATG
>NZ_JAEMSS010000076.1 GCF_016462705.1 Nocardioides sp. | reverse complement strand
CGATGACCACGGGCCAGTCCTGGGTCACGCCGATCTCGCGGGCGATCTGGTAGCGAAGGTAGTCGACGTCGTAGCCGACGCCGCGGGTGCCGTAGGAGCCGAGGTAGGAAAGGTCCTTGCGCAGCTTGGCGCTGTTGACGCCGGCCGCGGCGGCGAGCTCCTCGCTGGAGCAGGTCGTGATGTCCTGGTCCGCGAGCGCGCTGAGCGCCCGCAGGTAGACGGGCAGCCGCGCCACCGTGGCCTCGGGGATGTCCCGGGCGCTGTGGGCGTGGCTCCTGGCGGTCACTGCTCTTCTCTCCAGCCACCGGAGGGGGTCCAAGAGGCCCGTCGACCCCGGCGGCGCTCGCGTCGTTCAGGCTATGCGCTTGTGAACGCGAGAACAAAACCGACCGGGTGAGGGCAATACCACAGTGCCTCGGCTTGACCGGGGTGGGGTCAGACCGTCAGGGCGGCCCGCAGCCGGGCCTCGTCGACCCGCCAGAAGTCGTGCTGGCGGCCGTCGACGAAGGTCACCGGGATCTCCTCGCCGAACCGGTCCATGAGGGCCGGGTCGTCGAGGATCGAGATCTCCTCGTAGGTCTCCCCCAGGTCGGCGCAGACGCGCTCGACGACCGCGCGGGCGTCGTCGCAGAGGTGACAGCCCGGCTTGCCGTAGAGGACGACGCGCGGCGCGGGCACGGTCACTCCAGCAGGCCCAGGGCCCGCCGGCGCTCCATCCCGCGCAGCCGGCCCTTCTGGACCTTGCCGGTCACCCCGACCGGCAGCTCGGCGACGACCTCGACGCGGCTCGGCTGCTTGAACCGCGCCAGCCGGGTCTCGCAGTGCTCCCGGACCGCGGCCTCGACGGCCGCGGCGTCCCGGCCGGGCGCGACGACGTACGCGACCACGGCCTCGCCCTGGAGCTCGTCCTCGACACCGATCACGGCCGCCTCGGTGACCCCGTCGACCTCGCGGATCACGTCCTCGACCTCGACCGGGTAGACGTTGAACCCCGAGACGATCACCAGCTCCTTGAGCCGGTCGACCAGGAAGAGGTCCCCGCTCGGGTCGAGAAAGCCCACGTCACCGGTGGACCACCAGCCCTCGGAGTCCGGCCCGTCCGAGCCGTCCGGCCAGTAGCCGCTGAACAGGTTCGCTCCCCGGATCGAGATCTCGCCGGCGTCCTCGCCCTCGGGGGTCCCCCCGAGCTCGTCGACGAGCCGGATCTCGACGCCGGGCAGGGCGGCGCCGACCGAGCCGGCCTGGGGGTGCTCGCTCACCAGGGTGCTGGTCACGACCGGCGAGGCCTCGGTCAGGCCGTAGCCCTGGTGGATCGGGATGCCGGTCCGCTCGGTGAACTCCGCCATGAGCTCCGGCGCCAGCGGTGCCGAGCCGGAGAGCATCAGCCGCACCGGGCCGAGCCGCTCGCGGAGCTGGTCGACGTCACGCCAGTAGGCGAAGACCGCCGGGGCGACCGGGATGACGCTGCAGGCCTCGTCCTCGATCAGGTCGAGCGTGCCCTGCGGGTCGAAGCGGGCCGCGAGCACGAGCTTGGCACGGTGGCGGAGCACGACGCCGAGGACGGCGTTCAGGCCGTAGACGTGGAACAGCGGCAGCACCGCGAGCACCACGTCGTCCCCGTGGATCATCGGCGGGTCGACCGCGGCGACCTGGTCGATGTTGGCGAGCAGGGCCCGGTGGGTGAGCATCGCCGCCCGCGGGCGTCCCGAGGTGCCGCTGGTGTAGAGCAGCGCCGCCAGCTTCTCGGGGTCCTGCAACGGCGGGATGGCGTGCGCCCGCTCGGCACGCAGGTGGTCGTACGCCCGCTCGTCGGGCTGCAGCGTCGCACCCACCACCACCAGCCGTGGCCGCACCAGGCGGGAGAACAGGTCGGCCTCGATCGAGCCCTCGGGATGCTCCCCGGCCATCGCCTCGTCGAGCGCGGCCAGGGCCGCCCGCACCTCGCTGACCGCGTCCGCGTCGGCCACGACGATCCGCGAACCGGAGTCGGCGATCATCCGGGCCAGCTCGCCGGCGGTGGCCGTGGGGTTGACCGGGACGGCGACCGCCTGGGCGCGCAGGACGCCGAGGTACGTCGCCACGAACTCCAGCCGGTTGCCCATCACCAGCATGACCCGGTGCCCCGCGACGATCCCGGCGGTGCCCAGCCCGCTGGCCAGCCGACCCACCTCGTCCTCGAGCTCCGCCCAGGTCATGCCGCGGCCACCGGCCTCGACGATCGCGGTCTTGTCGGGGTTCTCGGCGGCGGCGCGGGTCAGCAGGTCGGCGACGTCGGTGGCCCGTTGCTGCGGTACGGCCTCCTCGTCCATGGGCGGATACTTCCATAGGCGGGTGGGGCTTGGGCTGGTCGTGGTGCTCGTTGCGGTGGAGCAGGTCCGGGGCAGGACCTCCCACTCAGCTGGTCCGTTCTTGGTGCTGGGGGTGGTGCCCGCGCGCGGGCACCACCACCGTCTGCGAGGGGTTGCCCGGAACAAGCGCGTTGATCGCACTCACCAGGTGCGTGCGAATCGCGCGTTAGTGGTCTGAGGCGGGCGGGGGCAGCGGCGGGGTCCCCGGATATCCGGTGACCCCTGCACTTCTGCACCTAGATCTGGGTGCAGAAGTGCAGGACTGGGTGCAGAAGTCCGGACCCCGGCGTCGGAGTCCCCTGATATCCGGGGACTCCGCCGGCCCGAGCCGTGTTGCGAGCGTCGGGCTGGTACGCGCGCGGCCGCCAGCCCAACACCAGGACCGGCCACGTGCACAAGCACCACGCCCGAGCCCAGGAGCGCGCGCAGCCCCACGGCAACCCCCCGCGCACTACGGTGACCTCCGTGGTGGACCGCAGACGTCTGGATCTCCAGCAGCGGTCGGCGCTGGCCGGCGAGGCGGCGGCGGCCGCGGCCGAGGTCGAGACGGCCCTGGACACACCGGCGGACCCGAGCCGGGCGGCCTTCTTCGACGTGGACAACACCGTCATGCAGGGCGCGAGCATCTTCCACCTGGCCCGGGGGCTGCACCGGCGCAAGTTCTTCACGACCCGGGAGATCGCGGGTGCGGCATGGAAGCAGGCCTACTTCCGGGTCGTGGGTGTCGAGGATCCCGCGCACGTCGCCGAGGCCCGCAGCTCGGCGCTCGCGTTCATCGCCGGACACACGGTGGCCGAGCTCGAGGAGCTCGGCGAGGAGATCTTCGACGAGGCGATGGCGCACCGGATCTGGCCGGGGACGCGGGCCCTGGCGCAGATGCACCTCGACCAGGGCCAGCGGGTGTGGCTGGTGACCGCGGCGCCGATCGAGATCGCGAGCATCATCGCGCGGCGGCTCGGGCTCACCGGCGCCATGGGCACCGTCGCGGAGCACAAGGACGGCGTCTACACCGGAGCGCTGGTCGGCGACATGCTGCACGGCCCCGCGAAGGCCGAGGCGATCAAGGCGCTGGCCGCGCGGGAGGGGCTGGACCTCAGCCTGTGCTCGGCGTACTCCGACTCCTACAACGACCTGCCGATGCTGACCATGGTGGGCGACCCGTGCGCCATCAACCCGGACGCGCGGCTCCGGGCGCACGCGCGCGGGCAGGGCTGGCGGATCCGGGACTACCGCACCGGGCGGAAGGCGGCCCGGGCCGGGCTGGTGGTCGCGGCCGTCGCGGGCGGCCTCACCGGCGCCGTGGCCGCGGGGGTCTCCCTGCGGGGCCACCACCGCGGCTGAGCCAGCGACACCTGAGGCCGGCGCACCGGGGCCCTACCGATCCAGTGGACGACTGTGCGCTGAATGTGGCGCATCGCACGTTCGGTTCCGCCATGTGACTTTGGCCTCTACCATGAGAGGGCTCACGGGGGAGCAGCAGTGCATCGGGAGGGGAATCCCACAATGGCGCGCGCCGGCCACGATCTAGCGCAAGGGCTCAACGCCCTGCGCGACGCGGTCCTCCGTGCGCTGGCCGGGACGCTCGAGCCGTTCGGCCCCCAGCCCGCCCTCGTCACCGTCGACGGTCAGCAGGTTCCGGCCTCCGAGGTGTCCCGCTGGCTCCTCAGCGAGGCCGTCGCCGGTGAGCGTCCCGACGGTGTGGCCGGCGGTGTCGGCGGTGGCTTCGGCGACGCGGACCTCGCGGCGTCCTCCGAGGAGTCGGAGGAGGAGCGCACCCGCCTGATCGCCCTCGTCGAGCTGGCCCGCAAGGGCGACTCCGAGGCGTTCGGCATGCTCTACGACCACTACCAGGGCTCGGTCTACCGCTTCCTCTTCTACCGGACCCGGTCGGCCACGCTGGCCGAGGACCTCACCTCGGAGACCTTCTTCCGGGCCCTGCGGAGCATGCAGAGCTTCCGCTGGCAGGGCAAGGACTTCGGCGCCTGGCTGATGACCATCGCGCGCAACCTCGCCACCGACCACTTCAAGGCCGGCCGCACCCGCCTCGAGATGACGACGGAGGACATGGGGCTGCACGACGACGCGACCGAGGGTCCGGAGACGTCGGTGCTCGCCAGCCTCACCAACGAGATCCTGCTCAAGGCGCTCACCGAGCTGCCGGCCGAGCAGAAGGACTGCCTGATCATGCGGTTCCTCCAGGGCATGAGCATCGCCGAGACGGCCGATGTCCTGGGCCGCAGCGAAGGCGCGGTCAAGCAGCTCCAGCTGCGCGGCGTACGCAACCTCGCCAAGCTCATGCCGGAGGGGGTGAGGTGATGGCGACGGTCCCCGCACCTGTGTCGGAAATCGTTCTCCGCAATGCGTCCGCGCCCGTAACCTCGCGCTCCCGAGCGTCGTTCTTCCTGGTGTCGAGGCCCGCTCACGGGGAGACAGGCACCGGCACGAACGGACGAGGAACAAGCGATGAGTAGCCTGCACCCGGCGCGACGAGGCGCCGAGCGGTTCAACGCCTCGCTCGAAGCCGAGCGCGGCGCGGTCCGCGACCCTCGCGACGCCGAGCTGCTCGAGCTCGTCGAGGCGCTGCAGTCGGTGCCGCCGGTCCAGGCCAGGCCCGCGTTCGTCGCCGACCTGCGCGAGCGGCTGATGCTGGCCGCCGAGACCGAGCTCATCGTTCCCGACTCCCCCGCCGCGCTGACCGACCGGCTCACGGTCCGGTCGAGGCGTACGCCGCGCGAGCGCCGGCTGGCGGTCGCCCTCGGCGGTTTCGCCATCGTCGGTGCCACCACCTCGATGGCCGTCGCCGCCCAGAGCGCCATCCCCGGCGACGTCCTCTACCCGCTCAAGCGAGCCATGGAGAACGCCGAGGCCGGCTTCAGCGTCAGCGACGAGGCCAAGGGCGCCACCATCCTCGAGAACGCCTCGGGCCGGCTCGACGAGGTCGACAAGCTCGCCCGCCAGGACGACGTGGACGCCGTCGCGGTCTCCGAGACGCTGACCACGTTCGCCAGCCAGGCCACCGAGGCGTCCGAGCTGCTGATGGACGACTACTCCGCCACCGGCTCCGAGGAGTCGATCAACGAGCTCCGAGACTTCACCGCCGTGAGCATCGAGGTGCTGGCCGACCTCGAGGAGGTCATCCCCGAGAGTGCCGAGGCGGCCCTGCTCGACGCCGCTCAGGTGCTGTTCGAGATCGACACCCTCGCCGCCAACCTGTGCCCCGTGTGCGACAGCCTGGGCATCATCGAGATCCCGGTGCCGCTGCTCGCCAGCGGGGACGCCACGATGGACGACGCCGCCGTCTCGACCGCTGCCGACCAGGCGGACGACCTGAAGCCCGGCACCGGCGACAAGCCCGACCAGGGCGACCGTGGCCCGGTCACCACCATCACCGACGCCCCGGAGGCCGACACCACGGAGCCGGAGCCGACCGACCCGGTCCAGCTCCCGACCCAGGGCTCCGGGGGCAACGGCAACAACCACGGCAACGGCAACCCGCAGAACCCGCTCGGCTCCGGCAACGTCTCCATCCCGACCTCGGTGCCGACCGTCGGGGTGCCGGTCGTGGACGAGGTCGTGAGCGAGGTCGTCGAGGGTGTCAACGGGGTCGTCGACGGGTTGACCGGCGGGTTGACCGGGACCAACCCGTAGGTCCGTTCACCCGGGGACATTGCGTCCCAGCCAGCGCTGCGGGGGGTGCCGTCCGCCTCGCTCGGCTGCTCGAGCTTCGTCTCCGCGACGGCGCGGAGCGCCGTCAGCGGAAGACGGACTCTCGCTTCATGAGGAGCGAGTAGAGGGTCGACTGGATGGTCTCCCGCACCTGGTCGGTGACGTCGAAGACCAGCATCGGGTCGTCGGCGGCACCGGAGTCGAACTCGTCGGTGCGGATCGGTTCCCCGAACTCCAGGAGCCACTTCGACGGCAGCGGGACGAGGCCGAGCGGGCCGAGCAGCGGGAAGAACGGCGTGATGGGGATGTAGGGGATCCCGAGCACCCGAGCCAGGCCCGGCACGTTGCCGACGAGCGGGTAGATCTCCTCCGCCCCCACCACCGACAGCGGCACGATCGGTACGCCGGTGCGCAGCGCGGCCGAGACGAAGCCGCCCCGCCCGAACCGCTGGAGCTTGTAGCGCTCGGCGTAGGGCTTGCCGATGCCCTTGAAGCCCTCGGGCCAGACGCCGACGAGCTCACCGGCGCGCAGCATCCGCTCCGCGTCCTCGCTGCACGCCAGGGTGGTGCCGCTCTTGCGCGCCAGCTTGCTGACGACCGGCATCCTGAAGACGAGGTCGGCGCCGAGCGGGCGCAGGAACCGGCCGGTGTGGTCGTGGATCGAGACCATCGTCATCAGGCCGTCGACCGGGATCGTGCCCGAGTGGTTGGAGACGACCAGGGCGCCGCCCTCGGTGGGGATGTTGTCCACCCCGCGCACCTCGATCCGGAACCACTTGTCGGCGATCGGCCGGAGCGCGGTCATCAGGAAGCGCTCGGTGATCTCCTGGTCGAAGCCGTACTCGTCGACGACGTAGTCACCGCTCACCCTGCGGCGCAGGAACGCCAGGAAGCGGGCCAGCTGCGGCTCCCACTGCTCGCCGAACAGCTCCCTGGCGGCGTGCTGGAACGCCGCGAGCCAGTCCCCCGCCGGGATGCCGGCGAGCGGACCGCGGTCGCGGACGGTCGTCGCGGCGAGCACCGGGTCGTGACCGGCGTCGGGAGCCGGAGCCTCCGTCAGCCGCGGCGCCGGTGGCGTCGGTGGCGTCGGCTCGGTCGGCTCGACGGCGGGCTTCCTGGGGCGATCGGCCGCCGGCGTCGTCGGCTGGTCGGTCGCGGGGCGCGCGCCGTGCCGGGGCCGGGAGGGCCGGTCGGCACGCTTCTCGGCGGCCGGCTTGCCCGGGCCGGCCAGGCTCCGGGACGCCGAGGAGGGCTTGCCGCTGGCACTCCCCCGCCCCGGGCGCCCCCGGGTGCCGATCGGGATGATCTCGGCGTCACCCATCGAGCACCCCCGACGAGCTCGGCAGCGCCGGCGTGGAGGGCAGCGCGTCGGCCAGCACGCCGAGCAGCCGCTCGGTGCGCCCACCTGTGGGCGTCAGCGACCGGGCGAAGTCGGCGAAGGCCTCCTCGGTGGTCATCGACGGCTCGAACCCGAGCTCCTCCCGCATCCGGGTGGTGTCGACGCCCCGACCGTAGGTGAGGAAGCCGAGCTGCTCCGGTGAGAAGTCCGCCAGCCGCGCCTGCCTCAGGAAGGACCCCGCCTGGCCGACCGCGAACCCCGGCATCGAGACCGTCGGACGCTTCAGCCGCCGCATCGCCTGGCTCAGCATCAGGATCCCGTCGCCGGCGACGTTGAACGTGCCGGGGACCTCGTTGGCGACGGCGTAGCGCAGCACGGACAGCAGGTCGCGCTCGTGGAGGAACTGGAGCCGGGCGTCGTAGCCGAACACGGTGGGGACGACGGGCAGCCGGAAGTAGGACGTCAGCGGGCTGACCACGTGGGCGCCGATGACGTTGGCGCAGCGCAGCATGGTGACCCGGACGTCCGGACGGCGGCGCGCGAACCCGCGCACGTAGCTCTCGATCTCGGCGACGTCCTTGGCGTAGCCCGCGCGCGGGGCGCGGCGCGGCTCCATGTCCTCGGTGAACATCGCCGGGTCGCGGTTGCTGGCGCCGTAGACGGTCGTCGTCGACTTCACGACGAGGTGCTCGACCGTCGGCGCCTTCTGGCACGCGGCGAGGAGCTGCATCGTGCCGATGACGTTGAGCTCTTTCATCGTGTTGCGTCCGCCGGCACTGCCGGGCGTGGAGATGACGCTCATGTGCACGACGGTGTCGACCCGCTCCTTGGCGATCACCTTGGCGATCACCGGGTTGCGGATGTCGGCGCGCACGAAGGAGACGTCGCCGATGTCACCGCGGGGCGGGACCACGTCGACGCCGATCACCCTGCCGACGCAGGGCTCGGCCGCGAGCGAGCGCGCGAAGTGCCGCCCGAGGTCGCGGGAGACCCCGGTGACGAGGACGACGCGGTCTCCGGCGGCCATGGTGTGGGAGCCTCCGAGTGCTCTCAGGCCTACTTGCCGAGCTTGCGACGCTGGACGCGCGTCTTCTTCAGGAGCTTGCGGTGCTTCTTCTTGGCCATGCGCTTGCGCCGCTTCTTGATGACCGAACCCACGTGGAGACCTCTCAACCGATTGGAGACCCACGAGTCTCGTGCCGCGGGACCGGACCAGCCTATCGGTCGGGTGACCGCGCAGCGAACTCGCCGCAAGTGAGGTCACCCACGGGGGCTCCGCCCGCGTGGACCCCCGAGGCGTTCTCGGGGCTCAGGCGAGCCGAGATCCGTCAGCCGGCGTTGTAGAAGCTGTTGCGCAGGTAGTCGTTGACGTCGTCCTCGACCACCCGGAACGAGCGGCCCACCCGGACAGCCGGCAGGTCACCGTTGTGCACGAGGCGGTACACCGTCATCTTCGAGACGCGCATCATCGCCGCGACCTCGGCCACGGTGAGGAACTTCGCGTCTGACATGTCTCCAGCCATCACGCACCACTTTCTCTGCAACGCACGCTGGCCCGGCCGCCGGCTTCCCCACCGGCGCGCTCCGAACCTCGCACGGTGAGAATAGGGCCTCCTGTGACTCGTGGGGAATAGGTTCACGAAAGTCGTCTGAGTGGTCTACGGCGTGTCGAGTTGCGATCGGGACCGTCGTGAGTGTCATCCCAGCCATCGTCGCGGGGTCTCGACCCGTCGATCAGGGCAGCGGGTCGAGCCCGTGCAGCGGGAACACCGCGCTCCGGGTGGCGTTGACCGCCCGGTCCAGCCAGGTGCCCGGGTCGTAGCCGTCCGACCACGGCCGGAAGCCGGGGGTCTTGCCGTCGGTCAGGGACGCCGGCGGCACCACACCCGTCCGCTCCCGGACGTAGGCCTGCCAGGACTCGGGGGTCGAGGTGGCGGGGTCCAGGGGGGCGCCGCCGACGATCGCCAGCAGGTGCGTCCAGGCGCGGGGCACCACCTCGACCAGCGCGTAGCCCCCGCCGCCGGTCACCACCCACCGGCCGCCGGCGACCTCGTGCGCCAGCTCGTGCAGGGCCAGGTACGCCGCGCGCTGGCCGTCGACGCTCAGCATCAGGTGGGCCAGCGGGTCCGCCGCGTGCGAGTCGCAGCCGTGCTGGGTGACCAGCACGTCGGGGGCGAACTCGCGGACCAGGTCCGGGACGACCGCGTGGAACGCGCGCAGCCAGCCGGCGTCCGAGGTGCCCGGCGGCAGGGCGACGTTGACCGCGCTGCCCTCCGCGCCCTCGCCGCCGAGGTCCTCGGGGAACCCCGTGCCAGGGAAGAGCATCTGCCCGGTCTCGTGCAGGGAGATGGTCAGCACCCGCGGGTCGTCCCAGAAGATCCGCTCCACGCCGTCGCCGTGATGGACGTCGACGTCGACGTACGCCACCCGCTCGGCGCCCTGGTCGAGCAGCCACTTGATGCCGATCGCGACGTCGTTGTAGACGCAGAAGCCGCTGGCCCGGCCCTGCATGGCGTGGTGCAGCCCGCCGGTGACGTTGGCGGAGTGGAGGGAGTCGCCGCTCCACACCTCCCGGAACGCCGCGAGGCTGGCGCCGACGACGTGCGCGGCGGCCTCGTGCATGCCGGGGAACACCGGGTTGTCGTCGCTGCCGAGGCCCACCTGCAGGTCCGGCTCGTTCGTGCGGCCGCAGCGCTCCACCGCCTCGATCAGGCGCTGGTCGTGCACGGTGGCGATCTCGTCGAGGGTCGCGAGCGGGGCACCGACCAGCCGCAGCCCCGGACCGCCCACCACCCCCAGGTCGGTGGCCAGCCGCATCGTGAGGTCGACCCGCACCGGGCTCATCGGGTGCGCCGGCCCGAAGTCGTACTCGGTGAGCGTCGGGTCGAAGACGACCGTCGCCGGCCCCGGGCACTCCATGCCTGTGACGGTAGTCTCTCCCCCGTGCTGACGGTCTCCCACCTCACGTGGTGGCCCGCCTGACGGCGGCCCACCGTTCCAGCACACCCTTCACACGGCCGCCCACGGGCGGCCGTTCTGCGTTTCCCGGCGCGTCGCCCGTGGGCCCTTCACCCCAGGAGCCCACCTCATGACCAGGACCCTCTCCCTCCTCACCCCCTCCGGGCGGCTCACGCTCGGCAACCTGCTCGGCGCGCTGCGGCCGATGCGGGAACGGCAGGAGGACGGCTTCTACGGCGTCTCGGACCTGCATGCCATGACCACCGAGCACGACCCGGCGCTGCTGCGCGAGCGGACCGTCGAGATGGCGACGCTGCTGCTGGCGGCCGGGCTCACCGAGGCGACCCTGTTCCGGCAGAGCCGAGTGCCCGCGCACGCCCAGCTCGCCTACCTGCTCGAGTGCACCGCCACCACCGGCGAGCTGAACCGGATGGTGCAGTTCAAGGAGAAGGGTCGAGCGGTGGGCTCGACGCGGGTCTCGCTGTTCACCTACCCGGCCCTGATGGCCGCCGACATCCTGCTGTACCGGCCCGAGCAGGTGCCGGTCGGTGACGACCAGCGCCAGCACGTGGAGCTGACCCGGGACCTGGCGCTGCGCTTCAACCGGCGCTACGGCCAGGTGTTCACGGTGCCCGAGGTGGCCACTCCCCCGGTCGGGGCCCGGGTCATGGACCTGCTCGAGCCGAGCCGGAAGATGTCGAAGTCCGCCGACCCCTCGTCCGGCGGATCGGTGTTCCTGCTCGACCCACCCGACGTCGTCCGCCGCAAGGTGGCGCGCGCCGTGACCGACTCGGACGCGGGGATGGATGCCGTCCGTCGGGACCGGGACGCGAAGCCGGGCGTCACGAACCTGCTCGACGTGCTCGAGGCGTGCGGCGGCTCCGCCGAGGGGATCACGACGTACGGCGCCCTCAAGAAGGCCGTGACCGACGCCGTGGTCGCGGTGCTCGAGCCGCTGCAGGTCCGCCATGCCGAGCTCGCCGCCGACCCGGCGTACGTCGCCGAGCGGTACGCCGCCGGCGAGGCGCGCTGCCGTGAGGTGACCGCCCCCGTCCTGGCCGCCGCCGAGGCGGCGATCGGGCTCTAGTCAGGCGGCGTCCAGACCCAGGTCTGGTTCGAGAGGCCGGCGCCGTCCTCGTAGCCGGCGTCCTCGTCGCGGCCGCCGAACACCAGCAGCCGGCCGTCGACGACCGCCGCGCCGGCGCCCCGGTCGACCGGGGAGTCCGGGCGGCCGAACGGCGTCCACGTGCCCGCGCGGTCGTCGTAGACGTAGCCCCAGCCGACGACGAGTGGCCCCTCCGCGGCATTGACCGTGACGTGGTCGGGGGCGCCGCCGTCGGCGTCACGGACGCCGGGCAGCTCCGACCACTCGCCCGTCTCGGGATCGAGCCGTCCGCCCTCCGGCGGGTCGCCGTCCAGGCCGGCCGCGACCTGGATGTCGGCGTTGACCAGGTGCTCGCCCGACCAGTGCCTGACGCAGCCGACCTGGCGGCTGGGCGGGAGCCTGGTCCACGCCGCCCCGTCCCACCGGTCGACGACCACGAACCGCGGGGTGCTGCCGTCCTCCTCGACCGCGGGGTCGGGACCGCAGACGAACACGTCGGACCCGTCAGAGGTCACCGTGTAGAGCTCGAGGCGTGGCTCGATCGGGTCCCGCGGCAGGACCGACCACGACCGCGACCCCACGTCCAGCTCGAGGACGTCGCCCGCCCGAGTCGCGGTCAGCACCGAGCCACCCCGGACCGTGAGGAGGCCCAGGTCGCGGGGCCGGCGCGGCGGCGAGGGGAGGCGCGTCCAGGCGTCGGCACCGGCGTCGTAGGCCAGCCATCTCCCCGCCCGGCCTTCCGCGGTGACGGCCAGGACGACCATCGTGTCGCCGACCATCGCGGACCGGTAGTAGTAGGGCAGCGGCTCGGGAGCCGCCGCGATCGGCCGCCACGTGTCGGTGGCCGGGTCGTACGCCGCGCCGTCGGCGACCGGTGCGGCCGGGCCGCCACCGCTGTCATCCGGGACGACCGCGGTGTCGCCGCCGACCACGAGCACCTCGCTGCCCGTCCAGCCGACCTGCGGCGACGTGCGTGGCGAGAGCGGCATGTCGGCGGCGCGTGTCCAGCTGCCGTCCGGTTCGGGCACCTCGGGGTCGTCCGCGCACGCGGACACCAGGACGGCCAGGAGCACCGCACCCAGGAGCCTCACCGTCGTGTGACGCCCCCGGTCACGTCGGCGTTCCACGGCGCGCGTCCCGCTCGGCCAGGTCCCTCAGCGTGCGCAGCTGCTTGCGCATCATCACCAGGTCGCCCCAGGCCAGGGCGTGCGCCCGGGCCCGACGCAGCGGGCCGTCGGACGAGGCGGCGATCCGGCAGACGATCCGCGACCCGGACGGGCCGGGCTCCGCGGCGTACGTCATGGCGACGCGTCCGAAGAGCCGCTCGCCGCGGGGCGTGGTGACCGCGGTCCAGTGGTGGCCGTCCTCGAAGGAGGCCAGCCGGAACACGATCGCCATGGTCTTGCCGAGCTCGAGCCGCTCGGCCCCGGGGGTCAGCTCGCGGGGGCTGCGGCGGCCGCGGTTGTCGACCCAGTCAAAAGAGTACGGCGCCACCGCGACCTGGCAGAGCCAACGCCAGGTGACCTCGACGGGTGCGGAGACGCCGATCGCCCGGGTCATCAGCAGGACCGGGCCGGGGACGGCGGTGTCGGCGTCGTACGACCGCTGCCGCTCGTCCGGGGTCGCACCCCAGACGAGCGGCAGGTCGGTCATGCCCTCATGATGCCGCCATCACGCCGGGACCGGCGCGGGCCTCCGTCGGGCCAGGGCGGCCACGCCCGCGACGCCGGCCAGCGCGGCCATCGTCGCCGAGGTGAGGAACGCCGCCTGCGCGCCGGGCAGGAACTCGCCCGGCACCGAGCCGGCTGCGTAGACGCTGACGATCACCGCGAGGCCGACCGCGCCGCCGAGCTGCTGGAAGGTCTGCAGCAGCCCCGACGCGGCCCCGGCGTGCTCCGGCTCGACACCGCCCAGGACGGTCGAGGTGATCGGCATGAAGGCGATCCCGGCGGAGAGCCCGTTGAGGACCATCGGGCCGAGGATGCCGCTGACGTAGGAGTCGCCGGCGTCCAGGGTGCTCAGCCAGGCGAAGCTCGCCGAGAGGCCGACCGCCCCGAGGGCGATCATCGGCAGCGGGCCGACGGCCGCCATAATCCGCGGGGTCACCCGGGAGGTGGCGAAGATGCCAACGGTCAGCGGCAGGAACGCCAGGCCCGAGGCCATGGGCCCGAACCCGAGATCGTGCTCGATGAACTGCACGGCGAGGAAGAACATCGACAGCTGGCCGCCGAACACGAGGGCCATCACCGCGAGCCCGCCGACCCGCTGCCGGCTGCGGAGCAGGGCAGGACGCAGCAGCGGGTGCGCGACCCGGCGCTCGGTGACGCCCAGCACGACGAGCAGCAGCACGCCGGAGAGCAGCCCGAGGAGGGTGCGGGCCGAGCCCCAGCCGTGCTCGGGCGCGCCGATGAGCGACCACACGATGGCGACCGCGCCGCCGGTGGCGGTGACCGCGCCGACCACGTCGAACCGTCCGGGGCGCCGCGCGGTCTCGTCGACGAAGCGCGGGGCGAGGACGAGCACCCCGACGGCGATGGGGACGTTGATGAACATCGTCCAGCGCCACGAGCCGAGGTCGGTCACGGCGCCGCCGAGCAGCAGCCCGATGGACATGCCGGCCGACGAGACCGCGCCGAAGAGGGCGAGGGCCCGCAGCCGGGCGGGCTCGTCGGGAGCGCTCGTCATGAGCAGCGCCAGGACGCCGGGGGCGGCCAGCGCGGCGCCGGCGCCCTGGGCGGCCCGGGCCAGCACCAGCATCTCGGGGGTCTGCGCGAGCCCCCCGAGCAGCGAGGCGATGGCGAAGACGCTGAGGCCGGCGAGGAACATCCGGCGGCGCCCGAAGACGTCGCCGAGGCGGCCGCCGAGGAGGAGCAGTCCGCCGAACGCCAGCGTGAACGCGTTGAGGACCCACGAGAGCGAGGCCGGGCCGAAGCCGAGGGCGGTGTCGATCTGCGGGAGCGCCACGTTCACGACGGTCGCGTCGAGCACGAACATCAGCTGGGCGACGAGGACGATGGCGATGCCGGTCGCGGCGCGCCCGGCGTTCGGTGGAAGGTCGGCCGGGAGACGGTCGGCCTCGGTCGAGCTGTCTGGTGGAGTGAGGGTGGATGTCATGGGACTTGTCATGGGAGAGGTCCTGTTCTGGCCGGGTCGGCCGCGGTACTCTTGATCCGGAGGGTTCCTCCGGTTCCTGCACCACGATACGGAGACCGTCTCCGTTTAGCAAGCGAGAAGTGGAAGAAAGTCATGCGTGCCGACGCGAAGCGCAATTACGACCGGATCGTCGAGGTCGCGCGCGAGGTGTTCCGCGAGCAGGGCTACGACGCCTCGCTGGACGAGATCGCCAAGCGGGCCGGCGTCGGCCCGGGCACGCTCTACCGGCACTTCCCCACCCGGGACGCGCTGCTCGACGCGATCATGCAGAGCTGGGTGCAGCGGGTCGGCGAGGCCACCGAGAAGGCGCTGGCCCACGAGGGCTCGGCGCGCGACCTGCTGGTGGCCTGGTTCGAGGAGTACGTCCGGCTCATCAGCGTCCACAAGGGCGGCCCGGCGAAGATCACCTCTGCGATGGGTGACCCGGACTCCCCCATCCGGACGAAGTGCCAGGTGCTCACCGACGCCAATGCCAAGGTCGTCGAGCGGCTGCGCGACGAGGGCGCGCTCAAGGACGGCGTCGAGACGCTCCAGGTGTGCCGGCTGATCGGCGGCGTCGCCACCGTCGCCGACCAGAGCGACCTGGACGAGACCGCCGTCCGGCCGATGCTCGAGGTCGTCGCCGACGGGTTGGTCAGTTCCTAGGCACGCGACGCGACCCAGCGGGACGGGCCACCCCGCGCGAGCGGAGCGAGCCTGCGAGCGGAGCGAGCGACGCCCCGCGATCGGCCTCGGGCCACGATGGACGGCGAAGCGCGCGAGCGCAGCGAGCGTCCGTCGTGGGCTGGGGCCGAAGCTCGCGGGGGTTAAGGGTCAGCCAGCTCGCGGGACCGGTCCCGCGCGGCCTCCATCGCGGCCAGGAACGCCGCCCGCACCTTGTGGATCTCGAGCTCGCGCAGCGCCGAGGCGGTCGTGCCGCCGGGCGAGGTCACCTGCTCGCGCAGGACCGTCGGGTGGGTGCCCGTCTCGCGCAGCATCTTGCCCGAGCCGACGAGGGTCTGGATGACGAGCTCGCTCGCGGTGGTGCGCGGCAGGCCGAGGTGCACGCCGGCCTCGATCATCGACTCGACGACGAAGAAGATGTACGCCGGCCCGGAGCCGCTGATCGCGGTGACCGCATCCTGCTGGCGCTCGGGGATCCGGACGACCTTGCCGACCGACGCGAGCAGCGACTCGGCCTCGGCCAGGTGCTGGTCGTCGCAGTGGGAGCCGGGCGAGATGGCCGCCATGCCCTCGTCGACCAGCGCCGGGGTGTTGGGCATGACCCGGACGACGGCCACGCCTTCCGGCACCCGGGACTCGATGTAGGCGGTGGTGATGCCCGCGGCCAGCGAGACGATGAGCTGGCCGGGTCGCAGCGACGGGGAGATCTCCTCGAGCAGGTCGGCCATGTCCTGCGGCTTGACCACGATCGCGACGGTGTCCGCCTTGGCGGCCGCCTCGGCGTTGCCGACCACGCTGACGCCGTACCGCTCCTCGAGCTCGCGGGCGCGCTCGGGCCGCTTCTCGCCGACCAGCAGGTGGTCGACGCGGCGGCCGGCACGGACGAGCCCCGACAGGAGGGTCTCGCCCATGACACCGGCGCCGAGGATGGCGGTCTGGGTCATCGTGTCTACCTCCTGTGCTCGGTCTGTGATCTCGACCCGCCCGTCGCGACCCCGCTGCTGCGTCGCGGTGGCTGCGGGCTCACTTCTTGGAGATCAGCGATCTCAGGAAGAATGACAGGTTCTGCGGGCGCTCGGCGAGACGACGCATCAGGTAGCCGTACCACTCGGTGCCGTAGGGGATGTAGACCCGCACGGTCTCGCCAGCCCGGACCAGGCGCCGCTGCTCGTCCGGGCGGATGCCGTAGAGCATCTGGAACTCGTAGCTGCCCGGCTGGCGTCCGTAGCGGCTCGCCAGCGACGAGGCGATCTCCACCAGCCGGGGGTCGTGCGTCGCGATCATCGGGTAGCCCTGCCCCGCGAGCAGCACCTTGAGGCACCGGACGTAGGACCGGTCGACGTCGAGCCGGTCCTGCCAGGCGACCGCCTCGGGCTCGTTGTAGGCGCCCTTGCACAGGCGCACCCGCGACCCCTCGTAGGCCAGGGCGCGGCAGTCGTCCTCGGTGCGGTGCAGGTAGGCCTGGAGCACCGCGCCGGTCTCCGGGAAGTCCTTGCGCAGGTCGCGCAGGATCGACAGCGTCGAGTCCGTGGTGGTGTGGTCCTCCATGTCGAGAGTGACCGTGGTGCCGGCGTTGCGGGCGGCCCGGCAGATGGCGCGCGCGTTCTCGAGCGCGACCTTCTCGCCGTTGTCCGGCAGGGCCTGGCCGATCGCGCTGAGCTTGACCGAGACCTCGGCGCCGGCCACCAGGCCGCGGGTCAGGCCGCGCGACGACAGCTCCTTGAGCACCTCGACGTACGCCGCCACCGTGGCCTCGGCGCGCTCGACGTCGGTGGTGTCCTCACCGAGGAAGTCGAGGCTGACCCGCAGGCCGTCGGCGATCTCGCTCGCCGTGGCGGCCACGACGGCCTCGGTCGTCTCCCCGGGGACGTAGCTGCGCACGATCCCCGCGGAGACCGGCATCGAGCTGACCAGCTTCTTGACCTGGTTGCTGCGGGAGAGCATCAGCAGCGGCTGGCGGAGCAGGGCCATGTGATCCAGGCTACGTGTCAGGTCTCCTAGTCCGTGCGCCGAGGCAGGGTGGCGGCACCGAGCGCGAGGCAGGCCAGGGCGAACCCCGCGACGACGGCCAGGTCCTGCCAGACCTCGCCCGTGGACGAGCTCTGCGTCAGCGTCTGCATCGCGTCGACGGCGTACGACAGCGGCAGCACGTCACTGATGGCCGACAGCGTGTCGGGCAGCGCCGGACGGGGCACGAACAGCCCGCAGAGCAGGATCTGCGGCAGCACGAAGGCCGGCATGAACTGCACGGCCTGGAACTCGGTGCGGGCGAACGCGCTGGCCAGCAGACCGAGCGCGGTGCCGAGCACGGCGTCGAACACCGCCACCACGCCGAGCAGCCAGACCGGGCCGACGACGTCGAGCCCCAGCAGCCCGACGCTGACCGCGACGGCCAGCACCGACTGCGCGGCCGCGACGAGCCCGAACGCGATCGCGTACCCCAGCAGGAAGTCCAGCTTGCCCATCGGCATCGCCAGCAGCCGCTCGAGGGTGCCGGACGACCGCTCGCGGAGCGTCGTCACGCTGGTCACCAGGAACATCACGATGAACGGGAACATCGCGAGCAGGGCCGGGCCGAACCGGTCGAAGGTCTCCGGCGCGAGGCCCTCGAACATCCACCACAGCAGGCTCATCAGCAGGCACGGCAGCAGGAGCAGCATCCCCAGCGTGCGGTGGTCGCGCCGGATCTGGGTCAGCACCCTGACGGCGACCGCAAGGGTGATCCGGGGGGTCATGCCGCGGCTCCTTCCACGAGCGAGAGGAACGCCGCCTCGACGTCCTCGGCGCCGGCGCGCTCCTTGACCTCGGCGGGCGTCCCGTCGGCGAGGATCACGCCGTCGCGCATGAGGAGCAGCCGCTGACACCGTTCGGCCTCGTCCATCACGTGGCTGGAGACCAGCACCGTGACCCCGCTGTCCGCGAGGCTGTGGAACAGCCGCCACAGGTCGCGGCGCAGGACCGGGTCGAGCCCGACCGTCGGCTCGTCGAGCACCAGCAGGTCCGGGCTGCCGAGCAGCGCCACGGCGAGGCTGGCCCGGGACAGCTGGCCCCCGCTGAGCTCCCCGGCGACCGCGTCGGCGTGCGACCCGAGGTCGACGGCCGCGATGACCCGGGACACCTCGGCCTGGTCGCAGCCCAGGACGCGGGCGAAGAACCGGAGGTTCTCGGTCACCGTGAGGTCCTCGTAGACGCTCGCGTCCTGGGTGACGTAGCCGACCCGGTCTCGCAAGGGCCTGCTGCCCGCCGGTTCGGCCAGGACGGTGACCTCACCGCTCCGGGTCTTCTGGACCCCCACGATGCTGCGCAGCAGCGTGGACTTGCCGCAGCCGCTCGGCCCCAGCAGGCCGGTCACGACGCCAGCGGCGATGTCGAGGTCGAGGCCGTCCAGGACCCGCTGCCCGCCTCGGTCGACGGTGAGGCCACGAACTTCGATGGCGTTTTTCATCATGCGATGAATTATGCCCACGGCCGGGCCGCCGCCGCAAGCCGTCGCTCACCGTTCGTGCGGCCTGGTGGCCGGCACGCCGGTACGCCAGCCGTACGAACGGTGAGTGAGAAGGCCCGGGCGGGCCTACGGCAGCGGGCCGGTCAGGTACCGCTGGATGGTCGGCGCGTAGATCGCCACCACGTCGTCCGCGGACATCGACGCGATCGGCTCCAGCGCCACGACGTACCTCATGATGATGAGCCCGAAGACCTGGCTCGCCACCACCGGCATCCGCAGCTCCGGCCGGTCGATCCCGAGCGCGACGCCGACGGGTCCGAGCACGACCGGCACGAACCCGTCCCGCATCAGCCGCGGACCCTCGGGGTCGACCAGGCTCCGGACCACACTGAGCAGCGGCAGCCGCAGGTCCGGGTCGTCCCACACCGACAGGAACACCCGGAGCATCCGCTCGGCGGCCCCGTCCACCCCGCCCGCGAGCGCCGGGATGAGCAGCTCGCGAGGGTCGAGCGGCAGCTCGAGCGCCGCCAGGAACAGGTCGTCCTTCGTCTTGAAGTAGTGGTGCACCAGGGCGGAGTCCACGCCCGCGTCCCCCGCGATGCCCCGGACCGACGCGCCGGCGTACCCCTTCGCCGCGAACGCCTGCCGGGCGGCGGCGAGGATCGCCGCCCGCGTGTCGGGCGACCCGGGCCGGCGACCCCGCCGGCCCGCTGAGGTGGTCATGCGGAGAGGCTACGGCGACGACGCGGCCCGGCTCCGCAGGTGCTGCCCCGGGCGTAGTCCCCCGGGAGTACGCCGGCCGGTCGACGGCCGTCAGATGCCTCCCCCGGGCCGACGACGCGGACGGCCGGCCCGACCGAGCATCGGGACATGACCCTCCAACAGAC
>NZ_JAEMSS010000243.1 GCF_016462705.1 Nocardioides sp. | reverse complement strand
GGGCGGCGTTCGTCTCCCGCGGCCTCGGCGGCCACGACCGTGACGAGCAGGTCTACGAGCTGCTCGAGGGGCGGTAGGCGGGGGTCAGGCCGAGCCGAAGAAGCCGGAGGGGCCGACCTCGGAGCCCATCCGCGGCACGTACTGGTCGAAGAAGACCCGGGCGATGAGCTCACGTCTGCTGCGGACGTCGGCCTTGTCGAAGACCGACTTGAGGTGGTCCTGGACGGTGTAGGCGGACATGTGCAGCGTCGAGGCGATCTCCTTGGTGTCGACGCCCTGCAGGACGAGCTGGGTGACGTCCCGCTCGCGAGGAGTCAGGTCGAACGCGGCCACGACCAGGGACACGATCTCCGGCGGCCGGGCCTCCTCGATGGTCACCACGACCTCGCCGGCCCGGTCGCCCAGTCCCGACAGGGGCGAAGCGTGCAGCACCAGCCAGATGCCGTGCGCGGTGCGGACCCGGGCGTGCGGCACCACGTCGGTCTCGCCGCGGGCGAACCGCCGCGCAGCGCTGACCAGCGCGATGATCGTGGCGTACGGCGCCGCGGAGTCCGCTGCGCCGCTCATCTCGGCGAGCCGGGCGGCCGCCGCCGGCGTGCTCTGCACCAGCTCGCCCGACCCGTCGACGACCATGACCGCCGGCCCGCCCACCGAGCTCGGTGGCGCGACCTCGGTGAGCCGGGTCAGCAGACCGGAGCGCACTCCTCGACCGAACGCCTCGCTGAGGGTGCCGAGGTAGTCGATCTCGTCGACGCCGAACGGCTCGTCGCCCGAGCCGCGGAACAGCGCCATGCCGCCCCAGAAGCGGCCACCCTCGGCGAAGACCACCCGGGCCTCGTCGTGGTAGTCGAACTTAGGCAGCATGAGCCGGCTCATCCGCTCGGAGCGCTCGACCTGCCCACCGAACCAGAGGTTGACGCCGACGGCGCGGAGGCCTGAACCCGCTATCTCCGGGTAGGTCGTCGCCTCCTGCGAGTCGTACTCGATCTCGCCGAAGAGGCCGTCGTGGGAGTTGCGGCCGGCCAGGTCGCCGTACTTCCGGGAGCTGGTCAGCATCCGGGTGGCGGGGTCGTGGGTTCCCACGCAGACGGCGACCGAGGGGACGGCCCGAGAGACCGAGGCCACGGCCTCGGAGAGGAACGTCTCCAGGTCCAGTCCGGCCCGGGAGAGCACCTCCACATCACCCCGGACCCGTTCGGCGGTCAGGGCACTGCTCATCTGAGCAGTATCGACCCAGATGCCGGTCCGGCACATCCCAGTTTTGTGGGGAGTCGGACCCCCAGAGCCACGGGCCGCGGATCACCCGTGGCCGCGGGATGGTCCGGTCCGGGTGGGTGCCGCCAGTCTTCTGCGTCGTGAGCACCACGAGCACCGGGAACCAGGTCCCGGTCCAGGCGTCGGTCGACGACCTGGGCCGGCTCCTCCACGAGGACGACGTGACGGCCCAGCTGGCGCTGGCCACCACCCGCCTCGAGGCGGCCCTGGCCCGGCTCGGCCGGACCCCGTCCGGCCTCGCGGAGGTCGAGGTGCTCACGACCGACCGGATCGCCCTTCTCGGGGTGCTGGACGTCCTCACCGACCGTCTGGCCGCGACCGGAGCCCGACCGCACACCCGCATCCGCGAGGTCGACCGCCTCGACCGACCCGGTCAGCTGGTCGCCCTCGCCGCCACCCTCACACCCCGAGAAGACCCACACCCAGAAGGAAGCACCATGACCACCAGCATCACCGTCCTGTCCGCCGCCACCGCGGTCCAGCAGGCCTGCCCCGACCGCGTGACCCTCCCGGGCGACCCCGGCTACGACGTCGCGCGGCTCCCCTGGAACCTCGCTGTCGACCAGCGGCCGGCGGCCGTCGCCGTGCCGCACACCGTCGACGAGGTGGCCCGGATCGTCCGGGTCGCCGCCGAGCAGGGCCTCCGCGTCGCCCCTCAGAGCAGCGGGCACGCCGCGGTGCCGCTCGAGGGCCGGCTCGCCGAGTCCGTCCTGCTGCGTCTCTCCGAGCTCACCGGCGTCGAGGTCGACGTCGAGCGCCGGGTCGCCCGCGTCACGGGCGGGACCCTGTGGGCCGACGTCGTCGCAGCGGCCGCGCCGCACGGCCTGACCGCGCTGCACGGGAGCTCACCGGACGTGGCGGTCGCCGGCTACGCCCTGGGCGGCGGGCTCTCGTTCTACGGGCGCGAGCACGGTCTGGCGACCAACAGCATCACCGCGGTGGAGGTCGTCACCGCCGACGGCAGCCTGGTCCGCGCCGACGCCGACCAGAACACCGACCTGTTCTGGGCGGTGCGCGGCGGCGGCGGCAACTTCGGTGTCGTCGTGGCGATCGAGCTCCGGCTGCTCCCGATCGCCGACGTGGTGGCCGGGATGCTGCTGTGGCCGCTCGAGCGGGCGCCCGAGGTGGTGCCCACGTGGGTCGGCTGGACCCGCGAGCTGCCCGAGTCGGTCACCACGTCCCTGCGGCTGATGAGCTTCCCGCCGCTGCCCGACCTGCCGCCGTTCCTCAGCGGTCGCCGGATCGTCGTGATCGACGGCGCGGTGCTCGAGGACGACGCCCGGGCCGCGGAGCTCCTGGCCCCGCTGCGCGCGCTCGCCCCGGAGATGGACACCTTCGCCCGGATCCCGAGCGCCGACGTGCTCGCGGTGCACATGGACCCGCCCGGCCCGACCCCCAACGTCGCCGACCACGCGGTGCTGGGCGACCTCGACGACGCCGCCGTCGAGGCGCTGCTGGGCCAGGTAGGCCCCGGCAGCACCACGTCGCTGCTGTTCGCCGAGCTGCGTCACCTCGGCGGGGCGCTGGGACGGCCCGCGCCGGACGCCGGCGTCCTGCCCCGGCTCCCCGGCAGCTACGCCCTCTTCTGCGCGGCGGTCGCGCCGGTGCCGGAGGCCGCCGCCGCGGGTCTCGCGGACGGAGCTGCCCTGGTGTCCGCGTTGGCGCCGTGGGCGACCGGCGAGCACCTGCTCAACTTCGCCGACAAGGTGGTGGACACCGCCAGCGGGTACGACGCCGCCGACTACGCCCGGCTGCGCGCGATCAAGGCCGCGGTCGACCCGCGCGGGGTCTTCCAGGCCAACCACGAGATCGCCTGACGGTCAGCCCTTGCCGAAGCCGGCCTCCCGGGCCTTGACGATGGCCTCGGCGCGGCCGGCGGCGTGCAGCTTGGTGTAGATCGAGGAGACCGAGTTGCGGACCGTCTTGTTGGAGACGAACAGCTCGCGGGCGATGGCGTCGTTGGACCTGCCCGCGGCCAGCATCTCCAGGATGCCGCGCTCCCGCTCGGTGAGGTCGGGGAACGGAAGCTCCTCGACCCGCCGGGCGGTGGCGCCGGCGAAGTAGGTCGCGACCCGGCCGGCCAGGGCGGCGCCGAAGACCATGCCGCCGGCGGCCGCGGCGCGCACCGCGTTGTGGACCTCCTCGGCGCCCGACCCCTTCAGGAGGTAGCCGGAGGCGCCCGCCCGGATCGCGCTGAGCACGGTGTCGTCGTCCTCGTTCATCGTGAGCATCACGACCCGGACGTCGGGGTGCTTGCCGGTGATGAAGCGGGTCGCCTCGATCCCGTCCAGGTGCGGCATCTGGATGTCCATCACCACGACGTCGGGCTCGGTCTCGGCGACGACGTGCAGCGCCTCGCGGCCGTCGGCCGCCGAGCCGACCACCTCGACCCCGTCGAGCGCACCGAGCAGTGCGACCAGCCCGTCCCGCACGATCTGGTGGTCGTCGACCACCACCACCTGGATGCTCATCCCTCGTCCTTCTGCTCGTTCCTCTGCACGTCCTGCCGGTCCGGCCGGTCGGCCCGACCCAGCGGCAGCCACGCCCGGACCACGGTGCCACCACCCGGAGGGCACGAGACCTCCGTCCGCCCGCCCAGCTCCGCCGCCCGCTCGCGCAGCGACACCAGGCCGACACCCGCCTCCACCTCCGCGGGGATGCCGACCCCGTCGTCGCCGACCTCCAGGACCAGCTCGTCGCCCGCGACCTCCAGCCGGACGACCACCGTGGAGGCGCGCGCGTGCCGGGTGACGTTGGTGAGGGCCTCGCCAGCGATGCGGAAGGCCGCGACCTCGACCGCCGCGGAGAGGGCGCCGAGGTCGGCGGCGGCCTCGATCCTGGCGTCGAGACCCGCGCCGCTGATCCGCTCGGCGTGCTGGCGGAGCGCGCCGACCAGGCCGAGGTCGTCGAGCGCGGGCGGACGCAGGTCGTGGACCAGCCGGCGTACGTCGGCGACGACCTCCTGGAGCTGGCCGCTGGTGGCCGCGATCGACCGCCGGGCCGCGTCGGGGTCGCGGTCGACGAGGAGCCGTGCCGACTCGAGCTGGAAGACCAGGCCGCTGAGCGAGGGTCCGAGCCCGTCGTGCAGGTCGCGGCGGATCCGCCGCCGCTCCTCCTCGCGCGCGACGACCAGCCGCTCGCGGTTGTCCTGGAGCTCGTCGGCGAGCTGGCTGGTGCGGACCGCCGTGGCGGCCTGGCGGACCAGGTCGCCGAGCAGCTCCTCGTCGCGGCGGCTGAGCCGGCTGCGCAGCCCGCGGACCGGGAGGACCACGCGTCCCACCTCCTCGTCGCGGTAGGTGATGGGCAGCGTCCTGACCTCGGCCGGGGCGGTGCCGTGGGTCGCGGTGACCCGTTCCCCGTGGGCCCGGTCCACCTCGAGCCGCACGTAGCCGACCCCGAAGGCCGCCGCGACCGCGTCGGCCACCACCGCGAGCTGCTCGGTCCCGCCGTCGGCCTTCTCCAACGTCGAGGCGAGCCCCGCGACGACGTCGTAGCGGTTGGTGCGGTCACCGAGCATCGCGCGCTGGACGGCGGCCCACAGGCGAGAGCGCACCGGCCCGTAGAGGAGCACGGAGACCAGCAGCACGACCGTGATCAGCTCCGCCCGGCCGAGGTCGTCGCCGAGGAGGACGGTGAGACCCGCGACCGCGGCGAGGTCCGCGGCCAGCAGCACCAGGGAGAGCCCGCCGAGGACCAGGGTGCGGGCCAGCAGGTCGTCGATCGCCACGATCGTCGGCGCCACGATCGCCACGGTCATCGCGCACGCAGGGAGTGCCATCACGATGAAGAGCAG
>NZ_JAEMSS010000242.1 GCF_016462705.1 Nocardioides sp. | reverse complement strand
ACTCCGACCGGAGCCCGAGCAGGAACCGGAAGTCCTCACCGGAGACCGTCGTCGAGCCGGCGGTCCCCGTGACGGTCACCGAGTCCACCCGGCCGCCCCACTCGCCGTTCCCGTCCCGGCCCGCGAACCGGATCCGGGTCAGGTTGCCGACACCGGGGAACGCCTTCTCCACGGTGCCGTCGCTGACGACCGTCTGCCACGAGCTGTGCGGGTTGCCCGACCAGCCGTCGTAGGGGTCCTGGATGGCCACGAGGTACGGCGCGGAGCCCGCCGAGGTCCAGCCGCCGCTCGAGGCCGAGAACTGGGTGAACGCCGGCGCTCCGTCGTACAGCAGCACCTCACCGCGGGTGGCGCGGACGGCGGCCGTGGCAGCCGGGTGCTCGGCGCCGACGCCGCCGTAGACCTGGCAGGAGGTGGTGTCGCAGATCTGGTAGTGCGCGGCGATCGGGTGGGCGCGCTCGTAGGCCGCGTAGGTCCGCGCGGCGACGGACTGCGCCTGCACCGCCTCGGGCTCCCACAGCGGGGGCATCTCCTGCGGGACGACGCCCTGGAGGTACCGGTCGAGCGGCAGCACGTTGACGGTGTCCTTCTTCACCGAGCGCAGCTTCCCGCGGTAGGCGACCTTCTCGCCCCCGGGCAGGACCAGCGTCGTCGGCGCCCCGGCCGTGTAGACCTCGGCGTCGCCCGCGAACGTCCGGAACACCTTCCACGACGACGTCCGGTAGGAGACCTGGGACCGGCCACCGCTCAGCGGGGTGATCCGCCAGCGCGACGCCTTCGGGCGTGCGGCGCCCAGCTCGAGCACCGTGCCGCTGGCCAGCACCCGCAGCCTCAGCCGGGCCGTGGCCACCACGTGCACGTCCTTGCTGGTGTCGGCGCTGATCAGCACGCTGACCTTGCCCTTGGCCGTCCCCCACGTCGTGCCGGGGTAGTAGAACTCGGCGATCTGCTGGTGCGTGAGCCCCTGCAGGGCCGCGCCCTGCGCGCCGTGCTGGGACATGCCGTGCCCGTGCCCGTAGCCGTGCCCGTGGATCCGGATGGTCGCCTTGTCGGGGATGGTCCAGTCGTCGGCGGCCGCGTGCGCCGGGGCGGCGAGCCCCACGGTGGCGAGGGCGAGCACGAGGGCGGCGACGACGGACGGCCGAGAGGGGGTCACGCTGATCGACAGTAGGACGGTCCGCAGCATCTGTCAGCGGAACCCCGTCCCCGGCCCTCGACGTCTACGCTGGGACGACCGTCGAGCACACGGGGGGAGCATCGCGATGGGACTGAACCCGTTCAAGGCCAAGCGTGAGGCCGCGCAGGCGGAGGCGGACCAGCTGCGGTCCCTGGCCCGGCTGGCCCGCGAGGACCTCGTCGAGCTCGGGGAACGGCTGGAGGACGAGGCACCACCGGCCGAGCCGGCGGCGCTCGCCGAGCGGGAGAAGGCCCGCGCCCTGACCGCCGAGGCCAGGCCCCGGCTCCGGGAGGCCGAGACCTCCGACGCGGTGCTCGCGGTGCAGGAGACCATCTGCCAGGCGTTCGTGCACCTCGCGCGCAGCGACGCGATCGCGCGCGGCGAGGAGCCGCCGACCCGCACAGACCCGTGTGCGTTCAACCCGCAGCACGGGCCGGCGGTCACCATGGCCACGTGGGCACCGATCGGCGGCACCCCGACGACGTACTCCTGCTGCCAGCAGGACGCCGACCTGATCGCGGCGGGTCGGGCACCACGACGCCGGACGCTCACGCTCGACGGAGGCGGCAACGTCGCCTGGGACGAGCTGGGCTCGGCACCCCGGTCACCCCGCGAGATGCGGAGCCGGGGCATGGCGAACGACTACGAGGCGGTCGCGATGGCGATGCGGCGTGCCGGGACGACGCATCAGCTCTCCGGTGGCGCACGTCCCTGACGTCAACCCGACCGCGACCGTGACTGCAACCTTGTCGTGATCTCTGGAGGCCGTCGTCCGGCCTACGATCTGGCATGGCCCGAGGCGCCCGCCGCCGTCGAGCGCAGCGGCTCCAGCTCGCGCTCGCGGAGTTCCGGCTGGGCATCCGGCTGGCCCGCGAGGACCTGATCGCGCTGGCCGAACGGCTCGACGACAGCCCGCCGTGGCTGGACGGCGACGCGTCCGCGGAGTGGAAGCGCGCGGCCGGGCTGTACGCCGAGGCCCGAGCCGCGCTGAGGGCCGTGGACTGCCTCGCCGACGTGCTGGCCGTCCACACGACGCTCGCCGAGGCCCGCTTCCACCTCGCCCGGGCGGAGGCGATCGGCTACGACGAGGAGCCCCCCACCGGCCCGGAGCCGCTGTCCTTCGACCCGCGGCGGGCGCTCCGGTTGACGTCGTTCACCGACCAGACCGACACGTCGCCGATCCAGCGCCGGATGGCCCTGCACGCCCGGGGCGCGGGAGGCTACGCGCAGGGGGCGCTCTACGCGGGACCCCCGCACCCGCTGCCGATCTGAGCCCTCGTCCGGGCTCAGTAGGACGGCTGCGACTGGGCGTTGAACCGGGTGAACCGCACGTGCTGCGCCGGCGCCACCAGCGGGTCGCTCAGCTGGAACACGTCGAGCCCGCGGGTGATGTCGCTGCCGTAGATCTTGCCGTTGTACCAGTACGCCGACCACACGCCACCGAGCACGAGCTCGGTCTCCGACAGCGGGGGTGGGTCGTAGTGGGCGATCTCCACGGGGTTGGCCGAGTCGGTGAAGTCGAAGACCGAGATGCCGCCCTGGTACCACGCCTGGACCATGATGTCGCGGCCCGGCACCGGGATCAACGACCCGTTGTGGGCCACGCAGTTCTCCGTGAGGGCCTCGATCCGCGGCATCTTGTAGTAGCTGCGGAACTGCAGCTGCCCGTCGACGATGTCGTAGATGCCGTCGGCCCCCCGGGTCGCGCCGAAGACCGGGTTGCAGGTCGGCAGCGCCCCGCCGCCGAGCTCGTCGGTGAATACCACCTTGGTCCCCGCGTTGTTGAACGTCGCGGAGTGCCAGAACGAGAAGTTGACCTGGTCGGTGACCCGCTGGACCACCACCGGGTTCCTGCGGTTGCCGATGTCCATCAGGATGCCGTCGCCCATGCACGCTCCGGCCATCAGGTTCTTGGCCGGGTACGCCGTCACGTCGTGGCAGCCACTGGTCTCGCTGGTGGGCGTGGGGACGCCCGGGTTGCCGCCGTCCGGGAACAGCACGGGCTGGTTGACCACCCGCGCCTTGGCCATCTTCTTCTTCTTCAGCGGAACCTTCACCACGCTGATGACGTCATGGGGCGGCTGGCAGTCCGGGAAGTCCTCGCTGGGTGCGTAGGACGACACGTAGGCGAAGATCGACTTGCCCCGCTTGGACGGCGCGATCGTGTGCGTGTGCGAACCGCAGGCGGTCTCGACCGCGGCGACGTACTGCGGCCGGGTCGGCTCCCGGATGTCGAAGATGCGCAGGCCCTCCCAGGAGGACTTCTCACTGGCCGGCTGGCCGGTGCTGGCGCAGGTGTTGTCGCTGCGGCTCGAGTCGACGCTGAGGACGAGGACCTTGCGGTAGACCGACACGTCGCCCTGGCTGCCCGGGCAGACGACCTGGGCGACCAGCCGGGGCGCGGCGGGGTTCTTGATGTCGTAGACCGCGAAGCCCTTGTAGTTGCCCTGGTAGGCGTAGCGGCCCTTGAAGGCGATGTCCGTCCCGTAGGCGCCCTCCTCGGCGAACGCACCGCTCAGGGGCACGTTGGCGACCAGCTCGAGGTCGTCGGACCTGTCGACCTCGGCGGCGGCCCCGAAGTCGGCGCCGCGCAGCCCGGCGAGCTCCTGGCCCGGCAGGAGGCACCGGTCCGCGAAGTTGTCGCCGGCGGCCCGGAGCTCCCTGAGCTCGGCGGTGGTGCAGGTCGCCGGGTCGTCGGCACCGCGAACGACGGTGGCGATCGCGGGCGCCTGGACGACCGCGGTCCCGAGCAGGCCGAGGGAGAGCAGGGTCAGGGCGAGGCGGATCCGACGTGGGTTCCGGGGTGGGGTCGGCACGACGGTCAAACTGCGGTCGGCGGGCTAGGTTACGCAGCGTGCAGCGGACCCGGCGGACGACGGTGCTCGTCGTCACTGCCGTCGTCTGTCAGCTGGTGGGACTCAGTGCCTGCAGCGACGAGCCCGCGGCCGCACCAGGCGCGACGTCGTCCGGTCCGACCTCCAGCGGACCGCCCGCGACCGTCCCCGAGCTCCAGCCCGGCGGCCCCGGCGAGGACACGACGACCCGGGACCCCGGCGAGCCGCTGGAGGAGCCGGACGCCGCCCACGACGACGTCGCCTTCGTGCAGATGATGGTGCTCCACCACCGGCAGGCCCTGGACCTGGCCCGGCTCGTCGGCGACCGGACCGACAACCGCGAGCTGGTGCAGGCGGCGCAGCGGATCACGGCCGCTCAGTCCGCCGAGATCCTCCTGATGGCCCAGTGGCTCACCGAACGGTCGGTCGACGTGCCCGCGGCCGACGCCGACGCCGGCGACTACGACCACGCCGAGCACGGCCACGCCGGCATGCAGGGGCTGCTGACCGACGAGCGGATGGACGAGCTCGCGGACGCCGAGGGACCGGCGTTCGACCGGCTGTTCGTCGAGGGCATGGTCGAGCACCACGAGGGGGCCATCGCGATGGCCGAGTACGTCCTGTCCCACGGCACGGACCCTCGGGTCAACGAGCTGGCGACCGACATCGTCGCCGAGCAGGGTGCCGAGATCGCCCGGCTCCAGGCCCTCCTCGCGGCGCCCTGATCGGCCGAGTCAGCGCCGGCGCGCGGTGAGGAGGAGGTACTCCCACGCCATGACGCCGTCGGCCACGAAGCGGTCGCCGTGGGCCGCCAGGGCCTCGTCGAGCTCGGCGGTCCGGGCGGGGTCGTCCGCGAGGGACCGGTACACCGCGATGGTCGGTCCGTAGGTGCGCTTGAAGAAGTCGCGGAAGCTCGCCCCGTCGGGGAACAACGGCACGGGGAGCGCAGCGGTCTCGGCCACGACGTCGGTGACCCGGTCGCCGAGCAGACCACGCACGTGGTCCTCGTCCCCCCACATCGGCGGCGGCTGGGTGCCGGGAGACGGCTGGCTCGACCCGCATCGCACGACGTA
>NZ_JAEMSS010000075.1:14110-19768 GCF_016462705.1 Nocardioides sp. | reverse complement strand
GTAGGTCGCCTCGTCGGTCAGCTCGAGGTCCTCGAGGACGACGGTCTCGCCGCGGTTGGCCTGGATGTTCTTGACCGCGTCGTCGAGGACCGTGAGGTTGCGCAGCCCCAGGAAGTCCATCTTGATCAGCCCGAGGGCCTCACAGGTGGGGTAGTCGAACTGGGTGATCATCGCGCCGTCGGCGGGCCGCTTGAGCAGCGGGATGACGTCGATGAGCGGCTCGCTCGACATGATCACCCCGGCCGCGTGGACGCCCCACTGGCGCTTGAGCCCCTCGATGCCGATGGCGGTGTCGACGACCCGCTTGACGTCCTGGTCGCCGTCGTAGAGGGCGCGGAACTCGCCGCCCTCGCCGTAGCGCTTGTGGTTGCTGTCGAAGATCTCCTTGAGCGGGACGTCCTTGCCCATGACCGAGGCCGGCATCGCCTTGGTGATCCGGTCGCCCATGGCGAACGGGTAGCCGAGGATCCTCGAGGAGTCCTTGACCGCCTGCTTGGCCTTGATGGTGCCGTAGGTGACGATCATCGCGACCCGGTCGTCGCCGTACTTCTCGGTGACGTAGCGGATCACCTCGCCGCGCCGACGCTCGTCGAAGTCGATGTCGAAGTCGGGCATGGAGACGCGGTCGGGGTTGAGGAACCGCTCGAAGATCAGGCCGTGGACCAGCGGGTCCAGGTCGGTGATCCGCATCGCGTAGGCCACCATCGAGCCGGCGCCGGACCCGCGCCCCGGCCCGACCCGGATGCCGTGGTCCTTGGCCCAGTTGATGAAGTCGGCGACGACGAGGAAGTAGCCGGGGAACCCCATCTGGGTGATCACGCCGACCTCGAAGTCGGCCTGCCGGCGTACGTCGTCGGGGATGCCGTGGGGGTAGCGGAACCGGAGGCCCTTCTCGACCTCCTTGACCAGCCACGAGTCCTCGCTCTCCCCCTCGGGGCAGGGGAAGCGCGGCATGAAGGTGCCGTTGCCCTCGGTGAACCGGACGTCGCAGCGCTCGGCGATCAGCAGGGTGTTGTCGCACGCCTCCGGCAGCTCGCGCCAGATCTCCCGCATCTCGGCGGAGGACTTGAGGTAGTAGCCGTCGCCGGAGAACGCGAACCGCTGGCCCGGGCCGTCGCCGGCCGGGATGTCCATCGTTGAGCCGGAGTTGATGCAGAGCAGGTGCTCCTGGCTCGGGGCGTCCTCGCGCATGACGTAGTGGGAGTCGTTGGTCGCCAGCATGGGGATCTGCAGGTCCCGGGCTAGCCGCACCAGCCCGTCGCGGACCCTGGTCTCCAGCTCGAGGCCGTGGTCCATCAGCTCGAGGAAGTAGTTGTCCCGGCCGAGGATGTCCTGGAAGTCCGCCGCGGCCTGGCGGGCGGCGTCGTAGTTGCCGTGCCGCAGGTGGACCTGCACCTCGCCGGAGGGACAGCCGGTCGTCCCGATGATCCCCCGGGAGTGCTGGGACAGCAGCTCGCGGTCCATGCGGGGGTGCTTGAAGAACCCGTCGCGCCACGCCCCGGTGCTGAGCCGGAAGAGGTTGTGCATGCCCTCGGTGGACTCCGAGAGCAAGGTCATGTGGGTGTAGGCACCGCGCGCGGAGACGTCGTCGGGGCCGCCGCCGTAGAAGTTGACGCCCTTGCGCTCGAACCGGCTGATGTTGGGCGTGAAGTAGGCCTCGATGCCGATGATCGGCTTGACCCCGGCCGCCTTGGCCTTGGAGTAGAACTCGTAGGCCCCGAACACGTTGCCGTGGTCGGTCATCGCCACCGCCGGCTGGCCCAGCTCGGCGGCCCTCTGGGTCAGCTGGGTGAGGCGCGCCGCACCGTCGAGCATGGAGTACTCGGTGTGCACGTGCAGGTGGACGAACGAGTCCTGGCCGGTCGACACAGTGCGAGACGCTCCTCAAGTTCGTCAGCGGGTAGGCCGATGCATCCGACGCACGAACGCCGATGTCCTTGGGGAAGGAACCTCAGCCTACGACGATGCGGTTCCCAGATTGGCATCACGCGCCGACAGTCCCGAGGATCGGGCGGGCGCCGCGATGAGTCCTCCTGGTGGCCGGTGTCTGACCAGCATGACGACGTTCGCGCTGATCCACGGCTCCGGCGATGGTGGGGCCGCCTGGGACCTGGTGCGGGACGCGCTCCGCGAGCGCGGGCACGAGGCCCTGGCGCCGGACCTGCCGACCGATCGCGACGACGCGACCTGGGACGACTGCGTCGAGACGGTCGTGCAGGCGGTCGGCGGGGTCGACGACCTGGTGGTGGTCGGCCACTCCTCCGGTGGCTTCGTCGCGCCACTCGTGGCCGAGGCGGTGAACGCGAAGCTGCAGGTCTTCCTCGCCGGCATGGTGCCGCGGCCCGGCGAGACTGCCGAGGAGTGGTTCGGCGACGTCGGGTGGTCGCAGACGGTGGCCGAGCAGGCCACGGAGGACGGCGGGCTCACCGGCAGCTCGGACCCGATGACCGTCTTCTTCCACGACGTGCCCACGGCGCTCGCCACCGAGGCGATGGCGAACGAGCGCTCGACCGGGGCGGGTCTCGGCCGGACACCGTGGCCGGCGCCCGCGCTCCCGAGCATCCCTGCGAGGTACGTCGTGACCACCTTGGACCGGTTCATCCCAGCGCCGGTCCAGCGTCGGGTCGCGGCCCGGCGTCTCGGCATCACCCGACCGGACGAGATCGAGACCGGGCACTGTCCCAACCTGAGCCGTCCGGACGAGCTGGCCGGCCTTCTCGCCCGGCTGGCTACGCCTGCGACGCCTCGAGGCTCTCGGTGATGATCGCGTGCACGATCCGGTGCAGCCGGTCGGCGCCGAGCGCCGGGGCGCGCCGAGCCATCGCCTCGGCGATGGCACGCTCGCGGTCCGGGTCCCGCCCGGCCACCGGCTTGTGGGGCTGAACGGCCCGGGTGAGGGCCGCACGGCGGGCCAGGACGTCACCCAGGTCGGCGTCGACCTCGTCGATGAGCCCGCGGTAGAAGGCGAGCGGGTCGTCCCCCGGCCAGGCCATCCTGATGTCGGGCTGCTTCTCCTCGTTGCCCGTCCCGTCGGTGCGCTCCAGCTCGACCAGTCCGTGGTGGGCGTAGAACCCCCGGGCCGGCTGGTTCGTCTCGAACACCCAGAGACAGAAGCCCCCGGGCCGCCGCGCCTTGACCACGCCGAGCAGCGCGCTGCCGAGTCCTTGACCGGCCCGCTCCGGCGCGACGTAGAGGTCGTCGAGCCACGTCTCGGTGAAGCGGGTGTACGCCGCGACCTCGTCCCCCACGACGGCGACCCAGACCTCGTCGTGGTCCAGTCGCTCGGTGAGCCAGGCCCGCACCTCGCGCTCGGGGTGGACGCCCGCCGGCATGGGGGCCGCGGCCCGCGAGGAGACGTGGACGGACACGAGGTCGTCGAGGTCGCCCGGGGTCGCCGGCCGCAGGGTCAGCTCAGTCGGCACCGCGGATGACCTCGAGCGCGCGGGCCAGGTCGTCGGGGTAGGTCGACTCGTACTCCACGTAGTCACCCGACTCCGGGTGCTCGAAGCCGAGCTTGACCGCGTGCAGCCACTGCCGGTCCAGACCGACCCGAGCGGCGAGCGTCGGGTCGGCGCCGTAGAGGTGGTCCCCCACGCACGGGTGCTTGAGCGCCGCCATGTGCACCCGGATCTGGTGGGTGCGGCCGGTCTCGAGGTGGACCTCCAGCAGCGAGGCGAACCGGTGCGCCTCCAGCGTCGAGTAGTGGGTGACGCTGGGTCTGCCGTCGGCCATCACCGCGAACTTCCAGTCCGACTTCGGGTGCCGGCCGATGGGGGCGTCGACCGTCCCCTCCAGCGGGTCCGGGTGCCCCTGGACCAGCGCGTGGTAGGTCTTGTCGACCTCACGGTGCCGGAACGCGTTCTTGAGCTTCGAGTAGGCGTGCTCGGACTTGCAGATCACCATCACGCCCGAGGTACCGACATCGAGCCGCTGCACGATGCCCTGGCGCTCCGAGGCTCCGCTGGTGGCGATCCGGAAGCCGGCGCCGGCCAGGTGGCCGACGACGGTCGGCCCGGTCCAGCCCGGAGAGGGGTGCACGGCGACGCCGACCGGCTTGTCCAGGACCACGATGGCGGGGTCGTCGTGGATGATGCGGATGCCCTCGACGACCTCGGGCTTGACCTCGAGCGGGTCGGCCACGGCGGGGATCGTGACGTCGAGCGCCGATCCGGGGAAGACCCGGTCGCTCTTGCTGGCCGTGGCACCGTCGACCTCGACCAGCCCGCGACCGATGAGGTCCGCGGCCTTGGTGCGGGACAGCCCGAACAGCTGGGCGATGACGGCGTCCACCCGCTCGCCGGCGAGCGAGTCGGGCACCGGGAGGCTGCGGTGGTCGCCACCGGACACGACCGGCAACCCCTCGTCGGGGGCGTGGTCAGTCATCCGGCTCGGTCCTCGCCGGCTCCTCGGACTTCACCCGGGTGCCGTCCAGCTTGATACCCCGGAACGCCTGGATCAGGATCAGCCCGGCGGCCGCGTTGATGCACATGTCGGCGACGTTGAAGATCGGCCAGTTGGGCAGCATCAGGAAGTCGATCACCTCGCCGCGGAACGGCCCGGGCTCGCGCAGCATCCGGTCGGTCAGGTTGCCGCCCACCCCGGCCAGGAGCAGGCCCATCGCCACCGCCCACGCCCGGCTGCCGAGCCGGCGGCTCAGCCAGACCACCACGCCCACCGCCACGATGGCGACACAGGTGAGGACCTCGGTGAAGGCGGTGCCGGTGCTGAACGCCGCGCCGGGGTTGCGGGTGAGGTGGAGCTGCAGCAGGTCGCCCACGAGCGGCTTGTCCGGCTCGCCGGTCAGGTGCTCGACCGCGAGGTACTTGGTGACCTGGTCGACCGCGTAGAGGAGCGTGGCGATGAACGCGAACAGCCCGACGTAGCGCCGCCGGGCGGGGACGGAGGAGCTCTCGGCCGAGCCCGTTCGGCTCAGCGACGTTCCTCGCGCTGCTTGCATGTCATACAGAGTGTCGCACGAGGGAAGGCCATCAGCCGCAGCTTGCCGATGGGGTTGCCGCAGGACTCGCAGACACCGTAGGTGCCGTCGTCGATGCGCTGGAGGGCTCGCTCGATCTGGGCGAGCTTGTCGCGCTCGCTGTTGAGCACGGTGAGCTCGTGGTCGCGCTCGAAGCTGGTCGCGCCCATGTCGGCCTGGTCCTGGCCGGCTCCGTCACCGGAGTCGCGCATCAGACCGGTCAGCTCGGCCTCCTGGGCGTCGAGCACGGCGACGGAGTGGCTCCGCTGCTCCTTGAGGTCGGCCAGGACTTCCTTGAGCTCGGCCTTGGTCCACGCGCCCTCGCCCTCCTTGACGACCAGCCTGCTGACCGACGCCTTGCGGCTCGCCGGCGTCTTCGCCGGGGGTGCCGCCTTCTTCACGGGCGCGGACTTCGTGGCCGGCCCAGTCTTCGTGGTCGGGGCCTTGGCGGCAGGGGCGGCCTTCTTCGCCGGCGCGGCCTTCTTGACGGGCGCGGCCTTCTTGACGGGCGCGGCCTTCTTGGCGGGCGCAGCCTTCTTGACGGGCGCAGCCTTCTTGGCGGGCGCAGCCTTCTTGACGGGCGCAGCCTTCTTGACGGGCGCAGCCTTCTTGGCGGGCGCAGCCTTCTTGGCGGGCGCAGCCTTCTTGACGGGCGCAGCCTTCTTGACGGGCGCAGCCTTCTT
>NZ_JAEMSS010000075.1:0-14010 GCF_016462705.1 Nocardioides sp. | reverse complement strand
TCACCGGCGCAGCCTTCTTCACCGGCGCAGCCTTCTTCACCGGCGCAGCCTTCTTCACCGGCGCAGCCTTCTTGGCGGGCGCAGCCTTCTTCGCGGGTGCTGCGGCCGCGGACTTGGCGGGGCCTCGTCCGATCACCTTGCGAGCAGCAGAGGCCGCCTTCGAGGCGACGGACTTCGTGGTGCTTCGTGCCATGGCACGGCCTTCCTGTGGCCGATCGACCGCGGCGGGTGGCAGCGGTGCTGGCCGGAACCGTAGCCCGTGGAGTTGGATCGCTCAAACAGGCTCACCGACGCGACGCGTCGGTATCGCCGAGTCGGCGCTCCTGCAGCACGGCGAAGCCCCCACCTGCAGAAGCGCCGACTCGGCGCACGCAGGCAGGGGCTTTTCGCGTCGAGAGCGACGCTGGCCGGGCTACGCCCGACTCAGCTCTCCTCGTCGCCCAGGATCGAGCGCAGCCGCTTGGGAGCGGGCTGGTGGTCGTCGCCGGCGACCGGCGACTCGCCGGGGCCGGAGAGCGCCTCGAGCTGCTGGGTGAAGTAGCTCTTGAGGCGGGAGCGGTACTCGCGCTCGAAGGCGCGGAGGTTCTCGACCTCGCTGTTGAGCTTGTCGCGCTCGCGCTCGAGCTCGCCGAACATCTGCTGGCGGCGCTCGGCGGTCTCGGAGTCGAGCATCTGGGCGCGGGTGCGGGCGTCGGACTCCAGCCGGTCGGCCTTCATCTTGGACTCGGCGTCGAGCCGCTCCGCCTTGGTGCGGGCCTCGCCGATGATCTTGTCGGCCTCGTCCTTCGCCTGGTCGACGAGCTCGTCGGCGTTGCGGGTCGCGATCTCGAGCAGGCGGGCCGCGGCGTTGGACGCCTCGGGCACCGTCTCGACGCGGACGACCTCGGGAGCGGCGGGGGCCGCGACCGGCTCCGGCTCGGGCTCGGGCTCAGGCGCGTGCACGACCGGCGTCTGCTGGGTGGGCGCCGGCTCGTACGCCGCGGCACCACCGGAGGTCTGGGCGGCCGACAGCTTGGCGCGGAGGTCGTCGTTCTCCTTGGTCAGCCGGGCCAGCTCGGCCTCGACCTCGTCGAGGAACTGGTCGACCTCACCCATGTCGTAGCCCTCACGGAGCCGAACAGGCGTGAAGCGCTTGTTACTCACGTCCTCAGGCGTCAGCGGCATGGTCGTTCCACCCATCGTTGTGTGCACACGAGACAACATCCTTGCATCGCACCGAGCGTCGTCCGACGACGGCAGCGGTCCGTTGAACTGTAGCGCCTTGGTGGGGCTGGTGTGACAGGGCTGACCGACTCGGACCCTCGGGTGTGCCTCAGGTGGCCAGCGGGCGAAGGAACTGGAGCAGGATCCACGTCACGATCATCACGATGATGAAGGAGAGGTCCAGCGCCACCTGGCCGATCCGCAGCGGAGGGATCACCCGGCGCAGCGCCTTGATGGGCGGGTCGGTCGTCGAGTAGACCGCTTCCAGGCCGACCAGGAGCGGACCGGTCGGGACCCACGAGCGGGCGAACACCTGCACCCAGTCGACGACGAACCGCACCCAGAGGAACCCGAAGAACACCCAGACGAGCGCGTAGAGCACGACCCAGACGGCGTTCACGAGGAGATCATGCCCGGCCGGGGCAAGGCCGCGTCAGCGGACCCCCCGGCGTGGGTGTGTCGATGGGAACCGGTCAGCTCTGGTTGAAGAAGCCGCCGGTCTCGACGAGCCGGGCCTTGTCCTCGGCCGCGACCGTCACGTTGGGCGGGGAGAGCAGGAAGACCTTGCTGGTGATCCGCTCGATGGTGCCGCGGGTGGCGAACACCAGGCCGGCCGCGAAGTCGACGAGACGCTTCGCGTCGGCGTCGTCCATCTCCGAGAGGTTCATGATCACCGGGGTGCCCTCGCGGAAGTTCTCCCCCACGGTGCGCGCCTCGTTGTAGGTGCGTGGGTGCAGGGTTGTGATCCGAGACAGCTCGATGTCGTGGCTGGCGACCGGGCGGCGGCGTTCGCTGATGTCCGACACCGTCCCGCGCGCCTCGCGCAGCCGGGACCGGCCGGCGGGGACCGCCACGGCGTGCTCCTCGGTGCGGTCGTCGACCGGTCGGTGGGCGGAGCCGTAGGCGTCGTCGTAGCGCTCGTCGTAGTCGTCGTCGTAGCGCCCGGTGTCCTCGAGCAGGCCGAGGTACTCACCGATCTTGCGCATCGCGCTCATGACTGCCTGCCTTCCGGGCGTGATGGAGCTCCTGGTTCTGCACGCTACTGGACCGGAGGCCTCGATCCGAGGACCGCCGAGCCGACACGCACGTGTGTCGCGCCCGCCCGGACGGCGTGCTCCAGGTCACCGCTCATGCCGGCGGAGAGCCATGTCGCCGAGGGGCATGTCTCCAGGAAGCCGGCCCGGATCTCGGCCAGCCGCGCGAACGCCGCGGCCGGGTCCTCACCGAGTGGCGCGACGGCCATCAGGCCGCGCAGGGTGAGGTGGTCGGTGGCGAGCACGGCGGCGGCCAGCGCGGGCAGCTCTCCGAGGGCCGCCCCCGCTCGGTGCTGGCCACCAGGCGGGTCCAGGCTCACTTGCAGGAGCACGTCGATCGGGCGCCCACGACGGTCCATCGGCCCGAGGAGCTTGACCCGGTCGACCGAGTGCACGACGTCGGCCACGGCGGCGACGGCACCCGCCTTGTTGCTCTGCAGCTGGCCCACGAAGTGCCACGTCAGCGGCAGCCCCGCGAGCTCCTCGTGCTTGGCGGTGAGCTCCTGCTGCTTGTTCTCCGCGACGTCGGTGACGCCGAGGTCGGCCAGCAGCCGCACGTCCGAGGCCGGCCAGGTCTTGGTCACCACGATCAGGCTGACCTCGGCCCGCTCGCGGCCCGCGTCGGCACAGGCCGTGGCGATCCGCTCCTCGACCGTGCTCAGACCGCTCCTGAGCTGGTCGAGCCGGTCGCTCATGCCGGCCCTCGCAGCCGGACCAGCCCGGCGAGACGGCCGGCCCGGTCCCGGTCCCGGCGGTAGGAGTAGAGGTCACCGGACTCACGGGTGCATCGGGACACGTCGACCACGGTGACACCGCCCTCCTCCAGCTGGGCGCGAACCCCGGCACCGATGTCCAGCGACGGGGTCCCCCACGACGTGGTCGCCCTTGCGGCCGGGACGGCGGTGGCGACCTCGTCCTGCATCGCGGCCGGCACCTCGTAGCAGGCGCCGCACACGTGCGGACCGACCCAGGCGGTGATGCTGGCGTCGCCCCAGGCGCGCAGCGTGTCGATGGTCCGCGGGACCACCCCGGCGAGCAGCCCCGGGCGGCCGCAGTGGGCCGCGGCCACCGCGCCGGTCTCGGGGGCCACGAAGAGGACCGGGACGCAGTCGGCGACGCGGACCATCAGCACCACGTCGGCCTGGCGGGTCACGGCCGCGTCCGCCACGGGCCGGGCCACCGGTCCGTCCGCCTCCACCACGGCCACGTCCGCCCCGTGCACCTGCTGGAGGTCGCAGAGCTCGGCGCCGGGCGCGAAGTCGTCGAGCAGGAGCCGGGTATTGCGGCGGCCCGCGACCTGGTCGTCCTCACCCGCCACCGCGAGGTTGAGCTCGTCGTACGGCGGCGCGCTGACCCCGCCGAACCGGTCGGTGAAGCACAGGTCGGCGGGGCCGTGGCGGGTGCGGAAGGCGTACATCGCCCCCCATCCTCTCCGCGTGGTCTCGGTCGCGCTGGGTGAGGGCGCGCTACTTGAGGAAGTCCGGGATGTCCAGGTCGTCGTCGTCGAAGGCGTACGGACGCGGCGCCGTGGCGCTGTCGGGAGTGGCGCTGGGCCGCGGCGCCGGCGACGCCGTCGCCGCCGCGGCGACCGGCTCCTTGGCGCCCTCGGACCGCTTCGCCTCGCCGAGCGCGCGGGCCGCGTTGAGGGTCTCCTGCTGCGACTGCGGCTGCGCCTGCGCGGGCTGGTTGCGCCGGAGGCCGGACTCGCCCTTCGCGCGCTTGGGCATGCCGCCGTCGAAGCCGGCCGCGATGACGGTGACCCGGACCTCGTCGCCCAGGGCGTCGTCGATGGTCGCCCCGAAGATGATGTTGGCCTCGGGGTGGACCGCCTCGGCCACCAGCGCGGCCGCCTCGTTGATCTCGAAGAGTCCGAGGTCGGAGCCCCCGGCGATCGAGAGCAGGACCCCGTGGGCGCCGTCGATGCTCGCCTCGAGCAGCGGGCTGGAGACAGCCATCTCGGCGGCAGCGACGGACCGGTCCTCACCACGTGCCGAGCCGATGCCCATCAGCGCGGACCCGGCATCGGCCATCACCGACTTGACGTCGGCGAAGTCGAGGTTGATCAGCCCGGGTGTGGTGATCAGGTCGGTGATGCCGGAGACGCCCTGGAGCAGGACCTGGTCGGCCTGCTTGAAGGCGTCGAGGACGGAGACGTTGCGGTCGCTGATCGAGAGCAGTCGGTCGTTGGGGATGACGATCAGGGTGTCGACCTCCTCGCGGAGCTGGGCGATGCCCTCCTCCGCGGAGTTCGCACGGCGGCGTCCCTCGAACGCGAACGGCCTGGTGACCACGCCGATGGTCAGCGCGCCGAGCGAGCGGGCGATCCGGGCGACCACTGGGGCGCCACCGGTGCCGGTCCCGCCACCCTCGCCGGCGGTCACGAACACCATGTCGGCGCCCTTGATGACCTCTTCGATCTCGTCGGCGTGGTCCTCGGCGGCCCGCGACCCGACCTCGGGGTTGGCGCCGGCACCGAGGCCACGGGTGAGCTCGCGCCCGATGTCGAGCTTGACGTCGGCGTCGCTCATCAGCAGCGCCTGCGCATCGGTGTTGATGGCGATGAACTCGACGCCCCTGAGGCCGACCTCGATCATCCGGTTGACCGCGTTGACGCCGCCGCCGCCGATGCCGACGACCTTGATGATCGCGAGGTAGTTCTGCGCTGCTCCCACGGCCCTGGATCCTCTCCGTGCTCCGTGTTTCCCTGATGAATGACCTTGACCGGTGGGTTGACTGATGAACTGTGACCCTCAGGCTGAGGGTTATAGTTATGTCAACCTGTCGATGTGGACGACAGTAGGGACGACGAGTGCCGGGATCGTGGCGACACGCCGCCGAGGGACGAACAGTCGATGGGCTCGACGGCGTCCGACCGGCAGCCGGCGGTCGTCAGCTGGTGGTCGCCTGGGTGGGGACACTGACGTCGTAGACCCGCGCGTCGACCTTCTGCAGCAGGTCGATCGCGACCCTGGCCTTGGTCTCCGAGTCCTCCGCGCTCCCCCAGACCACCTGCCGGCCGTCCTTGAGGAACAGCGAGATCTCGTCGACGGTCGCCACCTGGACGTAGTCCACGATGCGGGCCAGCGACTCGGGCAGCGCCGAGATGACCTCGGCCGCCTCCCCCAGCGCCTCGGCGGAGGTGCCGATGTCGGTCTGCACCCGTGGGAGCCCCGGTGGTGCCCGGTTGTAGTCGCGGAACACCACCCCGTCGGCGTCCATCCCGCGGAGCCGCCCGCCGATCTCGACGACGGCGATCGCCACCCGCTCCACGATCTCGATCAGCACCGTGTCGGGCCACTGCCGGCTGACCCGGACCTCCTTGACGATCGCCAGGGACCGCACCCGGGCCTCCGCCCGGACGAGGTCGACCCGGGCCAGTGGGGTGCCGTCCTCGATCTGGGAACGGGTCCGGACCTCGTCGGCCGCCACGTTCTGCGCCCCGCTCACGTCGACCTTCTCGACGTCCAGCCAGGACGAGAACCAGACCGCGTAGCCCCCCGCGCCGACCAGGGCCAGCAGGAGGACGAGGACGACGACGAACCGCCAGGCGAGCCAACGCCGCCGCCACTGCCGGCGCGCGAACCGGCGCCTGCTGCGGGCGGTCGCGGGGTCGAGCCGCGGCTCAGGCATCGGCACGCTCCCCTAGCAGCGCCAGCACCTGCGGGCCGACCTCGGTGATGTCCCCGGCCCCCAGGGTGAGGACCAGGTCACCGGGCCCGGCCCGGGCGGCCAGCGCCGCGGCGACGTCGGCGAGGTCGGCGACGTAGGCGACGCGCTCGGCGGGCAGTGGCACCGCGTCCGCCACCAGCGCACCGGTCACCTCGGGGTCGGCGGGCTCACGGGCGAGGTAGACGTCGCAGATCACCACGTCGTCGGCGGCGCCGAGCGCCGCCCCCATCGCCACCCCGAGCGTGCGCGTGCGCGAGACGAGATGGGGCTGGTAGGCGACGAGCAGCCGCCCGGCACCCGCGAGCGCCCGAGCCGACCGGAGGTCCCCCGCGATCTCCGTCGGGTGGTGGGCGTAGCTGTCGTAGACCCGGACCTCGCCGGCCTCACCCTTGAGCTCCATCCGGCGCCGGGTGCCCGAGTAGGCCGCCAGTCCCCGCTTCAGGGCCGCGGGGTCGAAGCCGAGCGCGACGCCGGCGGCGTACGCCGCCAGGGCGTCGGCCAGGTAGTGGTCACCGGGCGACCACAGCGTCACGTCGGACAGGGCCTCGGGTCCGACGTCGGCGGTGCCGGACCGCGTGGACACGGAGATGACGCGTCGGCCGGCGGCCCGCTGCCGATCGGCCAGGGCCGCGGCGCCGGCGTCGTCGACGCAGCAGACCAGGAAGCCCCCGGTGTCGACCGTGTCGGCGAACTCGTCGAACGCGTCCGCGTAGGCGCCCGCCGTCGTCCAGTGGTCGAGGTGGTCCGCCTCGACGTTGGTGACGACCGCCGCGAACGGGTGGTAGAGCAGGAAGGCGCCGTCGCTCTCGTCGGCCTCCGCCACGAACAGGTCACCGGAGCCCTCGGCGGCGTTGACACCGGTGGCCTGGAGGTCTCCGCCGATCGTGTAGGTCGGGTCCGCCCCCGCCTCCTGGAGCGCCGAGGTGAGGAGCGAGGTCGTGGTCGTCTTGCCGTGGGTGCCGGCGACCGCCACCACCCGCCGACCGGCCATCAGCGCGGCCATCGCGGCGCCGCGGGACAGCACGGTGAGCCCCCGACCCGCGGCGGCGAGCAGCTCGGGGTTGTCCGGCTTCACGGCGGTCGAGGCCACGACCGTGTCACCGCCGCGGAGGTGGTCGAGGTGACGAGGGTCGTGACCGACGTGGACCGTGGCACCCAGGACCCGCAGCGCCTGGAGGGTGGGTGAGTCCGCGCCGTCGCTTCCGCTCACCTCCACACCGCGCGCCAGCAGCAGTCGGGCGATCGCGGACAGGCCGGCGCCGCCGATCCCCACGAGGTGCACCCGCGCCGGGAGCCACTCGGGGGCGTCTGGGCCTGTCATGACCCGGCCTCGAGGACGATCCGCGCGAGCTTCTCGTCCGCGTCGCGCGGGATCAGGCCCGATGCCGCGGCACTCATGGCGGCGAGCCGAGCCGGGTCGGTGGCGAGGGCGGGGACGTGCGCGGAGACCCACTCGGCCGTGAAGTCACCGTCGGCGACCAGCAGCGCTCCCCCGGCGTCGACGACCGGACGGGCGTTGAGCTCCTGCTCGCCGTTGCCGATCGGCAGCGGCACGAAGATCGCGGGCACGCCCACCGCCGCCGCCTCCGTGACGCTGTTCGCACCGGCCCGGCAGACCATCAGGTCGGCCGCGGCGAGGGCGTAGTCCATCCGGTCGACGTAGGGCTCGACGACGTAGGGCACGGCGGCGGGCCGCGGCGTCGCGGTGCCGAAGGGGCCGACGACGTGCAGCACCTGGACTCCGGCGCCGGCGAGGTCCTCGGCCGCCGCGGAGACGGACTCGTTGATCCGGCGCGCCCCTTGCGAACCGCCGGTCACGACCAGCGTGGGCCGGTCCGGGTCCAGCCCGAAGAACTCCCGGGCCTCGGCACGCAGCGCCGCACGGTCCAGCTGCGAGATCATCCGCCGGATCGGCAGGCCGACGTACTCCGCCCTGGGCAGCCGGGTGTCCGGGAAGCTCACCGCGACCCGGCTGGCCACCCTGGCACCGAGCCGGTTGCCGAGGCCGGGCAGCGCGTTCTGCTCGTGCACGACGATCGGCAGCCGGGCCCGCCGGGCCGCGAGGTAGGCGGGCACCGACACGTAGCCGCCGTAGCCGACGACCACGTCCGGACGCACCCGGTCGAGGACGGCGCGGGTCTCCCGGACGGCGGCGCGCAGCCTGGCCGGAACCTTGGCCAGGTCGGCCCCGACGCTGCGGGGCAGCGGGACCGGCGGGACCAGCTCGAGCGGGTAGCCGGCCTCCGGGACGACCCGGTTCTCCAGTCCCCGGGGCGTCCCCAGGCAGGTGATCTCGCAGGTGGGGTCGAGACGACGCAGCGCGTCCGCCGTCGCGAGCAACGGCGAGGTGTGGCCCGCGGTGCCGCCGCCGGCGAGGAGGATTCGCATCAAGGGTGACTGTATGAGGGGAAACCGCAGGTCAGGACCGGCGACCCGGGAAGCGCCCCGCGGACAGGCCGGCCGATCTCTGCTGCTTGCGCTGGGCCAGGGCCCGGGCCGCCTCGGGCTCGCGCCGGGCGAACCCGACCAGCAGGCCGAGCGCGACCAGGGACGGGAGCAGTGCCGAGCCGCCGTACGACACGAGGGGCAGGCCGATCCCGATCACCGGGAGCAGGGCCAGCACCATGCCGACGTTGATGATCATCTGGCCGACCAGCCACACGATGACGCCGAACGTCGCGTAGCGGACGAACGGGTCCGCCGTGCGCCGCGCGACCCGGACCGCGGCGAACGCGATCGTCAGGAAGAGGCCGACGACGAGCAGCGTGCCGGCCAGGCCGAGCTCCTCCCCGAGGACGGCGAAGATGAAGTCCGTGTGCGCCTCGGGCAGGTCGCCCCACTTCTGCTGGCTGGCCCCGATGCCCTGCCCGAGGACCCCACCCGACGACATGGCGTAGAGACCGTGGACGGGCTGCCAGCCCGCGCCGTGGTAGTCCTTGAACGGGTCGACGAACGTCGTGATCCGGGTCAGCCGCTCGGGGCTGACGCTGGCCATGACCATGGCGGCCACGCCGAGGATCGAGAAGCAGAGGACGAACAGCCGCATCGGCGCGCCGACCACCCACAGCATCCCGAGCAGGATCGCCACGAGAACCAGTGCGGTGCCGAGGTCCTGGCCGACGACGACGAGCCCGATCGCGATGAGCAGCCCCGGCACGACCGGCACCATCACCGCGTGGAGGCTGTCGAGCCGGCGGTCCTTGTTGGCGTAGACGTGCGCCGCCCAGATGACGAGTCCCAGCTTGGCGAGCTCCGAGGGCTGGATCTGGGCCGGACCGATGGCCAGCCAGTTCTGGTTCCCGTTGATGGTCACGCCGATGAAGGCGGTCAGCACCAGCAGGGCGAGCGAGATCAGGTACGCCGGGTAGGCCAGCCGCCGGATCCAGCGCATCGACAGCCGGCTGGCGGCGTACGCGCAGGGCAGGCCGACCAGCACCCACACCAGCTGCCGGCGCACGACGGCGTAGCTGTCGCCGTCGTGTGCCCGGTAGGAGTACACGCTGGACGCGCTGAGCACCATGATCAGGCCGATGGTGAGCAGCAGCGCGGAGGCGCCCAGCAGCAGGTAGTAGGCCGTGAGCGGCCGGTCGAGAGCCTCGCGCAGGGCGCCGAGCCAGGCGCGGCCGTGCCGCGCGGCACGGGGCCGGACGCCGGCCCCGACCGTGGGGGGCGGCGGAACGACCAGCGTCATCCGCCGCTCCTTCCTGGAGGTCCCTAGCGGGTCCCGGTCTGCTCGAGCACCGCCGCGGCGAACGCGTCCCCGCGGGCGGCGTAGTCGGTGAACATGTCCATCGAGGCACATCCGGGAGCCAGGAGCACCGTGTCGCCGTGCTGGGCCAGGTCGGCCGCGGCGCTCACGACGCGCCGCATCGCGCTGAGCTCTTGGTCCCTTTTGTCACCCTGATTGCCATCTTCACCATTCGTCCCAGCAGTCTCGCCGCCCCCCGCGTCGATGACACGGACATCGGGCGCGTGTCGCGCCAGCGCCTCGGCGATCAGCCCCCGGTCCCTGCCGAGCAGGACCACACCCCGCAGGCGGTCCCGGACCGCGAGGACCAGGTCGTCGAAGGACGCCCCCTTCGCCAGCCCACCGGCGACCCAGACCACCTGCTCATAGGCCAGGAGCGAGGATCGGGCCGCGTGCGGGTTGGTGGCCTTGGAGTCGTCGACCCAGGCCACGCCGTGGTGCTCGGAGACCAGGGCGATCCGGTGCCCGGCCGGGCGGAACGCGCGCAGCCCGTCGCGGACCGCGGCCTGGCTGACCCCGTGCGCCCGGGCCAGCGCCGCCGCGGCCAGGGCGTTCTGGACCGTGTGGTGGGCCGGTGGCCGCCCGTCGGGTCCGGAGAGGTCGGTCAGGTTGCAGAGCTCGGCGGCACTGGAGGCCCGCTGCTCGACGAACGCACGGTCGGCCAGGATGTCCTCGACCACGCCGAGCATGCCGACCCGGGGTACGCCGAGCGTGAAGCCGATGGCCCGGGCGCCCTCGACCACGTCGGCCTCGCGGACCAGCTGCTCGGTCAACGGGTCCTCGACGTTGTAGACGCAGGCGCGCTGGACGTGCTCGTAGACCCGGGCCTTGTCCGCGACGTACTCCTCCATGCCACCGGGTCCGGCTGGGGAGTACCAGTCCAGGTGGTCCTCGGCGATGTTGAGCACGACGGCCGCCTCGGCGCTCATGGACTCGGTGTAGTGCAGCTGGAAGGAGGAGAGCTCGACGGCCAGGACGTCGTAGGGCACCGGGTCCATCACCGCCTCGACGATGGGGAGACCCACGTTGCCGACCGCCTGGCTGCGCAGGCCGGCGGCCCGCAGGATGGCGTCGAGCATCTGGGTGGTGGTGGTCTTGCCGTTGGTGCCCGTCACGACCAGCCAGGGCGTGCGGTGCTCGGGGTCACGCAGGCGCCAGGCGAGCTCGACCTCACCCCAGACGGGGATGCCACGGGCCCGGGCCTGGGCGAGCAACGGGGCGCTCGGCCGCCAGCCCGGCGAGGTGACCACGAGGTCGACGTCGTCCGGGAGCGTCCCGGTCGCGCCCGCCCCGAGCCGGACCGTCGCCCCGAGCACCTCGAGCAGCTCGGCCTTCTCGGTCTTCTGGTGGCCCTCGGCGGACTCGTCGAGGGCCGTCACGGCGGCCCCGAGGTGCGTGAGGTTGTCCGCGGCCGCGAACCCGGAGACGCCGAAGCCGGCGACGACCGCGCGGACGCCGTCCCAGGAGTCGTGCCGGCCGAGGTGGGTGGGGTTCACAGGCGCGCGACCCACTCGGCGTAGAAGATCCCGAGACCCGTGGCGACGAAGAGGCCGGTGATGATCCAGAACCGGATCACGACGGTGACCTGCTCCCAGCCGAGCATCTCGAAGTGGTGCTGCAGCGGGGCCATCCGGAAGAGCCGGTAGCCGGGACCGACCCGGAACACCGTGCGGAACAGCGCGCTGGACCGGCTCGCCTTGAAGACCGAGACCTGCAGCATCACCGAGAGGGTGATCAGGACGAAGAGCCCCCCGAGGACGAGCAGCAGCAGCTCGGTCCGGGTCAGGATGGCGAAGCCCGCCATGGCTCCCCCGAGGGCGAGGGACCCGGTGTCCCCCATGAAGATCGCCGCCGGGGAGGCGTTCCACCACAGGAAGCCGAAGCAGGCGCCGGTGATGGCGGCCGCGATCACGGCCAGGTCCAGCGGGTCGCGGACGTTGTAGCAGAGCGGTCCGGGGTTCTCCTGGCAGAACTGGTTGTTCTGCCAGATGTTGACCAGCGTGTAGGCACCGAACACCATCACGCAGGCGCCGGTGGCCAGGCCGTCCAGCCCGTCGGTGAGGTTCACCGCGTTGCTGGTCCCGGTCACGATCACGAGGATCAGCAGGATCGCCAGGACCATCGGCAGCCCGAGCCACTCGATCTCACGGAGGAACGACACCTTGGTCGAGGCCGGAGACCGGCCCCGGTCGTCCTCCAGCCAGGGCGCGAGGGCGAGGACCGCGAAGGTGAGCCCCACGACGGCCTGACCGACGAGCTTGGCCTTGCTGCGCAGCCCGAGGCTGCGTCGCTTGGCGACCTTGATGAAGTCGTCGAGGAAGCCCACGAGACCCAGGCCGACGAAGAGGAACAGCAGGAGCAGCGCCGAGGCGGAGGGTGCGTTCCAGGTGATGGCCTTGGCCGCCACGTAGCCGACGACGCTGGCCAGGATGATGACGAGGCCACCCATCGTCGGCGTGCCCCGCTTGGTGTGGTGGGTCATCGGACCGTCGTCGCGGATCTCCTGGCCGTAGCCGAGGCGGGTGAACTGCCGGATCGCGACCCGGGTCCCCAACAGGGAGATGAGCAGCGCGATGCCACCGCCCAGCAGCACTGCTCTCATGCGGTCATGATCCCGTACGCCGTGCGGCCGGTGGTCATGCCCCGCCGGACGAACGCAGGGCCGCGCGGGCCACCTCGCGGTCGTCGAACGGGTGCACGACGCCCTGGACCTCCTGGCCGGTCTCGTGACCCTTGCCGCTGATGACCACGATGTCGCCGGGCCCGGCCAGCCGGATCGCCTCGGCGATCGCCTCGCCGCGGTCCCCGATCTCGAGGACCCGCTTGCCGCGTGCGGTCTTGGCCCCCGCGAGCAGGGCCCGGCGGATCTGGGCCGGGTCCTCGCTGCGTGGGTTGTCGTCGGTCACGATCAGGAGGTCCGCGAGACCGGCGGCGATGGCCCCCATGGGCTGGCGCTTGCCAGGGTCCCGGTCACCGCCGGCGCCGAGCACGATGATCAGCTCGCCGTCGGTGAGCGAACGGAGCGTGCGGAGCGAGGCGTCCACGGCGTCCGGCTTGTGGGCGTAGTCGACGACGACGGTGAAGTCCTGGCCCTCGTCGACGCGCTCGAACCGGCCCGGCACTCCCCCGGACGCGGCGACACCCGCCGCGATCGCCTCGACGTCGAGCCCGGCGTCGGCACACGCGGCCAGCGCGGCCAGGGTGTTGGCGACGTTGAACTCGCCGGGCAACGGGCAGCCGGTCGCCACCACTGCCCCACCCAGCGGGCCGTGGACCACGAACTCCGAGCGCGAGGGCCCGAGGCGGACGTCGGACACCCACCAGTCCGCGGGTCTCCCCTGCGTCGACATGGTCTCGACGGGCAGCTCGGTCTCCCGGACCAGACGTCGCCCGTGCTCGTCGTCGATGTTCACCAGAGCCCGGCGGGCGCGTCCGGGCGTGAAGAGGGAGGCCTTGGCGAGGTAGTAGTCCTCGACGGTCTCGTGGAAGTCGAGGTGGTCGCGCCCCAGGTTGAGGAACACCGCGACGTCGAACACGACCCCGTCGACCCGGCCGAGCGTGAGCGCGTGGCTCGACACCTCCATCGCGCAGGCGACGACCCGCTGCTCCTTCATCACGGCGAAGAGACCGTGCAGGTCCGGCGCCTCCGGGGTCGTGAGCGCCGTCTTCACCTCCCGGCCCGCGATCCGGGTGCCGACCGTCCCGACCGACGCCGCCGCGATCCCTGCGCCCTGCATGCCGCTCTCGGCCAGTCGCGTCGTCGTGGTCTTGCCCTGGGTCCCGGTCACGCCGATCATCCGCATCGACCGGGCCGGCTCTCCGTAGATGCGGGCGGCGAGGCCGCCCAGCAGCCGGCGCGGCTGCTCGACCACGGCCACGGGCACGCCGGAGGGCAGCTGCGCCGCGCCCACGGGGTCGGTCAGCACGGCGACGGCCCCGGCGGTCAGCGCCTCCCTGGCGAAGTCCACGCCGTGGGCGAAGGCGCCCGGCATGGCCACGTAGAGGTCACCGGGCCACACCCGCTTGGAGCTCAGCGTCAGGCCGGTCACCAGCGTCGTGGGGTCGCCATCGGCGTGCGTCGTCGCGTCGTGCGCCGCGAGCCAGCCGACGATCCGGCTCAGCGGCGTCAGCGGAGGTCGCAACGGGCGCGCCGACAGCCCGCCGTCCTCCCCCTCGCCGGTCACCGGAGCAGGCTATCGGGCCAGGTCCTTCGGACTGGGCTCTTGGGCTCTTGGGCTCCAGGGCTCCAGGGCCCCTGAGTGCGTGGCCGATCCTCGGGCTGGCGGTGGCGGCCGCGCGCGTACCCGACCGACGCTCGCCGTCAAGGATGCTTCGCACCGCTTCGCGGCGCGCTTC
>NZ_JAEMSS010000241.1 GCF_016462705.1 Nocardioides sp. | reverse complement strand
GGCTGGGCCGGAGGCGCGCGCCCTGGCGGGCGAGCAGCATGTGCTCCGCGGCGCGCGCCAGCGGGGTCGCCTCGTCGCCGAAGGTCCCGCCCGAGGTGGGCCCGAGGTCCGCGACCTCGGAGGCGGTGCGCACCGGTCCCGGGGTCGGCCGCTCGACGGTTTCACGTGAAACATCGATGTCGCCGGGTTCGACAACCTGTGGAGAACTGCCCTCCATCTGTGGAGAGTCACGCTCCGCGACCGCCTGCGGATCGGTGGATAACTCCGGCGACCCTTCGCCGGGAGTCTGCTCTGTCACCCGCTGTTCCTCCGCCCCGCCGATCGCTGCGTCGAGCTCCGTGGTCGCCGTGGAGGCGACTTCGCGTCAACCGCAGGGCGCCACGCTACTCGCGCCGGATCTGCGTGGGCCACCCGGACCGCCCTGGTGGTGGACAGCCGGTCGGCACCGGTCGTCACCGCGGACGCGGCGGCCCCCAGCTCCAGGATCTCCGGGGCGGCACATCCGTACCGCCAGAGCTCGTCCGTGGCCGCCTCGATTTCCGCTTCCAGCGACCGCCCCTTCATCGCCAGCAGCACGCCCGTCGGGGCGACCAGCGGCATCGACCAGGTGAGCAGGCGGGACAGCGGGGCGAGCGCCCTGGACGTCACCACGTCGAACTCCCGCACGCCGTGCAACGCCTCCGCCCGGCCCCGCAGCACCTCGACCTCGGACAGACCCAGCGCGTCGACCGCCTCGTGCAGGAAGACCGTTCGGCGCTCCAGAGGTTCCACGAGCGTGAGGTGCAGGTCAGGGCGGGCGAGCGCGAGGACCAGCCCCGGAAGACCGGCCCCCGAGCCGAGGTCGGCGACCGTGACGTCCGGGGGGATCGCCTCGGCCAGCATCGCGCAGTTGAGCAGGTGCCGGTCCCACAGCCGAGGAACCTCGCGAGGTCCGATCAGGCCCCGCTCGACACCGGCGGTCGCCAACAGTGCGGCGAACCGCTCGACGAGCTCGATCCGGTCCTGGGGGAACAACACGGCCAGGGCCGGCCCCGATGTTTCACGTGAAACCGGGCCACTCCCCGACGTTTCACGTGAAACATCGCCCGCCATGCGGCTCAGGCGGGCAGGACGACGACGTGCCGGCGGGGCTCGACGCCCTCGCTCTCGGAGGTCAGCCCGGCGGCTGCCACCGCGTCGTGCACGACCTTGCGCTCGAAGGGTGACATCGGCTCCAGCGACACGGGAGCACCGTCAGCCTTGACCCGGGCGACGGTCTGCTCCGCGAGCCGCTCCAGCTCGACCCGCTTCTCGGCACGGAATCCGGAGATGTCGAGCATCAGCCGCGACCGCTCACCGGTCTCCCGGTAGACGGCGAGCCGGGTGAGCTCCTGAAGGGCCTCGAGGACCTCGCCGCGGTCCCCCACGAGCTGGGAGAGGTCGGCGCCGACGATCGAGACCGCTGCCCGGTCGCCCTCGACGTCCATGTCCAGGTCGCCGTCCAGGTCGGCGATGTCGAGCAGCTCCTCGAGGTAGTCGGCAGCGATGTCGCCCTCCTGCTCGAGCTGCTCCAGACGGGACGGCTTCGACCCGTCCGTGTCGTCGTCGTCCGTGTCGGCATCGTCGCTGTCGTCCGCGTCGTCGCTGTCGTCGGCGTCGTCGGCATGCTCGGACCCCTCGGCGGCCTCGTCGACGGCGTCGACGGCCTCGGTCTCCTGGGCCTCGGTCTCCTGGGCCTCGGTCTCCAGGGTCTGCTCAGCCTCGGGGGCTGCGTCGGTCTCGGACGGTCGCACGTCGGACTCGGTCAACGCTTCTTCCTGTTCTTGTTCGGGACGCCCTTGGCGGGCACGTTCTTCTTGGGCTTCGGGGTGATCGCCTGGCCGTTGGCGGCCGAGGGGGTGGGGGCCGCGTCCGCCGGTGGCGCCGGGTCCGAAGCGGGCTTCGACGTCGCGGTGGTCGCGGTGTCGGTGACCGGCTTCGGGGCGGCGGCCTTGCGCTTGCTACGCGGCTGCCGCTGCGGCTGCTGGCGCTGGGCGGGGCGCTTCTCCGGCTCCGGCTCGGGCAGGGCCTCCTCAGCGGGCACCAGACCCTTCTTCAGCGCCTTGGCCTTGTCGCGCTCCTTCTTGGCCCGCTCGGCCTCGGTCCCCGGCGCCGGGTTGTTGCGGATCACGTAGAACTGCTGGCCCATCGTCCAGAGGTTGGAGGTGGTCCAGTAGAACAGCACGCCGATCGGGAAGGCGATACCGCCGACGGCGAACACGACCGGCAGCACGTAGAGGAGCAGCTTCTGCTGCTGCGCGTAGGGCCCGGTCAGGGCGTCCTTCGGCATGTTCTTGCTCATCAGCTGGCGCTGGGTGAGGAACGTCGTCGCGGTCATCGCCAGCACCAGGAACAGGGCCAGCGCGATGGTGCCGACGTGGCCGTCCGCCTTGAGGAAGGTGTCGGAGATCTTGATGCTGCCGAAGAGCTTGGCCTCGCCGAACTGGGTGGCGTCGTCCTTGCTCAGGATGCCCTTGGGCTTCTCGTTCGCGGCGTTGTTGAGCAGGGAGAAGAGGGTGAAGAAGATCGGCATCTGCAGCAGGATCGGCAGACAGGACGCGAACGGGTTGGTCCCCGAGTCCTTGTAGAGCTTCATCGTCTCCTGGGCGAGACGCTCCCGGTCGTGGCCGAACTTCTTCTGCAGCTCCTTGACCTTGGGCTGGATCAGCTGCATGTTGCGGCTGGACTTGATCTGCTTGACGAACAGCGGGATCAGGGCCGCACGGATGACCAGGGTCAGCCCGATGATCGACAGCACCCACGAGGCCCCGCTGGTCGCCGGCATGATCTGGCTCCACACGTTGTGCCAGCCGATCAGCACCGCCGAGATGGCGAAGTAGAGCGGGGCGACGATGAAGCCCCACAGGTCGGTGAAAAAGCCCACGGGTCAGGCTCCTTGTCCGGGCTCGAGGGTGGTGGACGGAACGGGGTCGTAGCCGCCGGCCGCCCAGGGGTGACAACGTCCGAGACGCCGGACCGCGAGCCAGGAGCCCCGCACGCTGCCGTGCCGCTCGACCGCTTCGAGGGCGTACGCCGAGCACGACGGGTGGTAGCGGCACACCTGGCCGTAGAGCGGGCTGATCAACGCCCGATAGGCGCGCAGGAACCAGATCAGGGGGTACTTCATGAGGTCACCATGGTCCGGGAGAGACAACGGCTGAGACCCGCGCGCAGTTCCTCCGCGAGCTCGGCCGAGGTGCAGTGCGCGGCCGGCGGGAGCGCACGGACCACCACGGACGCGCCGGGGGGCAGGGTCTCCAGCAGCGCGGCGACCTGGTGCCGCAGCCGGCGCTTGACCCGGTTGCGGACGACCGCGTTGCCCACGGCCTTGCTCACGACCAGTCCCACCCGGGGCGAGCGCTCCGACATACCGTCGGTATGTACATGCACGACGAGCGTGCGCGACCCCGCCCGTCGGCCGGCGCGAACCGTCGTCGAGAAGGCCGCGGGATCCGTCAGTCGATGGGCGGCGGGGAGCACCGGGAGAGCCCGGCGCTCAGACCGCGAGGCTCTTGCGGCCCTTGCGGCGGCGGGAGGAGAGGATCGCCCGGCCCGCACGGGTGCGCATCCGCAGGCGGAACCCGTGCGTCTTGTGACGACGACGGTTGTTCGGCTGGTACGTCCGCTTGCTCACGAGGTCTTCTCTTCCGGCTGGGCTGTACTACATGGTCTGGGGCCGACAGGTTCGCAGCTGTGCTGTCGGGCTCGGCTGTCGCGCGCAGGCTCCCTGCATCCAGCAGGGCGAGCGGGCATGGACCGACCGGCCAACGGTACGCGGACCGTGCGGACAGGGTCAAACCGTGGACCGTACGCCCTGGCCCCCTGTGCACAGCCGACCCCGGCGACGACGGCGTGTCGTCCGGGACACGCCGCCGCACCCTGTGAACAACCGGCCTGCCCTGTGGAGGACGGGTTGTGCCGGGTGCCTGCCGAGGGTTACGTTCAGCCGGGCCGAGGTTCCCTGCCGCTCCTCTCTGCTGACGTCACCTGACATCGGCTGACACATCCACGGAGCGTGTCTCGGTCCGGCTTCCTCCCTGGTGCCACCGGCGCTTCCCCCCTGCCAGTCACTTCGCACAGGCCCAGGTGCACAGCCTGTGGACAACCTTGTGGACAGCACCTGAGACCAGGGAAGGCATTGCGCTCGTGGATTCCAGCACCCCCGACGGAAACCCACTCGACTCGACCCCGTTGGAGTCGACCTGGCGATCCGTGGTCGCCGAGCTCGAGCCCAACCAGGCGGCCTGGCTCACCTCCTGCACGCCGATGTCGCTGCACGAGGGCCTGGCCATCGTCGAGGTCCCCGACGACTTCACCCGCAACCAGATCGAGGGCCGGCTCCGCGGCCAGCTCGAGGACGCGCTCTCAGCCGTCTACGGCGGCGAGATCCGGCTGGTCGTGACCGTCAACCCAGAGGCGACGCCCAGCGCGGACGTCACCGAGTCACTTGATCGACAAGACGACATGTCGACAAATCCCCCTCTGGCGGCCGTCCTTCCCCTCACCCCGGCGACCCACCCCGGGTCTCTCGCGGAACCCGACGAGCTCCCTGACTTCCCCGGCGACCCGCAGCCCAGCTCCACCACGACCTCCACGGCGGCACACGAGGCGCGGCTCAACCCCAAGTACACCTTCGAGACCTTCGTCATCGGGTCGTCCAACCGGTTCCCGCACGCCGCTGCCGTCGCCGTGTCCGAGGCGCCGGGCAAGGCCTACAACCCGCTGCTGGTCTACGGCGACTCCGGCCTGGGCAAGACCCACCTCCTGCACGCGATCGGGCACTACGTCCGCAGCCTCTACACCGGCGCGCGGGTGCGCTACGTGTCGAGCGAGGAGTTCACCAACGAGTTCATCAACGCGATCCGCGACGACCGGCAGGACCGGTTCAAGCGTCGCTACCGCGACGTCGACGTGCTGCTGATCGACGACATCCAGTTCCTGGAGGGCAAGACCCAGACCCAGGAGGAGTTCTTCCACACCTTCAACACGCTCCACAACGCCAACAAGCAGATCGTGCTGACCTCCGACCGGCCGCCCAAGCGGCTCGAGGCGCTCGAGGACCGGCTCCGCAACCGGTTCGAGTGGGGCCTGATCACCGACGTCCAGCC
>NZ_JAEMSS010000240.1 GCF_016462705.1 Nocardioides sp. | reverse complement strand
ACCCGGCTCGGTGCTGGTCGCGCTGCTCCCCGGCGGGGAGCCGACCCGCGGCACCGGACGCCGCCGGCGCACCGACGACCGTGCCTCCCGACCGGCGTCGCCACCACCGGGCGCCCTGTCGGTCCTGTGGTTCAGCGTCGCCGTCGGCCTCGCGCTGGTCGCGGGATGGGCGGCCTCCCAGGAGCCACCCTCCGACCTCCGCACGACGACCGTGGTCGTGCTCGGTGCCGCGGCGTTCCTCGGGATCCTGCCGGTCGGACGCTACGCCGCGCACCGGATCCTCGCGGCCCCCGTGTTCGCCGCGGCAGCCGCCTTCGTCGTCGCGTGGGACCCCGCGCCCGAGCGGCTGCCCACGATCATCGGGGTGGCCGCCCTGACCGGCGCCGTGACCGCGGCCGTCGCCCGCGCCCTGGACCGACACTCCGAGGAGGCGCTCCGGGTCTGGGTGGTCGTGGGCTCCCTGGTCTTCGTGCTCACCTGCGGCGCAGCGCTGCTGGACTTCCGGCCCCAGGTCGCCTGGGCGCTGCTGCTCCTGCTCGCCACGCTCGCGGCGCGGTTCGTGCCGTCCTTCGCCATCGACGTGCCCGACCAGTTCCTCATCGACCTCGAGCGGCTCGCCGTCACCGCCTGGTCGGCCCGTGACCGCCCGACGGGGCGGCGCGGTCGCATCGTCGTGCCCCCGCGTGCGGTCGAGCTCGTCGCGGCGCGCGGCACCCGCATCGTCACGGCGGCCGCCACCGCGATCCTGGCCGTCGTCGTGGTCTCCGCCCCGCTGCTGCTGGAGGCCGCCACCCAGCGCCACGACGGGGTGGGCGCGCGGGCCATGGTCGGGTTCTCCGGGCTGTCCCTGCTCTTCGCCGCCCGCAGCTATCGCCACCTCGGGGCCCGGGCGCTGCTGCGGGTGGCCGGCCTGGCGTGCGTGCTGGTGCTGCTGGTCGTCGTGCTGGTCGAGGGAGGCGCCGGCTCCGACCTGGCCATCGGCATCGTCGCCCTGGTGCTCGCCGGCGCGTTGATCCTGCTCGCGGTACCGCTGGGCCGTGGCTGGCGCTCGGCCTGGTGGTCGCGTCGGGCCGAGGTCGCGGAGAGCATCTGCGCGTCCTTCGCGGTGGGTGCGGTGGTGGTCGCCGTCGGCCTGTTCCGCCACCTGTGGGAATTGACAGGCTGAGGTTTAGGGGTCTAGGCGCCGGGTAAAGACGTGCTTGTCCCGCTCCTCACCGGGAGCGAGGCCCCGAGACAGCGTTCCACCTGACGAAGAACCCACCCCTCATGCGCGGCTAACCGTCGCCAGAATCGAAGGAGAAGGCCATGGCAGAGACCGCCAACGAGTTCGGCCAAGGCGAAGGAGTCCTGACCCGCGCGGCCGGGATGGTGTCCGACGCGCGGATCGACTTCAACAACATCAGCCGCCAGCTGTCCGACCAGATCGCCGGCGTGCAGGGTCGCTGGGGCGGCCAGGGCGCCACGGCGTTCTTCGCGCTCCAGCAGGCCTGGACCGAGAAGCAGCAGGTCATCGTCGACGCCCTCAACGAGTTCGAGAACTCCCTCGGCGTCACCGAGCGCGACAACATCAGCACGGACGACGCCCAGGGCGCCAACTTCACCAACCTTTCCAACCGCATGGGCAACTGAGGAGCATCGACATGAGTCTCGACGGAATTCGCGTCAACCACGGTGCGGTCGACCAGGCCGCGGCCGACATGTACCAGAAGGTCAAGGACATCGACGACCGCATGAACCGCCTCGAGCAGGAGCTCGAGCCGCTGCGCAGCCAGTGGGTCGGTAACGCGCAGGAGCAGTACCGCGTCTCGAAGGCCAAGTGGGACTGGGCCATCCAGGAGATGCGCGACCTGCTCGACCGCAGCAGCCAGACGGTCTACCAGTCCAACGCTGAATACAAGGCCGCGGACGCCCGCGGCGCCGCTCAGTTCGAGATCTGAGTCCTGGGTCCCGGGTCCGTCGGACCCGGACCTCGGAGGGGTCGACACATGACGTGTCGGCCCCTTCGCACGTCCTCGTGCCGCCGCACCGCCACATGCAGACACACGTCCACATGCAGTCACTCTGGGCGGGCGGGGTCGGCGGGTAGCATGCGGCTCGCTCGTCCGCTGCGCACATCTTGGGAGAAAGAATGAGCCAGACCCCCGTCGGGACCTCGGGACTGGTGCGCGTGACGGTCACGTCCGGCACCCGTCGCGTCGACCTGGTGCTGCCCGGGGCCGTGCCGGTCGCCGAGCTGGTGCCCGAGCTCGCCCGCAGCGTCGGCATGCTCGACGCCACGACCGTCTACGGCGGCTACCACCTGCTGACCTCGGAGGGTCGCCGGTTGGCCAGCGACTCCGGTCTCACCCTCCAGGGCGTCGAGGACGGCGTGACGCTGACCGTGACCGCCGGCATCGACGACGCCACACCACGGGTCTACGACGACGTGGTCGAGGCCATGACCGACGTCGTGGAGCGCGACCTCAAGCCCTGGCAGCCCGCCTCCGGGCGCCGTACGGCGTTGTCGGCGGGGGCCATGCTCATGGCCCTCGGCGCCGTGGCGCTGCTGGTGCAGGACGGCTCGCAGCTGGCGGCCGTCGCGGCGGCGACGGTGGCACTCGCCCTGGTCGCCGGCGCGATCGTGCTCTCGCGGGTGCAGGTCGAGGCCGAGGCGGCCGTCGCCGTGGCCTGGATGGGGGCGGGCTACGCCGCCGTGGCCGGCTTCATGCTGGCTCCCGAGGGCGGCCTGTCGGACCTCTCCGGCCTGCCGGTGGCCTTCGCCGGTGCCGGGGCGCTGGTGGCGGGCCTGGTCTGCCTGGTCGGTCTCGGTGACGGTCGGACGCTGGTGATCCCACCCGTCGTGGTGGGTGCGGTCTTCGTCGGCACCGGCTTCCTGGTCGACTCCACCGACGTCGACCCAACGATCCTGCTGCCCGTCGTGATGACCGTCGTCGTGATGATCGGCAGCATCTTCCCCTGGCTGGCCCTCGGTGTCACCAAGACGACCGTGGACCAGCTCTACTCGACCGCCGACATCACCGCCGACCCCGACGAGGTGGACCCCCGCCGCGTCGGGGCCGACGCCCGCGTCGCCCACGAGATCCTCGTCGCCATCTCCGGCACCGTCGGCCTCCTGCTCGTCCTCGTCGCGCCGGTGGCGGTCTCCCGCGGGCTCTTCGGCACGCTGCTGGCCGTCGTCGCGTGCCTGATCGTCATGCTGCGCACCCGCCAGTACCGCACGGGCTCCGAGGTGCTGGTCGGGCTCGTCTCCGGCATCGCCGGACTGGTCGCGGTCGCCGCCTCCGTCCTGACCATGCACGAGGCCTGGCGCCCGGTCGCCGCCGTGGTCCTCGCTGCCTCGGGCGCCGTGCTGCTCGCGGTCACGCTGCTGCCCACGACGCCGTCCGTGCGCCGCGGCAGGTTCGGCGACGTCGTCGAGAGCATCGCCCTCCTGACCCTCCTGCCGCTCCTCGTGCTCGCCGTCGGCGTGTTCAAGTCGATCGTCGAGGGCTGATCGCCGGTGGCCACCAAGAAGGACCTCGTCGAGGCCCATGCGTTCAGTCGTCGCCGTCTCGTCACGGCCTTCGTCTCCGGCGCCCCGGGCGGACGCGAGGTCGAGCCGACGCGACCGGGACGCACGATCATCGGGGGCGCGGCCCTGGCCGTGCTGCTCCTCGCGGGTGCGGCCATCGCCGGGGTCTTCAAGCCCGACGTCAACATCGACTGGGACGAGCCGGGCCTGGTGCAGTCGAAGGAGAAGGGTGCCTCCTACGTCATCCTCGAGCCGGACGAGGACGGCAACCCGCAGGTGCGGCCGGTCATCAACATCACCTCGGCCCAGCTGATCCTGGGCGAGGAGAACGCCGTCCCCGAGGTCGTGCCGCAGTCCGAGATCGACACCAACACCCCGGGCGCCGACATCGGGATCCTCGGTGCGCCCGTGACCGTGCCCGAGACCGACGACCTCATCCAGACCGGCTGGACCGCCTGCACCGACGACGGACTGGGCCTGCACCTCGACGTGTCCGAGACCGACCGTGTGACGGCCGCTCCCGAGGCCGGGCTGCTGGTCAAGAGCCAGGGTTCCTTCTACGTCATCGCCCAGTCCCGGCCCGAGGGCACCGAGCTGTCGCGCGCCTACAGCTATGCGCTGCCCAAGAACCTGCCCGGCCTCGACAACACCCTGCGGGCGCTCGGCCTGCCGATCCTCGAGCAGGCCAAGGTCGTGCCGGCTGACTGGCTCGCGCTCTTCCCGCGTGGTGGGTCCCTCGACTTCACGAGCTTCGGCCTGGCCGGCTTCGGCGAGGTGTCCGACCAGGCGGGCCAGGGAGGGCTCCCGGACAACGTCCGGATCGGCGACTACTACGAGATCGACGGGCAGCTCTTCGTCGTCACCGAGGACGGTCCGGCCCAGTTCAGCGAGTTCGCACGGGCGGTCTACCTCGACGCCCGCCTGCCCCGGGTCGCGCGCGACCTCGGGCTGACCACCCCGCCCGACGTCACCGCCGGCGTCGAGCCCTACCTCGACGCGGACTGGCCGGGGGCGGTCCTGCGCCCCGTCGTGGGTGAGCAGTGCGCCCGGCTGGAGCCGGCCTTCGGCTCCGTCCCGGGTGTCGTGCTGGTGGAGCTGCCGGAGGACGAGGCCAGCGCCGCCGAGGTCGAGGGTGGCCAGCGCGACGTCACGGTCGACCCCGGCAAGGGCGCCTTCGTGCTGTCCGGCGGCTGGGAGAGCTCGCAGGTCGGCGAGCCGTTCGTCATCGACGCCAAGGGCTACAGCTATGCCCTGATCGGCACCGACGCGGTCACCAACCTCGGCTTCGACGACGACGAGGCGCCCGTGGTCCCCGACAGCTGGCTCGAGCTGTTCGTGGAGGGCGAGGCCCTGTCGGTCGACGCCGCGCTGTGCCCGCCGACCCGGCCGGAGGAGCTGGGGCAGGGCGCCGAGGACGAGCAGGCCGGCGAGAGCCGCTCGTGCGAGTGAGCCGTGCTGCCCGGGGCGGCCGGGCCGGGGTCGCGGCCGGCCTGACGCTCGGGCTGCTGGCCCTGGGCGGCACCGCGCCGTCGTACGCCGTCGACCAGGGCTGCGAGAACATCGCCACCGACCAGGCCGACGTCGTGACGACCGAGCGCACCGGCTCCCCGGTCCAGCTG
>NZ_JAEMSS010000074.1 GCF_016462705.1 Nocardioides sp. | reverse complement strand
CAGGTCATCACCTTCATCGACGAGCTGCACACGGTCGTCGGCGCGGGCGCCGGCGGCGACTCCGCGATGGACGCCGGCAACATGCTCAAGCCGATGCTGGCGCGCGGCGAGCTGCACATGATCGGCGCCACCACCCTCGACGAGTACCGCGAGCGGATCGAGAAGGACCCCGCCCTCGAGCGCCGCTTCCAGCAGGTCTTCGTCGGCGAGCCCAGCGTCGAGGACACCATCCAGATCCTGCGCGGCATCCAGGAGAAGTACGAGGCCCACCACGGCGTCCGGATCACCGACGCCGCGCTGGTCGCCGCGGCCACCCTGTCCGACCGCTACATCACCGGCCGCCAGCTGCCCGACAAGGCGATCGACCTCATCGACGAGGCCGCGTCCCGGCTCCGGATGGAGATCGAGTCCTCGCCCGAGGAGATCGACCAGCTCCGGCGCCAGGTCGACCGGCTCACGATGGAGGAGTTCGCCCTCCAGAAGGAGAGCGACGAGGCAAGCAAGGAGCGGCTCGCGCTGATCCAGCAGGAGAAGGCCGACCGCCAGGAGGAGCTCCGCGCCCTCGAGGCCCGCTGGGAGCGGGAGAAGACCTCGCTCGAGGGCGAGGGCGAGCTGCGCCGGCAGCTCGACCAGCTCCGCACCGAGGCCGACCGGCTCACCCGGGAGGGCGACCTCGCGGCCGCCAGCGAGATCCTCTACGGCCGGATCCCGGCGCTCGAGGACCAGATCGAGAAGGTCGAGCAGGCCGAGGCGTCCGACACCGAGCCCCTCGTCGGCGAGGAGGTCGGCGCCGAGCAGGTCGCCGACGTCGTGGAGGCCTGGACCGGCATCCCCACCGGCCGGCTCCTCGAGGGCGAGACCGCCAAGCTGCTGCGCATGGAGGAGGTCATTGGCGAGCGGCTGATCGGCCAGAAGGAGGCCGTGACCGCGGTCAGCGACGCCGTACGCCGTTCGCGGGCCGGCATCTCCGACCCCAACCGGCCGACCGGGTCGTTCCTGTTCCTCGGCCCCACCGGCACCGGCAAGACCGAGCTGGCCAAGTCCCTGGCCGACTTCCTGTTCGACGACGAGCGGGCGATCGTGCGCATCGACATGAGCGAGTACTCAGAGAAGCACTCGGTGTCCCGGCTCGTCGGCGCCCCGCCCGGCTACGTCGGCTACGACGAGGGAGGCCAGCTCACCGAGGCGGTCCGCCGCCGGCCCTACTCCGTGGTCCTGCTCGACGAGGTCGAGAAGGCGCACCCGGAGGTGTTCGACATCCTGCTCCAGGTGCTCGACGACGGCCGGCTCACCGACGGCCAGGGCCGCACGGTCGACTTCCGCAACACCCTGCTGATCCTCACCAGCAACCTCGGCTCCACCTACCTGGTGGACCCGTCGCTGGACGCGGAGAAGAAGAAGGAGTCCGTGCTGGCCGTGGTGCGGTCCTCGTTCAAGCCGGAGTTCCTCAACCGGCTCGACGAGATCGTCCTCTTCGACGCGCTCAGCATGGAGGAGCTGGCCCGGATCGTGGACCTCCAGCTCGCCCTGCTCGAGCAGCGCCTCGCCGTCCGCCGGATCACCATCACGGTCACCGACCCGGCCCGCGACTGGCTCGCCCAGACCGGCTACGACCCGGCCTACGGCGCCCGCCCGCTGCGCCGGCTGATCCAGTCGGCGATCGGCGACCCGCTGTCCAAGATGCTGATCTCGGGCGAGGTCGTCGACGGCGGAGCCGTGACCGTCGACAAGGGTGAGGACGGGCTCGTTCTGGCGACCGGCGGGGAGGGGACACCGGCTTCCCGGTGACTCCCTCCGCTCACCTGGCGGCCTTGACCTTCTTGGTCGGAGCCGACGTGACGGTGGTCGCCGGGCGGCCTGATGCGGTCGCGGTGACCCGCACGGTGATCCTCTTGCCGAGCTGGCCGCGCTTCACCTTGAGCACCCGGCCGGTCGCCCCCCTGATCGGCTTGCCCTTGGCCAGCCACTGGTAGGTGAGGGTCACCGGGGCGGGGCTCCAGGAACCCCTGGTGGCCGTCAGCTTCTCCCCGACCCTGGCGGCGCCACGGATCCTCGGCGCAGCGGTGTTGGCCACGGCGGCGGGCGGCTCGCGGTCCGGGGCGCCCAGCACCACGTCGATCCCGTCCACGTCGCCGGCCTGGACGCCGATGTCGTCCGCGAGGGCCAGGTCGGTCTCGTCGCTCCAGTACTCGGTGGAGTAGCCCCCGGCGCCCTCCCACTCGAAGCCGATGCGGTAGACGCCCGCAGGGAGGCGCCGGATCTCGTAGCGTCCCTGCTCGTCGGTCTCGTCGAACTCCACGACGACCTGCTCCCCGTCGACCGGTTGGCTCGGGTACGCCGAGACCTCGACGCCCTTCAGAGCCGCGCCGCCGGGAAGCCGCGCGATGCCGCTGATGCGGCGTCCCGGCGCGAGGTCCGCGTTCTTCGGGTCCACCGGCTCGGCGTCGCCGACGGCGAACAGGGTGGCGTTCGACAGCAGGCTGACGTCGTCCCAGTACTCCGTGGCTCGCGCGCCCGACCCGTCGAAGAACCCCAGGGTGTAGTCGCCGGCCTCCAGGCCGCCGAGCGTGTAGGAACCGTCGTCGCCGGTGACGGCCACCTCGACGGAGACCGCCGTGCAGCTGACCCCCGCACACTGGTAGGCACGCACGGTGATGCCGGGGAGCGGGGTCGCGGAGCCGGCGGCGGTCACCGTGCCGGTGATCGAGTAGGGGCCGGCCGCGCTCGCGGGCACCCCGGCCAGGCTGGTCGCGATCGCGAGGCCGACGCCGGCGAGCACGGTGAGCGCGCGCCGGGCCAAGGGCCGAGAGGTCGGCACGGTGGTCAGGTCGAAGCGTGTGCTCACCGTTGTCCCCCGACAACTCGAGCGCCCGGGTCCCCCATGGCCCCGGGTCGGCCCGTCACGGTAGACGGTCGACGGTCCTTATCGCAATTCAGGGCGCGGAGCAAGGGCGACGCGCCGCGTCGCGAAGGTTCGTCCAGCTGACGGGTAGCGCTGTGCGGAGCAAGCACGTACGCTCGGCGGTGCAGCAGTGCACGACCGGGGGGTCGAGTGCGATTCGTCCGGGGGGGCGGGTGCTGCTGACACGTGGGAGCAGCCATGGGGGCTCGCCCGAACGTTTGGGTGACCGGTTCGGGACGAGATGCCGACCGAGCACGCGCGGTGCTCGAACAGACGGGCACCCTCGTACGTGCGCACCACGAACGCGGGGTGCCGTCGGTCTCCGGGGTCCCGGACGTCGCGTTGGTGGTTGTCGAGGAGCTCGACGACATCGCCACGACGCTACGCGCCGCGGGCGACCTGGTCCCGGGTGCCCGGCTCGTCGTGCTGTCCGCGCTGCAGGAGCCGGGTGCGCTGGTCGCCGCCGTTGCCGCGGGAGCCGACGGCTGGGTCCGGCCCGAGATGAGCGGGACCGCGCTCCGCGACGCGGTGGCCGGTATCGCTCGCGGGGAGAGCGGGTTCTCCCGCGCTGACACGGCGGTGCTGGTGACGGCGCTGCGCCGACAGATGCAGGAAGCGGTCGCCGCAGGCCAGAACCGCGGGACGCTGCTCGTGCCGCTGACCCCGCGCGAGCGCGAGATCAGCGACGCGGTGCGCGCCGGTAGGTCGACCCGCGAGATCGCCAGGGAGCTCTCGCTCAGCGAGGTCACGGTGCGGTGGCACGCCGGGCGTGCCGCCAAGAAGCTCCAGGAGGCGTCCGTCGACGTCGGGTCGGCCCCGCCGGCGCGATCCGTCCCTCCGTCCAGGCCGGCGGCTCGGGCCGCCGCCCGCCCTGCCCTCACCGTCACCGGCAGGGGGTCCGGCAAGGGCCTGGGTGCGGCCGAGCTGCGCGTGGCTCTGCTCGTCGCCGAGGGCTTGTCGAACAAGGACATCGCCGAGCAGCTGTTCATCTCCCGTCACACCGTCGAGTCACATCTGAAGCAGACCTTTGTGAAGCTCGGGGTCCGCTCGCGCGTCGAGCTCACCCGGGTGATCCTGGCGTCTGCGGCCGAGACCGGCTGAGACCTGCTGGTCACTGGCCCACGGGGATCAGCTCGATGGCGGACACCTTGGCGTTCTCCTTGCGGGTGATGAAGTCGATCGTCGCCGCGCCGTCGTTGACGGTCGTCGTGAACTCCCGGGCCACGGCTCTGTCGATGCCGCCGGCCGCGGCGAACACGTCGAAGCTGGACAGCACCGTGGTGCCCTCGAGCCGGACGTCGAACAGCCTCAGGTCGGCGGCGTTCTTGTTCAGCTCCGCGAAGTGCAGCCGGACCAGGTAGGCGCCGTTCGCGACGGGCACGTTGAACCCGAAGGCACGTGAGCCGACGGGGGTCCCCTGCGACTGGCCGCCGGTCCACTCCGACTGGAAGATGGCGTTGTTCATGCCCGTCGGGATGCCGGTGATCGTGTCGTTCTCCGTGTGCGAGAACCCGCCCGTCACGAAGCCCCCGCACGCGCCGGCCGACGCACAGCCGGCCCACGTCGTGCCGCCCGTGGACTGTGCGACGCCGCCCGCGTTGATGCGCACGGTCGGCCTCGCCCCGCCGGGACGGGTCGCCGACACGGTCGCGGACCGTGCCGACTCGTTGCCCGCCGTGTCGACCGCCGTGACCTGGTAGAACGCCGCCGAGCCGACCGGCGCCGTGGTGTCGACGAAGGTCCGCGCGGTCAGCAGGGCGGTGGTGAGCCGGCTGTAGGTGCCGCCGGCCGAGGCCGAGCGGTACACGTGGTAGCCGGCCAGGTCGCCGGCCGTCGAGGCCGCCCACGCGAGGGTGTTGCCGGCGGTGGCCCCGGTGGCCGTGACCCCCGTGACGGTGCCGGGAGCGGTCGTGTCGGCGACGGGAATGATCTCGATCGCGGAGACCTTGGCGTTCTCCCTGCGGGTGATGAAGTCGATCGTGACCACACCGTCGGTGACCGTGGTCCGGAACTCCCGCGCCACCGCCCTGTCGATACCGCCGGCCGCGGCGAACACGTCGAAGTTGGACAGCACCGTGGCGCCCTCCAGCCGGACGTCGAACAGCCGCAGGTTGGCGGCGTTCTTGTTCAGCTCCGCGAAGTGCAGCCGGACCGTGTAGGTGCCGTTGCTGACCGGCACCGCGAACCCGAACGCACGGCTGCCGACCGCGGAGCCGCTGGCCTGGCCACCGGTCCACTCCGACTGGAAGATCGCGTTGTTCATCCCAGTCGGAACACCGGTGACCGTGTCGTTCTCGGAGTAGGCGTTGCCGCCGGTCACCCGGCCCGAGCACGCGGTGGTCGACGAGCAGGCGGTCCATGTGGTGGCGCCCACGGTCTGAGCGCCGCCGCCGGCGTTGATGCGCACCGGCTGCTGCGGCGCGGCGGGACGGACCGCGCTGACCGTGGCCGATCGGGCCGACTCGTTGCTCGACTGGTCGGTGGCCGTGACCTGGTAGAAGGACGTGGCGCCGATCGGGGCGCCGGTGTCGTTGAGGCTCGTCCCGGAGACGAGCGCCGCGTTCACCTTGACGAACGGACCGCTCGCCGCGCCGGCCCGGTAGACCGTGTAGCCCGCCAGGTCCGGTGCTCCGGACGCCGTCCAGGTGACGCTGACCCCGGTCGCGGAGCCGCTGGCGGCGACCCCGGTCACGACCGCCGGCGCCGTGGCGTCGACCGCCGCGACGGTGACCGTGGCCGAGGGGGTCGACTCGTTGCCGGTCGTGTCGGAGGCCGTGACCCGGTAGGACACCGCGGAGCCGGCAGGGGCGCCGGAGTCGGTGAACGTCGTGGTCGTCAGCAGCGTGGTGGTGACCTTGGTGAAGCTCCCGCCGGCGCTCGTCGCGCGGTACACGGAGTACCCCGCGAGGTCGCTTGCCGCCGAACCGCTCCACGCCACGGTCACGCTGGTCCCGGTCCGTGTCGCCGTGACGCCGGTCAGCTGCGCCGGGGGAGTGCCGTCGGTCCGGGTCGCGCTGACCGTCGCCGAGGGTGCGGACTCGTTGCCGGACCTGTCCACGGCCGTGACCCGGTAGTGGCTCACGCCCGCCGGTGCGGTGGTGTCCACGAAGTCGGTCGCCGTCACCGGGGCGGTGCTCACCCTGGTGAACGTGCCGGTGGGCGAGGCGGACCGGTAGACGTGGTAGCCGCCCAGGTCGCCGGCACCCGAGGCCGCCCAGGTGAGGGCGACACCGGACGAGGATCCCGTCGCGGCCAGGCCCGTCACCGCTCCCGGAGGGGTGCTGTCGGGACGGGTGCTCGTGACCGTCGCCGACCTCGCCGACTCGTTGCCGGCCCGGTCCACCGCAGTGACCTGGTAGGACGACGCACCCTCGGGTGCCGACGCGTCGGTGAACGACGTGCCGGTGACCAGGGCGGTGTTCACCTTCGTGAACGTGCCTGTCGGGGTGGCCGAGCGGTAGATCTGGTAGCCGGCCAGGTCACTGGCGGGCGAGGCCGCCCAGGTCAGCGCGATGCCGGCCGTCGAGCCGGTCGCCCCGAGCCCGGTGACCGCGCCCGGAGGCGTCGTGTCGGGTGCTGCCGGGATGATCTCGATCGCCGAGATCTTCGCGTTCTCCCGACGGGTGATGAAGTCGATCGTCACGACCCCGTCGGTCACGGAGGCCTGGAACTCCCTCACGACCGCCCTGTCGATGCCGCCTGCCGCGGTGAACACGTCGAAGTTGGAGAGCACCGTGGCGCCCTCGAGACGGACGTCGAACAGTCGGAGGTTCGCGGCGTTCTTGTTCAGCTCCGCGAAGTGCAGGCGGACGGCGTAGCTGCCGTTCGCCACCGGGACGTTGAACCCGAAGGCCCGCGTGCCGACCGCCGAGCCGCTGTTCTGGCCTCCGGTCCACTCCGACTGGAAGATCGTGTTGTTCAGCCCCGCCGGGACACCGGTGATGGTGTCGGACTCCGCGTAGGCGTTGCCCCCCGAGACCCAGCCCGAGCAGGCGGTGAGCGACGAGCAGGCCGACCACGTGGTGGTGCCGACCGTCTGCGCCGGACCTCCGGTGTTGATGCGGATGGGCTGCTGCGTCGCCGGAGCCACGACGAAGGTGGCGGACGGGTCGGACACGTTCTCCGAGGAGTCGACCGCGCGCACCTGGTAGTACACCGTGCCGCTGCGCGGCGAGGCGTCCAGGTAGCCGGACATCGAGACCGGGGTGTCGGTCAGCCTCGTGAACGTCCCGCCGGCGGAGCCGGAACGGTAGACGTGGTAGCCGAGCAGGTCGGCGGCAGCCACGTCGCTCCAGTCGAGCGAGACCCCCGCGAGACCCACGCTGCCCCCCAGCCCGGTCGGCGCAGCGGGTGCCGTGGTGTCCGCCGCCGGGCACGGGCCCTGGCAGAGGACCTCGATGGCGGCGATGGCCGGGTAGTCCACCGAGGCCGCGAACGACAGGTTGACCGCGCCGCCGGTGACGACGACGTCGTCGACGGAGAGCACCGTCGCGGTGTTCTGGCCGCCCGCGGCCGCGACGATGTCGAAGCTCTTGCGCACGGTGACACCCTCGACGCCGATGTCGAAGAGCCGCTCGCCGGCTGCGTCGTTGCCGGCCGCGCGCTCCGCGAAGTGCAGTCGGAGGTCGACCGTGCCGGCACCTCGGGACGGGAGGGTGTAGCTGAGGACCCGTTCGGCCTGGGCCACGTTGCCGACGTTGCCGCGATAGGTGCGGTAGAGGACGTCGTCATCGGTGCCGGCGATCTCGAGGGGCGCCTGGCCGGCACCCTCGGCCGGAGCCGTGGCCGGCGCGAAGCGACCGGTGTCGGGCGTCCAGATGCGACCAGCGGTGTCCGTGTAGGTGCCGGTGCCGGCCACGTCGAGGCGGTAGAGCGCCTCGCGGTCGGCGGCGACGGCGGTCAGGTCACCGTTGCTGACGCCGAACGAGTCGAAGGTGGCCGTGAACGGGGCACCTCCCTTGTTGGTGGCCAGGAGGCCGCCGTAGGTCCGGGCACCGAACACCTTCCCCGCCGCGGCGGCGGGCACGGCGAACGAGGTGTCGAGGACGGTCCAGGTGCCGCCGTTGATCCGGTAGGCCGCCTTGACCGTGCGCGTCGAGGTCTTGCCCACGAGAGCCAGGTCGATCGAGGTGATGGTGGCGGGGGACGGGAGGATGACCGCCGTGCCGACGGTCGCTCCGGTGCCGCCGGTCTCGCCGTACAGCTCGACACCCGGCACGCCCCCGCGGTTGATCACCGCGAGCTTGACGAAGTTGTCCTGGTCCGCGCCGAGCATGACTCCCAGCTGCTCGCTGCCGGCGTCGAGCTGCGTGGGCGAGCCCAGCGACCGGGCGGACAACGTGAAGGTGCCGCCGTCCCCGTCGAAGGGCACCTGCAGCCCGTTGACCAGGGTGTTGTCGGCGTTCGCCGGGCTGCCCGCGCCCGTGGCACCGGTCGAGTCGATCGCCAGCGTCCCGGACCCCGTCGTGGTCAGGTGCAGCTTGGTCGGGTCGTAGGAGCTCGACCCGGCCGCGACGTCGAGCCGGTTGCGCTGGGTGGAGGTGAAGCCGGTGCCCGCGCCCGCCGCGTCGGCGAGGGTGCCCGCCACCGCGCTGGAGAACGGGAGCTGCAGCGACGCGGCTCCCGGGAGCGGTGCCGGCGCCGCCGGGTTGGCCGCGGTCTCCGGTCGCACGTTGGAGACCAGGAACAGGTTGTCGTTGTAGTCGTAGTTGATGCCCGAGTAGTCCATCGCGACCAGGTAGGTGTTCGCGATGACCGCTCCCGAGCGGTCTCGGGCCGCCCAGGCCCTCAGGTGGTGGCCGCACGGCGCCGTGCAGCCGTTGGTGACGTCGGCCGCCTGGTCGTTGCGGACCGGGTCGCTCCACTCGCCGTCGATCTTGAGGCCGAACGCGCCGGTCGGCGTGAACGTGCCCGCGGCCGGGGCCGTGGTGGAGCCGTTGCGGCGGGGCAGGATCGACTGACCGTCCACGCCCAGGTGCGTGACGATGTTGGTGGTCGACGTGCTGGGCTTGCTGTGCCAGGCGATCGTCGCGGTGTTGCCCTGGGTGTGGTAGGCCGCCAGCTGGCGGACGCTCACCGGTGCGGTCGTGTCCGCGCGGAGCCAGTAGGGGCTGAGGACCTCGTCACCACTGGCGTGGATCGCCCCTTGCTTGTTGAGGGTGTCGCCGGCCGACGTGATGGCGGTGGTGTAGCCGAACAGTCGGGTGAGCTCGCTCAGGGTCGGCTCCTGGCCGTTCTCCGACTGCGACTGCCAGAAGCCGGCGAGCTGGACCGGGATCGACGGGCGGGTCGGGTCGTCGGACTTGACGGTGAGGGAGCCGTCCCACAGACCACCGTCGGACCCGATGGTGCTCGCGGTGAAGCGCACGCCGACGGTCAGCGAGGCGCCCGCGGGCACCAGTGCCGGCAGGGTCGGGGGGTCCACCAGGGCGAACGGCCCGGCGAGGACCAGGTCGGTGACGTTGAGCCCGTCGGAGCCGGTGTTGCGGATCACCAGGGAGGAGGTGTCGTGCACCGAGTTGGCCGGGATGAACGGGCCGGTGGCCGGGTCGCAGCCCGTCTCCTTGCACGTGGTCCCCAGCTGCGGGCTCTGGATACGGCTCATCGTGAGCCGGTCCGGGAACGGCACGCCGTCGCCGTTCTCGACCACCGCCTTGGCCTGCGAGGCGTCCGCCGCGACCACCGAGAAGCTCGTCGTGGTCGTGGTGGCGATGTTGCCGGCGAGGTCCTGGGCGCGGGCCCGGATGGTGTGCGCGCCGAGGGTCGTGACCTCGACCGGCGTGCTGTACGGCCGGAACGCCGCGCCGTCGAGGCTGTACGACGAACCCGCGAGCCCACTACCGGTGTCGGACGCGGTGACGGTGACCGTCGCGGCGTTCTTGTACGCCGAGGCGGAGGCGCGGAGGCCCGAGACGGCCACCGAGACGGTCGGCGGGGTGGTGTCGGCACCCGTGGCCGGCGCGTCGATGTCCAGGTAGGTGAGCTTGGTGTTCGTGCCACCCGTGGCGTCGACCGTCAGCTTGCCGTCGGTCACGGGGACGGTCACCGTCGCCGTGGAGAAGGGGCTCGCGGTGGTCGGCACGAAGCCGTTGATCGCGGTGGCGCCCTCGACCCGCACCGTGTGGACGGAGTCGACGAAGCTGGAGTCGCCGACACCGACGGTGACGGTGTAGGTGCCGTTCGGGACGGCGTACTCCCACGCACCGGGGCCCTCAGGAGCCTGCGCGGCCGTCGGCTGCACCAGGATCACGGTCTGGAGCTTGCGCTCCACCGAGGAGCTCCGGTCCCGGGTCTGGGCGCTCATGTCGTACGGCGTCGCGGTGCCCGGCTTGACCCAACCGAAGCCGCGCGCGGCGGTGTAGGCCGCGCCGGTGTCGGCGGTGTAGCCCGAGGCGACCGCGCCGTCGGCCGTCTTGAAGTCGATGCGCGCGACCGGGGTGCCGGATGCGCCCCCGCCGGCCGGCTTGGCCCCGGTCATCCGGAACACGTAGTCCTGGTAGTCGCCGTTCTGGGCGTCCTCGAAGGTCACCAGGTAGGTGTTCGGCAGCACGGCGCCGGAGCGGTCCTTGGCCGGGTAGATGCGTGCGGCGTGCGGGATGTTCGTGTTGAGCGCGTCCTGGGTGTAGCTCTTGCGACCGAAGCTCACCGAGTCGACGTAGATGCCGAAGGTGCCGGCACCCGGGTCGAAGCTGGACGCCCCGCCCGCGACGATGGCGGGGTTGAGGGTCTGCTCCTGGTCGAGGGCGATCGTGGCGACCGGGTGCGTGACCGGGTCGCCCGAGTTGGGCTCGTACCACCCGAAGGGCAGCAGCTCGTCGGGCGAGTACCGCGCGACCGGGGTCAGGGTGACGGGGTCGTTGCCGGCCTTGGTGAACAGCGGCGCCCGGACCTCGTCGCCGATCGGGTTGGCCCCGGTGCCGAGGATGAGCCCGGTGCCACCGACGTCGACCGGGTGGCCGAGGGTGTCCACGACCGCCTTCAGGGGTGGCTCGTTGTTGCCCTGTTCACCGCTGGTGGCCAGACCGTAGATCCCGACGTCCTTGGTGGGCGTCGTGGCGTCGTCGGAGACGATGCGCAGCACGGCGTTCTGGTAGCCCAGCGGCGAGGACAGCGCGGGGTTGAACCGCACCGGGATCGACAGGGTGCCGCCGACCGGCACGGTCTGCGGGGCTGCCGTGGTCGAGAACGACGCCGAGTTGGTGCCGGTCACCGAGATCTCGCTGATCTGCAGCGGCGTCGTGCCGTTGTTGGTGACCACGAGCGGCTGGGCCGCCGACGTGGAGCCGCGGACGCCGGAGAACACCAGCTCGCCCGGGGTGACCCGGAGCTCGCCCTCGCCCGCCACGGCCGGGGCCTTGACGTTCGTGACGATGAACGCCGCGTCCTGGAAGTCGACCGGGCTCAGCACGTCCTCCGGGGCGACGATGAAGGTGTTCGCCACGACGCTGCCGTCGGGGTTCTTCATCGGGTAGACGCGGATCTTGCGCTTGTTGGTCGGGTCCCAGGTGTTGAGGGCGTCCTCGCTGTAGGCGACCCGGTTGCTCAGCCCCGGGAAGGTGACGTCGAAGCCGAAGGAGGCGTCGAGGTCGTACTCCCCCACCTGGGTCCACTCGGGCAGCACCTGCTGGTTGGAGCCGTTCGGGGCGTTGAGGAGCACGGTGCGCACGGACGGGTCGCTGGTGCTGTGCGCCGCGATCACCGCGGTGTTCGGGTTGCCGGTGGGGCCGGCAGGTCCGAACAGCGACAGCGGGGTGATGCCGACGACCCGGTCGAACGCCGCCTTGGTGAAGGAGGGCATCGCCACCTCGTCACCGATCAGGGCGCTGCCGGCGGGCATGTCGTTGTTGGTCGGGTCGGGGTCGCCGACGTCGACCGGGATCTGGAGGGTGTCCAGGACCCACTGGAGAGAGGGCTCGTTGGCGCCTCCCAGCCCGAGCGTGCCGAGTCCGCGCAGGGTCACCGACGTGGTCGGGGTGGTGCTGTCGTTGGTGGTCAACCGCAGGGTCGCGCCCCGCGGGCCGGCCACGGTCGGGTTGAAGGTGACCGGGAAGGTCACGGTCGCGCCCGGCTGCACGGTCGCGGGCAGGGTCGGACCCCCGGACCGGGCGAAGAGGGCCGCGTCGGCGCCGGTGATGCTGGCCGCGGAGATGGTCAGCGGCAGACCGCCGACGTTCTTCACCGACACGGACTTGGCCGCGCTGGCCGCGCCGCCCTGGACCTCGGTGAACACCACGCGCGGGGTGGCCTCGACCTTGGGGGCGCTGCCGCCGCCCTGGGGCTTGAGCAGCTTGATGCCCGTGGTGGCCGGGTTGTCGGTCAGCTCGGTGACGTACAGGTTGCCGGTCGTGGCGTCCTGGGCGACGTCCAGCGGCTGCTTGAAGCCGGTGAAGCCGGTGATGCCCGTGACGGCCGCCGAGACGCCGCCCTCGGCGCCCACGTCGAAGACCACGATCTCCTGGTTGGCGCTGTAGCGGACCAGGACCAGCTTGCCGGCGAGCGCGCCGCCGAAGGCCACGGTGTTCTTGTACTCGATCGTGCCGTTGGCCGAGGCGTGCAGCCCGGCGTCGTGGACGTGCTCGAGGTCGTAGTTGGGGTCCGCCTGCTGACCGAGGGGGTACTGGGTCACCTTGAACAGCGGGTTGCCCGTGTAGCCGTTGGGGTTGCCGGCGTTCAGGACGTACTCGCAGCGCAACGGGTTCGGGTGGCCGTAGTACTTGCCCTGGTGGACGTCGAAGAGGTAGTCGGTCTCGGCCTGCCGGTTGTTGGTGATGGCCGGCGCGGTCGGGGCGGTGTACGGGCCGTCGGGCCGGGTGGCGCACGCGGCCGGCAGGGTCGCCGGTGTGGCGGGCGTGTTGCCGCCGGCCGCCGACCCGTTCGTGCCGGTGTAGACGCGGCCGTTGGAGTGCGCCACGAGGTCGAAGGCGTTGCGGATGCCGGTCGCGTACAGCGTCAGCGGGGCGTTCGGGGCGTACGGGTCGTAGGTGCCCTGGTGAGCCGGGACGCCGCCGCGGGCCGGGATGTTCATCTCGGGCGTGCCGGCGTCGAGCGGCAGGGTCGCCGGCAGCTTGGCCGGGTCGAGCTGCAGCATCGCGGCGGAGAGCAGGCGCTCGTCGCGTCGCCACGTGCCGTCGTTGGCACCCATGGCGTTCATCGAGCCCTGGGTGATGAGGAGCTTGCCGTCCTTGAACGCGATCGAGTTGGTCTCGTGGTCCTTGATCGACCGCGGCAGGTTGACCACGACCTCCTGGTAGTTCTCCAGGTTCGGACCCGACAGCCGCGACACCGCTCCCGTGAAGTCGGGGACGTCGCTGCCCAGGTAGGCGTAGTTGTCGGTGATCCAGAGGATCGGGTTCGCCGCGGTGGACGCCGGGTCGAAGGCCAGTCCGATGATGGTCCGGTTCGGAGCACCCTCCCAGCCCTTGGCCGTGGCGTGGGTGCGGACCGTGTTGATGGTCTCCCGGGCGGTCAGCGAGCCGTCGGCGGCGATCGTCCAGCGGTAGATCTGGCCGGTGATGCTCCCGGCGTAGAGCTTGCCGTCGGGGCCGATGACCAGCGAGGTGTACATGCCACCCAGCGCCGCACCGCTGTCGGTGCGGTCGAAGGCCACGCCGCTCAGGTCGCCGCTGCCGCCGCCGGTCCCGCCGCCGCTGGCGGTGGTGAACACCGAGGAGAACGGCAGGAACGGGCGGCCGCTCTTGTCCTTGGCGCCGGACGTGACGGTGAAGCGGTAGAGCACGCCGCCCTGGAGGGGGGCGGAGGGCAGGAACGAGATGGTGTCGCCGCCGCCGCTCGTGGCGCCGGTGCCGGGGACTGCGACGCCGTCCGAGACCCGGGTCAGCGTGACGTTGCCGTTGCCCAGGGTCGTCCCGTCGACCGCGCCGACGTCGGCGTTCAGCACGTTGTCGGTCGCGACGGTGGTGTTGCCGACGATGTTGGTGGCGAGGTTCGCCGGGGTCACGGCGAGCGTGTAGGGGCGACCGGCGCGGTCGACCGAGGTGATGTCGACGTAGTCGACCTTGGTGTTGGTGCCACCCGCCGGGCTCAGGGTCAGCCGGCCGTCGGTGACGGCCACGGTGCGGGTCGCCACGGCGAACCTCCCGGAGGCGGTCGCGGTCGGGACGAAGGCGGCGACGCCGTTCTGGTTCTCGATGTTGATCCAGTGGGAGCTGTCGACCGGCACGCCGGGGTCACCGAGACCCACCGTGACGGTGTAGATGCCGTTGGGCACCGCCATCTCCCACGAGCCGTCGACGTGGACACCAGTGGTGACCGAGGCGGGCAGCTGCGCGTGGATGAACGTCGCCAGGCGCAGGTCGGGCTGGCTGGTCGGGTCGGTCGCCTGCGTGTTGCGGTTGCGGCCGTTGCCCTCGAGCGACACCGGCTCCGAGGTGCCCATGCGCACCCAGCCGTAGGACAGACCTGTCCCCTGGTTCGTCCCGGTGCGGGTGCCGAAGGCCTGGCCGAAGTCGGTGAGGTAGCCCGAGGGGGGCACGGTCGCGGCGTCGGCGAAGTTGACCTTCACGTCGACCGCGCCGCCGGCGCCGGCCAGCGGTGTCGTGGCGGTCGAGACGGAGGCGGCCGACTCGTTGCCCGAGTTGTCGACGGCGGTCACGACGTAGCGGTACTGGGTGCCGTTGGTGAGGCCCTGGTCGGTGAACGACGGGCTTCCCACCAGGCTCGCGCTGACGCGGTTGGCGGTGACGGCCTCGACGGTCGCACCGGTGCCGCGGTAGACGTGGTAGCCCGCGACGTCGGGGTCGCCGGGCGCCGCCCAGGACAGCGTGGCGACGGTGTCGCCGGCCAGCGCGGTGAGCGAAGTCGGGGCCCCGGGGGCGGTGGTGTCGGGAGCGAGCGGGCCGGCGCTCGTGATGGTGACCCAGTTCAGCTTGGTGTTGGTGCCGCCGATGGCGTCGACCGTGAGCCGTCCGTCGGTGACGTCGACGGTCGTGGTCCCGGTGCGGTACTCGACCGCCGCCGTGGGCTGGAAGGACGAGACCATCGGCACGCCCTCGGCGCGGACGGTGTGCTGGCTGTCGTAGCACGGGGCGGCGCAGCCGGTCTTGGCGCCGCCGGGCTGGTCGCCGACGCTCGCCTCGACGGTGTAGCGGCCGTTGGGCAGTGCGTACTCCCAGGCACCCGCGGTGAGGTTCCCGTTGGCGGTCGGGGTCGGGACGATGTCGCCGTACTGCATGTGGATGGTGCGGTTCTGCAGGTCGGTCGCCGCGGCGCGGGTGCGCAGCCGGGTGTTGGCCGTCAGGTCGAGCGGCGTGTGCGCGGTGGAGGACAGCGACGACTGGGCGACCCAGCCGTAGCCACGGGCGGCCGTGTACGCCGCGCCGGTGTCCTTGGTGTAGCCGGGCACGTCCGGGGCGGCCGCGGTCGTGAAGGTGTACTTCAGCGTCAATGCGTTGGCCGGCAGGTCGGCGGTCACCCGGTTGGACTCGCCGGACTCGTTTGCGCTGGTGTCGACGGCGGTGACGACGTAGTGAGCGGTCGCGCCGGCGGGTGCCGAGGAGTCGGAGAACGTCCGCCCGGTGAGCGGAGCGCTGTTGAGCTTGACCCGCGTGCCGCCGGCGGTCGCCGAGCGGTAGACGTTGTAGCCGATCAGGTCGCCGGCTGCGACCGCGTCCCAGGCGAGGTCGACACGGCTCTCGACGAGGGTGGCGGTGAGGCCGGCCGGCGCGGCCGGGGCCGTGGTGTCGGGAGCGGCGGTCGGCACGGCGTCGACGACCGCGGTCGCCTCCGACGTGTTGCCGAGCAGGTCGTAGGCCACGACGGCGTAGTGCTGCCGGACGCCCGGCTCGAGGTCGGAGTCCACGAACGTGCGGCCCGGCTTGATCAGGGAGCCGATCTCGTGCGCGTCGTCGATCAGCGGCGTGGCGCTCGGGAACCGGTAGATCCGGTAGCCGCGGAGGTCGGGCTCAGTGTTCGCGGTCCACGTCAGCGTGACGCGCTGGATGCCGGCGGCGGCGGTGAGACCGGCCGGGACCGCGGGCGCGGTGGTGTCGGTCGGGGTCGCCGACACCTGCGCGGAGGGGACCGACACGTTGTTGGCCAGGTCCGCGGCCGTGACCACGTAGTAGTAGGGCTGGCCGTTCACCAGGTCGTTGTCGACGTAGGACGTCGCGGCGGCGAGCACCCGGCCGACCTCGGTGTAGGGCCCTCCGCTGACGGCCGCGCGCAGGATGCGGTATCCGGCCAGGTCGCTCTCGGTGTTGGCCGTCCACTCGATGGTGACCTTGCCGTCACCCTTCGTGGCGGTCACGCCGGCCGGTGCGGCCGGGAACTCCGTGTCGGGCGCCTCGGTGGGGACGGCCGAGCCCTCGTTGGACGGCGTCGACTCGTTGCCGGCGTCGTCGACCGCGGTGACCACGAAGTAGTAGGCCGTGCCGTTGGTCAGGTCCGGGGCGAGGAAAGTCGCCTCCGTGACCTCGCCGACGAGGTTGTCCTCGTCGACCAGCACGTTGGCGGAGGTCGACTGGTAGACGTTGTAGTGGTCGAGGTCGAGAGCCTCCGAGGGTGTCCAGCTGAGTGTCGCCTCCTCGTCACCGGCGCCCACGGTGAGCCCGACCGGGGCGGACGGTGCGGTGGTGTCGGCCGGGGTCGCGGAGTCCTCGTCCGAGGCGGGCGACTCGTTGCCCTCGCCGTCGATCGCGGTGACGGCGTAGAAGTACTCGGTGCCGTTGACGGCTCCGCCGTCGTTGAACGCGAGCGCCGCGAGCGGGTCCGGGGTCAGCCGGTTCCCCGCCGTCAGGGCGACCGGGCTGGAGGTCGAGCGGTAGACGCGGTAGCCGACCACGTCGGTGTCGGCGGACGCGGTCCACGCGAGCGACACCGAGCTGTCGGCGGGGGTCGCGGACAGCGCGCCCGGGGCGGCCGGGGCGGTGGTGTCGACGGCCACGACGCGCAGGTGGTTGATCTTGGTGTTGGTGCCGCCGGCGGCACCGATCGTCAGCTTGCCGTCGAGGACGGTGATCCGCTTGGTCCGCTGCTCGAACTCCTGGGCCGCCGTGGCCTGGAAGCCGTCGATGACCGCGACGCCCTCGGCCGTCAGGGTGTGGACGGAGTCGTAGCAGGGCGCGGGGCAGGCGGCCGTGGAGGCGCCCGGCTGGTCGCCGGCGCTCATCGTCACGTCGTAGGTGCCGTTGGGCACGGCGACCTCGTAGTCGCCGGGGATCTTGAGGTTGGCGAACGAGCCGGTGATCTCGTTGGCGCGCAGGTGCATCAGCCCGCGCTGGGCGATCGTCTCCGTGCCGCGGGCATCGCGGAACCGGCCGTTGCCGACGAGGCTGAGGGGCGCGTGCGTCGACGGGTCGACGAAGCCGCGGCCGCGGGTGTTGGTGAACGGCTGGCCGTAGTCCTTGAGGTAGCCGCCCGGCACCTCCGAGGTCTGGGTTCCGAAGGCGATGCCGAAGGGCAGGGGGATCTCGGTGGCGCTGGCGGCGTCGGGCTGGGCGGTGACGGAGGTCGACGCGGGTGACGCGTTGCCTGCGGCGTCCACGGCGACGACGACGTACCGGTAGCTCGTGTCGTTCTCGGCGGTGGTGTCGATGAAGGTCGACGCCTCCACCAGGGTGGTGCCGCTGACCGGGGTGCCGGTGGTGTCCACCGTGGCGCCGGTGCCGCGGTAGACGCGGTAGCCGTCGAGGTCGGCCTCGGTGTTGTCGGTCCAGTCGAGCGTCACCGCGTGGTTGCCCGCGGTCGCGACGAGGCCTGTAGGGGCTGCCGGCGGCAGGTCGGACGGCGTCGGGGTGATGGTGAGGCTGGCGATCTTGGTGTTGGTGCCACCGATCGGGTCCACGGTCAGGAAGCCGTCGCTCACGGTGACGCGGGCGTCACCGGACTTGAACCGGGCGGCGCCGGTGGGCGGCGTCGTGCTCGAGATCGGAAGGCTGACGGCCTGGGTGCCCTCGACGTTGATGCGGTGCGAGGTCAGGTCGGAGCCCGGTGTCGGCTCGCCCGCCGTGACGGTGACGTCGTAGCTGCCGTTGGGCACGGCGATCTGCCAGCTGCCGGCGCGCGGGTTGCCGGTGGAAGCGCCGCTGACGTTGTTGTACTGCATGTGGTTGAAGCTGGTCAGCGTGGCGTCGGTGATGTTCGCGACGTCGTTGCCGGTGCGCACCCGAGCGCTGGCGGTGAGGTCGAGCGGCACCTGCGTCCCGGCGTCGACCCAGCCGAAGCCGCGGCTGTTGTTGTAGTTGGCCCCGGTGTCGGGGGTCCAGGTCGCCGGCACGGCGGCGGCGCCCGCGGTGGTGGTGAAGTCGATCTTGACCGGCAGCGTCGGCTGCGTGGCGGTGGGGGCGTCGATCTGGGCCCGGACGACGTCACCGCCCGCACCACCGGGGGAGCCGACCGGGGTGACCGAGTAGTAGTAGACCTGCCCGGCCACCACGGCAGTGTCGGTGAAGGCCGAGGTGGTGACCGTGCCCAGTGCGGCCGCCGTCGGCAGCACCGGGAGCGTGGTGCTGCGGCGGACCTGGTACGACGTCGCCCCGGGGGTGTCGGTCCAGTCGAGGTCGACGCTGCTCGTCCCGGGGGTGGCCGTGAGACCGGTCAGCGGGACGCTGTCGATGGTGACGAAGGAGAGCTTGGTGTTGGTGCCGCCGAGCGCGTCGACGGTGAGCTTGCCGTCGGTGACGTCGGCCCACACGGTGGTCGTGCGGATCCCGGTTGTGGTGCAGCCGCTGCCGGTCTGCTTGCCGTAGCCGTCGAAGGCGGTGACGCCCTCGACGTGGATGGTGTGGGCCTCGGGGTCCGAGCCGATGCTCGGGTCGCCGACGCCCACGGTCACCTGGTAGCGGCCGTTGGCCAGGGCGTACTCCCACGCGATGGGGGTGGGGTCGTTGGCCCCCGCCGCAGGTGCCTGCATGTGGATGAACGACCGCTGGTGCTGCGCGACCGCGCTGCAGGTGTCGCGGTTGCGGGTGTTGCCCGCGTTCGTCGCGGTACCGGTCTGGGGCGTCCCGTGCGGCACGTGGGCGCCGGCGAGGCTGTCCTGCCGCACCCAGCCGAAGCCGAGGGTGTCGTTGTACGCCTGGCCACTGTCGCGGGTGTACCCCGTCGCCAGCACGCCGGTCGGCGTCGTGATGTCCACCTTGGCGCTCAACGGCACGGCCGGAGCGTCGACGAGGCTGAGCTCGGTGCCGTCCGCGCCGCTCAGCTGGCCGGACTGTCCCAGGCCGCTCTGTGGCAGCACCAGCGCGAGCGCGATGGCGGCGAACAGCACCATCCGGACGCGCAGGCTGGAACTGATGGCAGCAACAAGATTCGGCACGAGACCCCCCAGTGAAAACACACGAGCCTCGGGAGCCTCTCCCGCCCGAGGACCTCACCAGATGGCTGAGATCAGGGGTTCTGGCGATGGGGTTGAATGGTGAACTACTTTGCGGATGGTCCGAACGGCACTGCATCTGGTCACTTCGGGCCATGGCGTCGGTGGCCCACATGTGCTGGACGCCGTCGTCCTCGAGGACGATGGCGGAGCCGCGCGACGGCCGCGCGACGGCCGCCGGGCACGCCCGGCACGGAGGATGTTGCGGACGGCCAGGACAATGGACGAATGCCCGACAAAGCCGCGCCCCGGCCGACCCAGGTGACCATCGCCGCCGCGATGGTCATGGCCGGCTCGGTGGTCGTGGTCCTGGCCGCGTTCGAACGGATCGCCGGACTGCGCTCGGCCGACACCCGGGAGGCGGTGCAGGAGTTCCGGGGCACCGCTCTCGGCGAGTGGCTCGGGCTCGACCTGCAGGGGACGCTCACCCTGATGCGGGTGCTCATCATGGTGGCCGCGGCGTGCGCCACGGCCGCCGCCATCCTGGGCTACCAGGTCATGCGCCGCTCGCGCCCGGCGCGGCTCGTGCTCACGGTCCTCGCGCCGCCGCTGTTCGTCGGCGGGGTCGCGGTCGGGGGGTTCCTGTCCGCCGTCGTCGTCGGCGCCATCATCATGCTCTGGTTCCAGCCGGCGCGGGACTGGCTCGACGGCAAGACGCCGCGACCCGTCCCGGCGCCACCCCCGCC
>NZ_JAEMSS010000073.1 GCF_016462705.1 Nocardioides sp. | reverse complement strand
GGCGAGGGCGGGCGAACGCACGACCCCCATCCCACCACACAGACCTAGGAACTACCTAGGTAGTCTCGCTGACCCGCCAGGTGCCGCACCGCCCGGACGACACCTCTAGACTTGGTTGCCTATGGCAACCAATCGGCAGTCGTGGGCGAGGGGCGGCACCTCCGTCACCTTCGCCGTGCTCGCGCTGTCCGTGTGCTCGTTCGTCCTCCTCCAGTCGTTGACCGTGCCGGTGCTGACGACCATCCAGGCCGAGCTCGACACCGACCAGCAGACGGTCACCTGGGTGCTCACGGCCTACCTGCTCTCCGCCTCGATCTGCACGCCGCTGCTCGGCCGGGTCGGAGACGTGGTCGGCAAGGTGCGGATGCTGGTGCTCTGCCTCGTGCTGCTCTCGGTGGGCTCGCTGCTGGCCGCGCTCGCGCCCAACGTCGGCTGGATGATCGCGGCCCGGGTCGTCCAGGGCGCCGGTGGCGGCGTGCTGCCGCTGTCGTTCGGCATCATCCGCGACGAGTTCGACGCCAAGATGAACAGCGCGCTCAGCGTGCTGGCCTCCCTGACCGCCGTCGGGTTCGGCGTCGGCATCGTCATCGCCGGCCCGATCGTCGATGGCCTCGGCTACGCCTGGTTGTTCCTGCTCCCGATGTGCGCGACGCTCGTCGCCGCGGTGACGGCGTTCCTCGTCGTCCCCGAGTCCCCGGTCCGCACCCCCGCCCGGCTCCCGGTGCTGCCGGCGGTCCTGCTGGCGTTCTTCCTGGTCGCCCTGCTGCTGGGCCTCAGCTGGGGCAACGAGCACGGCTGGCTGTCCGGACGGGTGCTCGGCCTGTTCGCGCTCGCCGCCGTGACCGGCTGGGCGTGGGTCCGCACCGAGCTGCGGGTGCCGGTGCCGATGATCGACATGCACCTGATGCGCCGCCGTGGCATGTGGACGGCCAACGTCGTGGCCGGCGCCATGGGCTTCGCCACCTTCGCGGCGTTCGGTTTCGTCCCCCAGCTGCTGCAGACGCCGACCGAGGCCGGCTACGGCTTCGGGGCGACGATCACCGAGTCGGGCTACCTGCTGGTCCCCTCCGCGGCGGCGAGCTTCCTGGTCGGGTTCACCACGGCCCGGCTCATCGCGTGGATGGGCGCCCGGGTCGTGATCGGGTCCGGTCTGATGCTGGCGGGCGTCTCGTTCCTGTCGATCGCGTTCTTCCACGACGCGACCTGGCAGCTCTACGCCGCGACGACGGTGCAGGGCGTCGGCTCGGGCCTGGTCTTCTCGAGCCTGGCCGGCGTGGTGATCGCGGCCGTCCCTGCGGAGCAGACCGGGGTCGCCAGCGGCATGAACGCCAACATCCGCACCATCGGCGGGTCGCTGGGCACGGCGGTCATGGCCGGCATCGTGACCGCGCACGTGGGCACCAGCGGCTTCCCCGTCGAGCGCGGCTACACCGTGGGCTTCACGGTGATGGGCGTGGTGATGATCCTGGCCACCCTCGCGGCGGCGAAGATCCCGGACCTGCGCCTGCAGCCGACCCGGAACCACCTCGCCGACGCCGAGAACGCGGAGCTCGGCCTGGTCGCCTCGGCGGACGCCCTGGGGCCGCGCCGCTAGCCGGTGACCGACCGGTCACCACCCCTCCAGGTGGGAACGCCGACCGCGGACGCTCGGGGCGCATCACCGGCGCGCGCATCGGGCACCAGCCGCACATGAGCGCGACGAGACGGGAGACGGGACAGGACCGTCGCCCGAGCCCGCAGGCAGACCCCGAGTCGGACGCCAAGGTCGACTCGCCGACCGACCTCGACAAGAGGTCCTGGTCGTACGTCGTCAGGAAGACGCTCCGCGAGTTCTCCGACGACCAGTGCACCGACCTGGCGGCGGCGCTGACCTACTACGCGGTCCTGGCGCTCTTCCCCGCCGCCCTCGCGCTCACCTCGCTGCTCGGGCTGGTGGGCCAGGGCACCGAGGCCGTCGACGAGGTCCTGGGGATCCTCGAGACGGTGGGCGCCGGAGGGGTGGTCGACGCGGTCGGCCCGACGCTCCGGGAGCTCAGCCGGTCGCAGGGCGCAGGCCTGGCCCTGGTCCTGGGTCTCGCCGGCGCGCTGTGGTCCGCGAGCGGCTACGTCGGAGCGTTCGGCCGCGCGATGAACCGCATCTACGAGATCCGCGAGGGGCGTCCGGTCTGGAAGCTGCGGCCCGCGATGCTGCTGCTGACCGCGGTCCTGGTCCTCCTCGTCGCGACCACGTTGGCCGGCCTGGTGGTCACCGGCCCGGTCGCCGAGGCCGTGGGCGACTCGGTCGGCCTGGGCTCGACCGCGGTCACCGTGTTCGCCATCGCGAAGTGGCCGGTGCTGCTCGCGATCGTGGTCCTCGTCGTCGCGCTGCTCTACTACTTCACCCCGAACGTGAAGCAGCCGAGGTTCCGCTGGATGAGCCCCGGAGCCGTCCTGGCCATCGTGGCCTGGGCCGTCGCCTCGGCCGCCTTCGGCTTCTACGTCGCGAACTTCTCCTCCTACAACAAGACGTACGGCGCTCTCGCGGGCGTGATCGTCTTCCTCCTCTGGCTCTGGCTGACCAACCTCGCCCTGCTGTTCGGCGCCGAGCTCGACGCCGAGCTCGAGCGCGGCCGCGAGCTGCAGTCGGGCCTGGCGGCCGAGGAGACCATCCAGCTGCCGCCACGTGACGACCGGAACATCGACAAGGCCGAGAAGAAGGAGCGTGAGGACGTGGAGCAGGGTCGACGGATCCGGACCGCCGCCGCGAGGCACCAGGAGGCGGACCGATGACGCTCCCGTCGATCTGGGAGGACCGCAACCCGCGGGCGCCCCGACCGCCCGCGGACGTCGGCGGCGCGGTGGACGTCGTGGTCGTCGGTGGTGGGCTGACCGGGCTGACGACCGCGCTGCTGCTGGGCCGGGCCGGGCGTCGGGTGGTCGTCCTCGAGGCGGACCGGGTCGGGGCGGGCACCACCGGCCGGAGCACCGCCAAGATCAGCCTCCTGCAGGGCACCCGGCTCGCGCAGATCTCCTCGAAGCACCCGGAGCCCGTGGTGCGGCACTACGTCGACGGGAACCGTGAGGCCCAGGCCTGGCTGGAGCGCTTCTGCGAGGAGCACGGCGTCGACCTCCAGCACCGCCCGGCCTACACCTACGCCAACACCGCGCGCGGCGAGCGGCAGGTGCGCCAGGAGCACGAGGCCGCGCGGCGTGCCGGGCTGCCGACGGAGTGGCTGGACGAGGTCCCCCTACCCCACCCGCGGGGCGGTGCGGCTCGCCGACCAGTGCCAGGTGGACCCGCTCGCGCTGGTGCAGGCGCTGGCCCGGGAGGCGACGTCCCACGGGGTGACGGTGCTCGAGGGCACCCGGGTGGAGAAGCTGACCGGCACCGGCCCGTACCAGGCGATCACCGAGCACGGTCCCATCGAGGCCGGCACGGTGGTCGTCGCGACCAACATGCCGATCCTGGACCGCGGCGGGTTCTTCGCCCGGATGAAGCCGGCGCGCTCCTACGGCCTGGCGTTCCGGGTGCCGGGGCTCGCACTGGACGGCATGTACCTGTCCGCCGACCAGCCGTCCCGGTCCCTGCGCGACGTACCCGACGGGCCGGACGGTCGCGGGTCCCTGCTCATGGTCGGCGGCAACGGCCACCCGACCGGCCGGGGCGGGTCAACGGAGCAGCGGCTGGACACCCTGCGGGCCTGGACCACGGGGCACTGGCCGGGTGCGGTCGAGACCCACGCCTGGTCGGCCCAGGACTTCCTCCCCCACCACGAGCTGCCCTTCGCGGGCCCTCTGGTGCCGGGCAACGACCACCTGCTGATGGCCGGCGGCTACTCCAAGTGGGGCATGACCAACGCGGTCGCGGCCTCGCTGGCCCTGAGCGGGCGCATCCTCGGCGGGCACCTGGAGTGGGCCGAGGCCTGGGGGACGTGGCGCGGCCGCGAGGCGCGCGGCCTGGCCAAGGCCGCACTGGTCAACGCGGAGGTGGGGTGGCACATGACCCAGGGCTGGGCCAAGCCCCTCCTGCCCGGCCGGTCCGGCCCACCCGAGGAGGGCGAGGGCGTCGTCCGTGGCGACGGGCCGCTGCGCCGCCCGGTCGCGGTCTCGCGCACGGATGGACAGGAGCGATCGGTCTCGGCGGTGTGCACGCACCTCGGCGGCATCGTCAGCTGGAACGACGCCGAGCGCAGCTGGGACTGCCCCCTGCACGGCTCCCGGTTCGCCGCCGACGGCACGGTCCTCGACGCGCCGGCGACGTGCGGTCTGAGGAAGAAGTAGCTCTCACCGGCCCTTCGCCAGCGCCAGCCAGGTGTCGACGACCGTGTCCGGGTTGAGCGACATCGACTCGATGCCCTGCTCGAGCAGCCACTGGGCGAGGTCCGGGTGGTCGGAGGGTCCCTGACCGCAGATGCCGACGTACTTGCCCTGCTTCTTGCAGGCCGCGATGGCCAGCTCGAGCATGTGCAGGACCGCCGGGTCGCGCTCGTCGAACCCGTCGGCGACCAGGGCCGAGTCCCGGTCGAGACCCAGGGTCAGCTGGGTCATGTCGTTGGAGCCGATCGAGAAGCCGTCGAAGTGCTCGAGGAACTGCTCGGCGATGACCGCGTTGGACGGGATCTCGCACATCATCACGACCTTGAGGTCGTTCTCGCCGCGCACCAGGCCGTGCCGGCCGAGCAGGTCGATGACGCCCTTCGCCTCCTTGAGCGTGCGGACGAACGGGATCATCACCCAGACGTTGGTCAGGCCCATGTCGTCGCGGACGTGACGCAGCGCCTCGCACTCCATCGCGAAGCACTCGGCGAAGTCCTCGGAGAGGTAGCGCGACGCCCCGCGGTAGCCGATCATCGGGTTCTCCTCGTCGGGCTCGTAGAGCGGTCCGGCGACGAGGTTGGCGTACTCGTTGGACTTGAAGTCCGACATCCGCACGATCACGGGGTAGGGCGCGAACGCGGCACCGAGCATCGCGACCCCCTCGGCGACGCGCTGGACGAAGAACTCCCGCGGGCCGGCGTACGCCGCGATGGTCTCCTCGATGTCGGCGCGCAGGTCGTCCGGCAGCCGGGCCGGATCGGACTCGAGCTGGAGCAGCGCCCGGGGATGGATGCCGATCTGCCGGTTGATGACGAACTCGAGCCGGGCCAGCCCGACGCCACGGTGCGGCAGCTGGGCGAAGGAGAAGGCCTGTTCCGGGGTGCCGACGTTCATCATGATCTTGACCGGGAGGTCGGGCATCGTATCGAGCTCGGTGCGCTCGACGGAGAAGTCGAGCAGGCCCTCGTAGACCAGCCCGGTGTCGCCCTCCGCGCAGCTGACCGTCACCTCGCGGCCGTCGGTCAGCTCGCGGGTGCCGCTGCCGGTGCCGACCACGGCCGGGATGCCGAGCTCGCGGGCGATGATCGCGGCGTGGCAGGTGCGCCCGCCCCGGTTGGTGACGATGGCCGCGGCCCGCTTCATGATCGGCTCCCAGTCGGGGTCGGTCATGTCGGCGACCAGCACCTCGCCGGCCTGGAAGTCGCTCATCTGGTCGGCGCTCTCGAGCACCCGCACGGCGCCGGCGCCGATCTTCTGGCCGATCGCCCGGCCCTCGACCAGCACGTCCGCGCCGGCGACCGACTCCTTCGGCATCCTGTAGCGCTCCAGCGCCCCGGTCGCCCGCGACTGGACCGTCTCCGGGCGGGCCTGGAGGACGTAGATCTGCCCGTCGACGCCGTCCTTGCCCCACTCGATGTCCATGGGGCGGCCGTAGTGCTCCTCGATGACCAGCGCGTGCCGGGCGAGCTCCTCGACCTCCTGGTCGGTGAGGCTCAGCCTCCGGCGCTCGGCGGGGTCGACGTCGACGAACTCGGTGGTGCGGCCGACCGTCTCGTCGTCGGTGTAGACCATCTTGGTCGCCTTGCCGCCGACGCCGCGCTTGAGGATCGCGGGCCGGCCGGCCCGCAGCGCGGGCTTGTAGACGTAGAACTCGTCGGGGTTGACGGCGCCCTGCACCACACCCTCGCCCAGGCCGTACGCCGAGGTCACGAACACCGCATCGGTGAACCCCGACTCCGTGTCCATGGTGAACATGACGCCGGACGCGCCCACGTCCGAGCGGACCATCCGCTGGACCCCGGCCGACAGCGCGACGTCGGCGTGTGCGAACCCGTGGTGCACCCGGTAGGCGATGGCCCGGTCGTTGTAGAGGGACGCGAAGACCTCGCGGACAGCGGTGAGCACCGCGTCGATCCCGCGGACGTTGAGGAAGGTCTCCTGCTGGCCGGCGAACGACGCGTCGGGTAGGTCCTCAGCGGTGGCACTGGAGCGGACGGCGAACGACGGCTCGCTCTGCCCGTCTCCTTGGCGGCTCTCCTCGGCCAGCCGGTCGTACGCCGTCCGGATGTCGGCCTCCAGGTCGGCCGGGAACTCCTGCGCCACGACCGCGGCCCGGATCTCCTTGCCGACCTCGGCGAGCCGGCGTACGTCGTCGGTGTCGAGGCCGTCGAGCAGGCCGTCGATGCGCTCGGCGAGGCCGGTGTCCCCGATGAAGGAGCGGTAGGCGGCAGCGGTCGTCGCGAAGCCGTCGGGCACCCGGACGCCCAGGTCGGAGAGCTGGGAGACCATCTCGCCGAGGGAGGCGTTCTTGCCTCCGACCTCCTCCAGGTCCGCCATCCCGAGGTCCGAGAACCAGCGGACGTTGCTCATGGTCTCTCCTTCTTCGTGTCCTTGAACGTCTGCATGATCATCGTGGCCATCTCCTCCACGGACTTGGCCGAGGAGTCGATGACCGGCAGCCGGTGGGCGGCGTACATCTGTGCAGCCCGGCGCAGCTCCCAGCGGCACTGGTCCGGCGTCGCGTACTCCGAGCCGGGCCGCCGTTCGTTGCGTACCCGGCTGAGCCGTTCGACAGTCGTCGTGATCCCGACGCACCGGTCGGCCAGCTCCCGGACCGGCCGGGGCAGCTCAGCGGACTCGAGGTCCTCGGGGACCAGCGGGTAGTTGGCGACGAACAGCCCGTGCTGGAGCGCGAGGTACATGCTGGTCGGGGTCTTGCCGCACCGCGAGGGGGCCAGCAGGATGACGTCCGCCTTCTCGAGCGAGCGGACGCTCTGCCCGTCGTCGTGCTCGATGGTGAACTCCACCGCCGCCATCCGGGTGTTGTAGCGCTTCATGTCGCCGACGCCGTGCAACCGGGCGGCCTGGCGCATGCCCCGCGCGTGCAGGATCTCCTCGACCCGCTGCATGTGCATGTCGAAGAAGTCGATTCTGGGCGCCGTCGTCCTGGCGAGCTCGAGCCGGATGGCGTCCTCGGCGGCGGTGACGAACACCAGCGGCGTCACCGGTCCGGCCATCGCCTCGTCGAGGATCCGGACGACCCGCTGCGCCTCCTCGATCGTGGTGATGAACGGGTAGAGCCGCCGTTCGAAGCGCACGTCGGGGAACTGGATGAGCAGGGCGTTGCCCATGATCTCGGCGCTGATGCCCGTGCTGTCGGACAGGAAGAACACCGGGACGGCGTGCTCCTCGCCCGGGGTCACCGCCATGAGCGGACAGTAGTGCCCGGGCCGGGGCCACCCGCATCAGGCTCCCGAGGACCGGCTCAGGCCCTGGGTCAGAGCACGGCACCCAGGCTGAGGAGGAAGAGCGCGAGGGCGAAGCAGAAGACGACTGCTACGAACACCCCGGCCCGCAGCTGCGGCCCGTGGGCGGCGCCGGACCCCGGTGCCAGCCCGAGGAGGCTGGCGAGTCCCAGCTCGCTGTCGGCGTGCACCTGGACCAGGGGCGGCGAGAGCTGGTGGTCCGATCTTGTCTCCCTCACAAGATCCACTATGAGGTAACAGAGGTTGTTAACGTCACGTTACCCAGAGAATTCCGGTAGCCGGTCTAAACCGGTCAGCGGCCGCGGAGCGTCACTGAGCGGACCAGGTGCCGGGCGATCTCGGCCGACGTGAACGGGAACCGCACCCACCGACCCCTCGAGAACAGCCGCGTCTGGTCCTGGTGCCACCGCGAGCGGGGGTTCTCGTACTGGCCGTAGGTGAGGATCGTCCGGGCCTGGACCCTGCCGCGGTCCTTGAACGCGATCGCCTGGATGTGGGACGAGCCGTAGGTGATCGGCTTGTAGCGGTCGGCGTTCTGGACCGGTTTGCGCGACGCGAGCGCGTTGGCGTTGCCGGCGGCGTCGCCCATGCCGCCGCCCAGCGGGATCGGCCTCGCGCCGCGGTCGCCGGCGACCTGGAGGGACCCCCACCTGGCGTCCAGCGGCACGCCCTCGGAGCGCAGGTGCTCGATGGCGGCCTTGAGCGCGGCCTGCACGTCGGCGTTGGTCTCCGCCAGGTCGCGCGGGGTGTTGAACGGGTCCGCCGGGTCGAACGGCACCTCCCACAGGGAGCCCTCGGGAGCGCGCTCGAGGAACTCCTCGAAGATGTGCGTGCCGACCGAGCGTCGGGTCGAGCGCCCGTCCCAGCGTTCCAGCACCCCGCAGGCCGCGGTCTCACCGGTGGCGTTGCAGAGCTCGACCAGGTCGTTGCCGACGGCCATCACCTCGGCGGCTCGGAGCCGGTTCTCGTGCTCGTGCCGCCGGAGGCTGCGCGGGCTCTCCTTGCCGGCACCGCCGCGTCGGGCGAGCCGGTCCTCGACGTACTGCGTGACCATCCGGGTGCGCATGGTGCGCTCGCACCGCTCGCAGCCGATGATCCGGGCGAAACCCTCCAGGCGCACCGACGCGTGGGGGGTCCAGTAGGAGTCGTTGGCGTTCATCACGTAGTCGCGGCGGACCACCTCCGGCAGGTTCGTGGGGCCGAACACTCCCGGTCGCGCGGCGTCCGGGTCGGTCCGCCACGCGCAGGACGAGCCGGCCCGGGTGCCGTCCAGGCCGGGGAGCCCGGCCAGCTCGAAGAGCACCCGGCCGACCGGGGTCATGCACTCCTGCGCCAGGGCGTCGGGCACGTTGGGCACCACCGAGTGGTCGGCGTAGAGCACGTCGCCGGCGCGGTCCGCCGCCGTGGTGTTGACCCACGGCATCCCGGCGGCCCGGTCCTGCCTGCGCAGCAGGTCCCGGACGTTGCGGGCCTTGCCCATCTCGAGGAAGGTGTCGATCGTGCGCAGGTGCTCGCCGTTGGCGTCCCGGATCGCCCAGGCGCTGGCGGGGGTCCAGAGCATGAGGGTCGCTGGCGACTCGGCCACGTAGCCCTGCTCGGTGCGCCACAGGTCCTCGTCCACCGTGCCGATGCTGCCGTCGGGCTGGCGGACCCTGACCTTCACCTGGCGGCGCTCGAGGGCCTGCGGCCCGGTGTCGCTCAGGTAGGTCGTGGGGCCGAGGAGGGTGTACTCGTACGGCGTGAAGCGGTACGCCGTCGACACGGTGTGGCTCCAGGCCACCTTCTTGTTCCAGCCGATGTTGACCACCGGGGACCCGATCAGCGAGGCGCCGGCGACGTCGTACTTGCCGGGGATCGTCAGGTGCTGCTGGGTGAAGTGGTACCGGCCGCGCCAGGGGAAGTGCGGGTTGCCCAGGATCATGCCGCGCCCGGTGGTGCTCCGGTCCCCACCGATCGCGGTCGCGTTGGAGCCGAACGGGTTCCCGGCGCCGCGGCCCAGGCCCTCGAGGACCGCCTCCTGCTCGGCGGGGGTCAGATCACCGAGCGTGACCGGGAGGTCGCCGGGATCGGGGATGCCGGGGTCGCTCGGCGACGGCGGGGTCGCGTCGACGATCTCCTTGAGGAACACCCCGGACGAGGCGAGCAGGTTGGCGAGGTAGACGCCGTACCAGAGGTCGAGCTCGGTGACCTTGCCCAGCCCTTTGGCGTGGTCAGCGAGATAGGCGTGCTTCCTGCATGCCGGGTCGGTCACCTTGTTGTCCCGCAGCCAGCGGTTGGCGCCGGCGACGTAGCCGCGGACCAGCGCGCGCGCCTGACGTCCCGGGCCGTTGACCTTGTCGGCGAGCAGCCTCTCCACGACCTTGCGGTTGCGCAGGTCGGTCACGAACGCGTCGACCTGCAGGTTGGAGGCCTCGAGCGTGACCTGGTCGTCGTAGCGAGCGTCCTTGCCGAACCACAGGGACCGCTCGCCGCGGCCGGTGATGAGGGTGTCGACCAGGGTGCAGGCGCTGGCGTCGGCGGCCATGTAGCCGCTGCCGTAGCCGAGGTCGCTGAAGGTCTTGCCGGTGACGTGCGGGATGCCGTGCTTGGTCACCCGGATCGTCGCCTGGTACGTCGGCTTCTTCTGCCTCTCTCCCACGGCGGCCGCCGGCGGAGCCGCGGTCGCGCCCCCCACCACGGTGGCCCCGGCCAGCGGCAGGGACAGGACGGCGAGGACGGCGAACAGACGTCGGAGCACGCGGTGACAACGCTCACCCGACCGGCGGGGTTATGGGCAGGTCAGACGTAGGTCAGAGGTAGAGCCCGGTGGACTCGCCACCCTCTCCGCCGAGCCGGTCGGCCGCCACCGCGTGCACGTCGCGCTCGCGCATGACGACGTAGGTCTCACCGTGCACCTCGACCTCGGACTTGTCGTCCGGGTCGAACAGCACGCGGTCGCCCACCTCGACGGCCCGCGCGTGCGGGCCGACCGCGACCACGCGGGACCAGGCGAGGCGCCGGGCGCCCATGGCGGCGGTGGCCGGGATGACGATGCCGCCGGACGAACGACGTTCTCCGGCGTCCCGGTCCAGCTCCACCAACACCCGGTCGTGGAGCATCTTGATGGGTGTCTTGTCACTCACGTCGGCTCGGTCGGCTCGGGGCTCAACGGGTGAGCTTGCGCAGCACCACGAACACCGCGATGGTGCCGACGACGCCTCCGACGACCTTCAGGATGTTGTCGGTCCGTGGCTCCCCGGTGACCGGGTCGACGAAGAACGCCTTCACGTCGGCCACCTCGCGCGACACGATCGTCTTGGGGCTGGCGCGGTGCATCAGCTCGTCGATCGTGCCGGCGAGACGCTCCCGCGTCTCCTCGATCTCGGCAGCCAGGGCCGAGGGGTCGCTCCCGTTGCTCACGAGCCGAACCTACCAACCACCCGCGACCGCGGCCCCCACCGCGTCAGCCTTGGATCGGCTGGTGCGCGAACCGCTCCTCGATCCGCCCGAACCTCCAGATCGACAGCGCCACCGCCCACGTCACCACGAAGAGCCCCACCACGATGTAGCCGACGAGATCGAGCTCGAGGGCGCCGACCGCCGCGAGGGGACCGGACTCGATGCCCAGCCGGTCCACCAGCACCCCGGCCAGGACGATCCCGCCGACCACCAGCGCGATCAGGACCGACAGCACGGTGACCGTGAGGTTGTAGAACACCTTGCGCACGGGCCGGATGAAGGCCCAGCGGTAGGCGCGAGCCATGAACAGCCCGTCGGCGGTGTCGAAGAGGCTCATCCCGGCGGCGAAGAGCACCGGCAGCACGAGGATCGCGAACCACGGCAGCGGGGACGCCGCCGTGCCGGCGGCGAGCACCAGGAGGGCGACCTGGGAGGCGGTGTCGAAGCCGAGGCCCATCAGCAGGCCGACCGGGTAGACGTGCCAGGGCTTCGTGACCCGCTTGGTGGCGCCGCCGAGCAGGCGGGCCAGGAACCCTCGGGAGTGGAGGTGGTGCTCCAGCTCGTGCTCGTCGATGCCGTGGGTGCGGATGCCGCGGAAGACCCGCACGATGCCGACGACCGAGGCCAGGTTCGTCAGGCCGATGAGGATGAGGAAGGTCCCGGCGACGATGCTGCCCACCAGGCCCAGCGTGACGGCCATCGTGGAGTTCTCGTCCTGGGCGGTGCCCGACACCGCCTCCACGCCGAAGGCGATCAGGGCCGCAGCCCCGAACACGACGCTGGAGTGGCCGAGCGAGAACCAGAACCCGACGCCGAGACTGGGCTTGCCCTCGCCGACCAGCTTGCGCGTGGTGTTGTCGATGACGGCGATGTGGTCGGCGTCGAAGGCGTGCCGGACGCCGAGCAGGAACGCGGTGACCCCCAGGCCGACGCCGTAGACGCCGCTGGAGCCGAGCGAGTACTCGTGCGGCGCCACGGCGAGCACCAGGACGCCCCAGCCGACGACGTTGAGGAGCAGGACGAACCCGGACATCCCGGCGATGTGCCACTTGTCCCGGTCGGTCCACGCCTGGACCGTCGGCTCGGCACGGGTGTCGACGGTGGGCGCGGTCACTCGCACACCCTAGTTAGTTGCACATGGTTCGCAACAAGCGGGGGCGTGGCAGGATCGCCGGCGTGACCGACCGACTCGCGCCCGGCGACGCCGCCCCGTCCTTCACCCTGCCCGACGACACCGGCTCCGAGGTCTCGCTCTCGGACTTCGCGGGCAGGAAGGTGATCGTCTACTTCTACCCGGCGGCGATGACGCCCGGCTGCACCAAGCAGGCCTGCGACTTCAGCGACAACCTCGCGTCGCTGCGCGGCGAGGGCTACGAGGTGCTCGGCATCTCGCCCGACAAGCCCGAGAAGCTGGCCAAGTTCCGCGAGAAGGAGTCCCTCGGCATCACCCTGCTCTCCGACGCCGACAAGACGGTCATGGAGGCCTGGGGCGCGTTCGGCGAGAAGAAGCTCTACGGCAAGACCGTGCAGGGCGTCATCCGCTCGACGTTCGTCGTCGACGAGCAGGGGAAGGTCGCGGTGGCTCAGTACAACGTCAAGGCCACGGGCCACGTGGCGAAGCTGCGCAAGGACCTGGGGCTGTAACAATCGAGCCGCTCCCGCCGGAGTGGTGGAACAGGTAGACACGCACGGTTTAGGTCCGTGTGCCCTAGGGCGTGGGGGTTCGACTCCCCCCTCCGGCACTCAGCTCCCGGTGCCCTTGAACCCGGTCTCCTCCTCCTTGAGCCGCGGCTCGGTCGCCTGGTCGGGGTTGAAGCCGCGCTTGTCCTTGAAGAACTCCCGGAGCTTCTCCATGTCCGCCTTGACGTCACCGGACGGGGTGAACGTCGGGCCCCAGCCGACGGTTTTCGACGGCGCGTCGAGGAAGGCGAGGGTGATCGGCAGCCCGGTCTGCATCGCGATCCGGTAGAAGCCGGACTTCCAGTACTCGCTCTTGCTCCGCGTCCCCTCGGCGGCCATGCCGAGCAGGAAGCGGTCGTCGCTCTTCTGCTCGGCCAGCAGCTTCCTGATCGTGGCGCCCGGGTTGGCACGGTCCAGCTCGACCGCGCCGGTGGCCCGCATGAAGATGCCTACCGGCCCCTTGAAGAACGACTCCTTCACCAGCAGCCGGATCTTGATGCTGTTGTCCCACGCCAACAGCTGCGTGACCACCCAGTCCCAGTTGGAGGTGTGCGGCGCCCCGACCAGGACGGCGGTCGGCGGCACCTCGCCCACGGTCTTCCAGCCGCTCAGGCGCAGGACGAGCCGGGCCAGGTTCCGGCGGAGGAGGAAGTGACGTTGCACGACTGAAACCTAGTACGCCGGCACCGTGGGTGACGACGGTCACAGCGACCCCTAGAGTCCCGCCATGGACTCCGCTCTCACCACGGTCGGCCTGCCGCTCGCCCTGGGCATCATCATGTTCGGGCTCGGCCTCTCGCTCACCGTCGCGGACTTCCGCCGGGTCGCCCAGCACCCGAAGGTCATGCTCATCGCCCTGGGCTGCCAGCTGGTCCTGCTGCCACTGGTCTGCTTCGGCCTGGTGACCGCCTTCGACCTCGACCCGCTGCTCGCCGTCGGCATGATGCTGCTCGCCGCCTCGCCGGGCGGGACGAGCGCCAACCTGTTCAGCCACCTCTTCCGCGGCGACGTCGCCCTCAACGTGTCGCTGACCGCGGTGAACTCGGTGATCTCGATCGTCTCCCTCCCGCTCATCACCAACATCGCGATCGACTACTACGACCTCGACGACCAGGTCGGGCTGCAGTTCGGCAAGGTGCTCGAGGTCTTCGCGATCGTGCTGGTCCCGGTCGCGATCGGCATGCTCGTGCGCGCCAGGGCGGCCGGCTGGGCCGAGCGCATGGACCGGCCGGTCCGGGTCGGGTCCGCGGTCATCCTGGCGATCCTGGTGCTCGGGATCCTGCTGGACCAGCGCGACAACGTCGGCGACTACCTGGCCGACGTCGGGCTCGCCGCCGCGGCGTTCTGCGCGATCAGCCTGGTGGTGGGCTACGCCGTCCCGCGGGCGGCCGGCGTCCGCGACGACCAGGCGATCGCCTGCTCGATGGAGATCGGCGTGCACAACGGGACGCTGGCGATCTACGTCGCCGTCGAGGTGCTCGACTCGACCGAGATCTCGGTCCCGGCCGCCGTCTACTCGATCATCATGTTCGTGTTCGCCGCGCTGTGGGGCGCCTACGTCAGCCGGCGGCTGCGAGCCGAAGCGCCACCTGCGGTGCCAGCTCTCTGAGCGCCTTGCCGCGGTGGCTGATCGCGTCCTTGTCCGCCACCGACAGCTCAGCCGTGGTGACGCCCGGGCGGTCGTCGGCCTCGAACACGACGTCGTAGCCGAACCCCCCGGCGCCGCGCACCTCGCGGACGACCCGGCCGTGCATCTCCCCGTGCACCACGACCTCGTCACCCGGGGCGGCACAGAAGGCGACCGCGCACACGAAGTGCGCGCCGCGCCGGTCGTCGGGCACGTCGGCGAGCTGGTCGAGAAGGAGTGTGTTGTTCCGCTCGTCGGACTTGGGCGGGCCCGACCAGCGAGCGGACAGCACCCCGGGCATGCCGTTGAGCGCGTCGACGCAGAGGCCGGAGTCGTCGGCGATCGTCGGCAGCCCGGTAGCCGCGAGGCCAGCGCGGGCCTTGAGCAGGGCGTTGCCCTCGAACGTCGGCTGGTCCTCGACCGGCTCGTCGTACGCCGGCACGTCGTCGAGACCGAGCACCTCGATGTCGTGCGCGCCGCGAAGGTGCTCGGCGAGGATCCGCTGCATCTCGGCGAGCTTCTTGGCGTTGCGCGAGGCCAGGAACACCTTCACCCGGCCAGCGCCTCCTGCTGGATGCGGGTGAGGTCGGCGCAGCCCTTCTCGCCGAGGGCCAGCAGCGCGTCGAGCTCGGCCCGGGAGAACGCCGCGCCCTCCGCGGTCCCCTGCACCTCCACGAACGACCCGGCACCGGTCATCACGATGTTCATGTCCGTCTCGGCCCGGACGTCCTCCTCGTAGGGGAGGTCGAGCCTCGGGGCGCCGTCGATGATCCCCACCGAGATCGCGGCCACCGAGCCGGTGAGCGGCTCGCCCTTGAGGGCGCCGGTCGAGCGCAGGTGGGCGACCGCGTCCGCGAGCGCGACGTAGGCGCCGGTGATCGCGGCGGTGCGGGTGCCACCGTCGGCCTGCAGGACGTCGCAGTCGAGCTGGATCGTGTTCTCCCCCAGCGCCTTGTAGTCGATCACGGCGCGCAGCGACCGGCCGATCAGCCGGCTGATCTCGTGGGTGCGGCCGCCGATCCGGCCCTTGACCGACTCGCGGTCCGAGCGGGTGTTGGTCGCGGCCGGGAGCATGGCGTACTCCGCCGTCACCCACCCGAGCCCGGAGCCCTTGCGCCACCGCGGCACGCCCTCGGAGGCCGAGGCCGCGCAGAGCACCCGGGTGCGCCCGAACTCGATCAGCACCGACCCGGCGGCGTGGTCCAGCCAGTTGCGGGTGATCGTGATCGGTCGCAGCTCGTCGTCGGCCCGGCCGTCGGCTCGTGTCATGGGCCGAACGTTAGCCACGGGGTGCGACAGCCCGCTGACGGGTCTCCTCCCAGGCCATCCGCAGCGCCCATGGACCGAGGTCGCGGCTCGCCGCCCCATCCACGGTGCGCCTTCGCGCACCATCCAGCTGACGTCGTCGCGCCACCCTCCCGGCAGCCCCCCGGACGGCGCCGACGCGGGCGGCTCGACGGTGAGTCCGGCACCGGCGAGCTCGGCGGCGTAGGCGCGGGCGAGGGCGCGGTGGCCGAGCTCGGACGGATGGAGCCGGTCGACCGACCAGAAGCCCCGCCCGGAGACCTCCGGCGTCGCCGCCAGGTCGACCCGCAGCCCGCCGTAGGTCGCGTAGATCTCGTCGTACACCCGGTTGACGCTCTCGATCCGGGCGAACAGCGGACGCCGGAGCACACCGGGCAGCCCGAACACGGCACCGTGGTCGTGGAACCGGGCCGTGAGCAGCGTGGCCCCCGCGCCGGTCAGCGCGTCGGCGCAGGTCATCAGCTCCTCGCGCAGCCGGAGCGGGTCCCAGCTGGCGCGCATCGTGTCGTTGATGCCGACGATGAGCGAGGCCAGGTCGGCGCGGTGCGCCAGCGCATCGTCGAGCTGGGCGGTCAGGACCGTCGACGCGGTCGCCCCCGGGACGGCCAGGTTGCAGAACGACACGTCGTACGCCGTGTCGAGGGCCTCGGCGAGCAACCGCGCCCAGCCGCGCCACCCGGTCGGCACCGGATCGCCGATGCCGTAGGTAGCACTGTCACCGAGTGCGGCGAACCTCAGGTACACGGCCTGAGCGTGGCCGAGCCGTCCACCACCGCCCGACCACCGCGTGACGAGTCGGCCACACCTGGGTGAAGCCTCTCCCTACTTGAGCTCCGCCCGGAGGATCCGCCACAGGCCGATGCCCAGTGGCAGGCCGAGCCAGAGCAGCCCGGAGACGACGAGATGCGCCCATTCCTCGGTGCCGGAGAGCTCCCACTCGTAGATGTCCCCCTGCGCCGCCTGGAAGTCCAGCCAGGGGCTCAGCTCGTCGAACCAGCCGATCAGGGCGTTGCCGGCGGCGAACAGTCCGGGCAGCACGTAGCGGTAGACCACGAACAGCACGATCGCTGCGGGGGTGTTGAGGAGCAGGGTGGCCAGTGCGAACCCGCCCAGCATCGCCAAGGTCTGGGTGACCGTGAACCCGGCCAGGTCGGTCGCGGCGATCTCCCAGCCGGTGAGCGCGGGGTTGACGATCTCGCAGACGGCCGTGCAGAGGACTCCCATGACGAAGGCGGCGACCAGGGTCACCAGCGTCAGGATCACGCCGACGACCATCTTCGCCACGACGACGCGCGAGCGTCGCGGTTCGAGCGAGAACGTCACCAGGCCGGAGCGCTGGCTCCACTCCGTGGTCACCAGCATGATGGCGAGGATGGGGAGCAGGAACGACGTCATGTACGCCGCCAGGACCACGAAGTCGCCCAGCAGCACGGGCTCGGACTGCACCGCGATGATGATGGTGAAGATGGCCAGGACGAGGCCCACGACCCCCAGGATGGAGACGAGCAGCCAGAAGCCGGCTCGGGTGTCGTAGGACTTGCGGAGCTCGACCCTCACGAGCCTGGTGAACGGGACCTGGGCCGTGCCGCTGAGGTCCAGCGTGGCGGTAGCCGCCATGACTACTTGAACTCGATGCGCAGCAGCCGCCAGATGCCCAGTGCGAGCGGGACGATCATCCAGATGGTGCCGGAGGTGGCGATCTGGGCCCACTCCTCGGCCGAGGGCGTGAAGTCTCCCTGGAAGAGCGGCAGCTGCGCGGTGTTGAACTCGATCCACGGGGCGACGTCCTCGAAGCTCTCCACCAGGGCACCCAGGATTCCCACCGCGATCGGCAGGATCAGGCTGTAGGCGAAGTAGGCGACGATCGCGCCGGCCGTGTTCATGATCAGCATGGCGATCGCGAACCCGATGAGGACGCCGATCAGGTTCGACAGCAGGAAGCCGTTGAACAGCAGGTTGCCGTCCACGGACCAGGTCGGGCTCGAGCCGGTCAGTGCCCCCAGGAGCGTGCCGGCCAGGGCCAGCACGAGGGCCAGGATCATCACGCACGCGGCCAGGGCCAGCCCGGCGAGGAACTTCGCGAGCACGATCCTCGGGCGGCGGGGCTCCAGCGTGAAGGTGACCAGACCGTTGCGCTGGCTCTGCTCGCTGGTGACCAGCATGATGATGATGATCGGCAGGAAGTAGCCGAGGATCCCGCCGGGGATCTGGACGTAGTCCTGCAGGTCCTTGTCCACGTCCGAGGCGGCGAAGCTGTAGATCACCTCGACGACGACCACCAGGCTCAGGATGCCGATGACGAGCCAGCGCCCTGCCCGGGTGTCGAGTGCCTTGCGGAACTCGACCCGCGCCAGGGTTGCCGTCGACACCTGGGACGTCGACGAGATGTCGAGGTGGCCATGCGGCAGCGCGTCGGTCGTTGCGGTGCTCATGCGGGGGCTCCTTGGGGGACGTCGTCGCGCTGGGTGTCGCTGGTGAGCTCGAGGAACAGGTCCTCGAGGCCACCGTCGGCCGAGCGCAGGTCGGTGAGGACGATCGCGTTCTCGGCCGCGGTGCGGCCGACGTCGACCGGTGCGGCTTCGACGCGCAGGCCGGTGCCGGCCTGGGTGACCGCGAGGCCCTTGGCCTGCAGCGCCTGGGCGAGGGCGGCGTTGTCGAGCGCGGTGACGTTGGTGACCTTGTGGTCGACGTCGGCGAGCAGCTGCTCCTTGTTGCCCTGGGCGACGATCCGGCCGTGGCCGATCAGGATCATCTCGTCGGCGATCAGCTCGACCTCGTTGAGCAGGTGGCTGGAGAGGAGCACGGTGCCGCCACGGTCGGCGTAGCCCTTGAGCAGCCCGCGCATCCAGCGGATGCCGGCCGGGTCCAGCCCGTTGGCCGGCTCGTCGAGGATCAGCACCGACGGGTCGCCGAGCAGCGCGTGGGCGATGCCGAGCCGCTGCTTCATCCCGAGGGAGTAATTGCGCAGCCGCCGCTTGGCCTCGGTCGGCGACAGCGAGACCAGGTCGAGCATCTCGTCGACGCGGCTGGCCGGAAGGCCCATCGTCTGGGCGCCCAGCGTGAGGATCTCGCGGCCGGTGCGGCCCGCGTGCTGGGCCGAGGCGTCCAGCAGCACCCCGACGTGACGGCCGGGGTTGGGGATGTCCCGGTAGAGGTGACCCCCGATCGTCGCCCGGCCGCTGGTGGCGGGGGTGAGCCCGACCATGACCCGCATGGTGGTCGTCTTGCCGGCGCCGTTGGGCCCGAGGAACCCGGTGACCCGGCCGGGCTGGGCGACGAAGCTGACGTCGTCGACGGCCGTGAACGCGCCGTACTTCCTCGTGAGTCTCTCGACGGTGATCATGGCGTCCACCCTGCCGCACGGGGACCCGGCCGGCATGGTCCCCGCGTCGGTGTCGGCGCGACCAAAGTAGGGGCCCCGCGAGACCGGCGATGCCTGCGCAGGAGGCTCAGGACGACCTAGCCTGCTGCGGTGGACCGGCCCCAGACCGCGGAGTACCAGCCACGGCTCTCCCTGTGGAGCCACGCCTGGCGCCTCGCGCTCTGCCTGAGCGTCAGCGCCGTGGGCTGGCTGCCGGTCATCGACGACCAGAGCGAGACCCAGTGGGCTCTCGACATCGTCCTGGGCGTCACCGCGTACGTCCTGGTCTTCGGGTTCCGACGACGGTGGCCGGTCCCCATCGCCGCGCTCGTCTGCCTGGCCAGTGCGGGGTCGGGGATCGCCGCCGGCGCGGCCTCCTTGGCCACCGTCTCGGTGGCCACCAGACGGCGGTGGCGCGAGATCGCCGTGGTCGGGTCGATCGGCTTCGCCGCAGGACAGTTCTTCGTCACCTGGCAGCCGGGTGGGAGCGAGGAGCCGGTCTGGCTGCTGCTCGGCATCAACGCGGTGGCCACCGCGGCGTTGCTGGCCTGGGGCATGTACATCGGCTCCCGGCGGGAGCTCATGTGGACCCTGCGCAACCGCGCCGAGCGGGCCGAGGCCGAGCAGGAGCTCCGGGTCGCCCAGTCCCGCAGCACCGAGCGCGAGCGGATCGCCCGCGAGATGCACGACGTGCTCGCCCACCGGATCTCCCAGATCTCCATGCACGCCGGTGCGCTCGCCTTCCGCGAGGACCTCACCGCCGACGAGATGCGAGACAGCGCCAGCGTGATCCGGGACAAGGCGCACGAGGCGCTGACCGACCTGCGCGGGGTCCTCGGTGTCCTCCGCGACGGGTCCGGCGAGCTCACCCACGCCCCGCTGCCGACGTACGCCGACGTGCCGGCGCTGGTGGAGGAGGCCCGGCAGTCGGGGATGACGGTCCACCTCGACGACGGGCTCGACCCCGGCCAGCCCGTGCCTGACGCCGTCGGGCGGACGATCTACCGGATCGTCCAGGAGGGGCTGACCAACGCCCACAAGCACGCCCCCGGCTCGACGCTGACGATCGAGCTGAGCGGGTCCCCGGAGGAGGGCATCGACGTGGTCCTGCGCAACCCGCTCGGGTTCGGCAGCACGACACCGGGCTCCGGGCTCGGCCTGGTCGGGCTCACCGAGCGCGCCGAGCTGCGCGGCGGACGGCTGGAGCACGGCCGGGACGGGTCGGCGTTCGTCCTGCGCGGCTGGATACCGTGGGCGGCGTGACCACCCGGGTCGTCCTGGTCGACGACGACCCGCTCGTGCGCAGCGCGCTCACCCTGATGCTCGGCGGGCAGTCCGACCTCGAGG
>NZ_JAEMSS010000239.1 GCF_016462705.1 Nocardioides sp. | reverse complement strand
AGGAGCCGGGGGCCTGGAAGCCGGACCAGTACTCCAACCCGCACAACCCGCGCTCTCACTACGAGACCACCGGCCCGGAGATCTGGGAGCAGACCGAGGGCAGGATCACCCACTTCGTCACCGGCATGGGCACCGGCGGCACCATCTCCGGGGTCGGCCGCTACCTCAAGGAGCAGAACCCCGACATCCAGGTCGTCGGCGCCGACCCGGCGGGCTCGGTCTACTCCGGTGGCACCGGGCGCCCCTACCTCGTCGAGGGCGTCGGTGAGGACTTCTGGCCGGAGACCTACGACCGGACCATCGCCGACCGGGTCATCGAGGTCTCCGACGCCGACTCGTTCGCGTTCACCCGCCGCCTCGCCCGCGAGGAGGCGATGCTGGTCGGCGGCTCGTCCGGCATGGCGGCGTATGCCGCGAAGCAGCTGGCCCACGAGCTCGCCGACGCCGGCCGGACCGACGCCGTGATCGTCGTCCTGCTGCCGGACTCGGGGCGGGGCTACCTGACCAAGGTCTTCAACGACGACTGGCTGGCGCAGTACGGGTTCCCCACCGAGGCCTCCCGCGACTCGGTGCAGACCGTCGGCGAGGTGCTGCGCGGCAAGGACGGGCGGCTGCCCGACCTGGTGCACACCCACCCCAACGAGACCATCGCCGAGGCGGTCGCGATCCTGCAGGAGTACGCCGTCTCCCAGATGCCCGTCGTCCGCGCCGAGCCGCCCATCGTGGCCGCCGAGGTCGCCGGCTCGGTCTCCGACCGGGCGCTGATGGACGCGCTCTACGCCGGCACCGCCAAGCTCACCGACCGGGTCGAGGACCACATGTCCCCCCCGCTGCCGACCGTCGGCTCGACCGAGGACGCCCGCGACGCGGTGGCGCTGCTCGAGACCTCCGACGCGGTGCTGGTCCAGGAGGACGGCAAGCCGGTCGGCGTGCTGACCCGCCAGGACCTGCTGGCGTTCCTGGCCACGTCGGGTTGATCCACGGCCCTGTGGATGGCCGGTCGCGGCCGGCGTCGCCAGGGACGACATGACGTGCCGGGCCTGGTCGCGCTCGCCGAAGTGCTGAAGAGCCGGCGCGCGTCGGCGCCCCACGCCGCGTGAGCTTCCCGGGATGTGACGAACTCTTCAGTACTTCGGGGGGCGACCGGGCACTAGAGTGAGAACACGTTCTAGTTTCGGAGCGCAATGGAGGCGGGATGAGCGCGAGACCGGCGATCGACGGGTGGTTCACCACGGGTGAGGCACCGGCGCTGCTGGGGTCGCGGTGCACGACGTGCGCCACGACGTACTTCCCGCCCACTCCCACCGACCGGGCCGGCTTCTGCCGCAACCCGGCCTGCGGCGGCGAGGAGTTCGCGACCGTGGAGCTGTCCCGGCGCGGCCAGGTGTGGAGCTACACCGACGCGCAGTACCAGCCGCCGCCGCCCTACGTCTCCCGCACCGACCCCTACGAGCCCTTCGCGCTGGCCGCGGTGGAGCTGGACGAGGGGATCACCGTGCTGGGGCAGGTCGCCGACGGCTACGGCGTGGGCGACCTGAAGGTGGGCGCCGAGGTCGAGCTCGTGGTCGAGACCCTGAACCGGGCTGACGACGGGGACGACCTGCTGATCTGGCGGTGGAAGCCGGTCACCGAGCTCGGCGAGGAGGCCGACCAGTGAGCAACGACGTGGCGGTGCTCGGCGTGGGCATGCACCCGTGGGGCAAGTGGGGGAAGCCGTTCACCGAGTACGGCGTGGTCGCGGCCCGGGCCGCGCTGGCCGACGCCGGGGTGGCCTGGACCGACGTCGACCTGGTCGTGGGTGGCGAGACGGTGCGCAACGGCTACGGCGGCTACGTCGCGGGTGCGACCTTCGCCCAGGCGCTGGGGTGGAACGGCGCGCGCGTGGCGACGTCGTACGCGGCGTGCGCGACCGGCGCCCAGGCGCTGGACACCGCCCGCGCCCGGATCCTGGCCGGCCTCTCCGAGGTCGCGCTGGTGGTGGGCGCCGACACGACGCCCAAGGGCTTCCTCGCGCCCAACGCCGGCGAGCGCTGGGACGACCCGGACTGGCTGCGGTTCCGGCTGCTCGGGATGACCAACCCGGCCTACTTCGCGCTCTACGCGCGCCGCCGGATGGACCTCTACGGGGCGACCCAGGAGGACTTCGCCAGGGTCAAGGTCAAGAACGCCAGGCACGGCCTGGCCAACCCCAACGCCCGCTACCGCAAGGAGGTCAGCGCCGAGGACGTGCTGGCCAGCGCCGTGGTCGCCGACCCGCTGCACCTGCTCGACATCTGCGCCACCTCCGACGGAGCGGCGGCGGTGATCATCGCCAGCCCCGACTACGCGACGCGACACGGGCTCGACAGCCCGGTGCGGATCAACGCCATCTCGACGGTGACGCCGACCTTCCCCAACACCGTCCTGGACATGCCCAACCTCTCGACGGACGCGCACGGCGGTGTGGAGCCGGAGCGGACGTTCAAGGAGTCGATCGCTCACGCGGCGTACGAGGAAGCCGGGATCGGCCCCGACGACGTGAGCCTGGCCGAGGTCTACGACCTGTCGACCGCGCTCGAGCTGGACTGGATCGAGGACCTCGCGCTCTGCAAGCGGGGCGAGGCCGAGGCGCTGCTCCGGGCCGGCGACACCACGCTGGGCGGCCGGATCCCGGTCAACCCCTCCGGTGGGCTCGCCTGCTTCGGCGAGGCGGTGCCGGCCCAGGCGCTGGCGCAGGTGTGCGAGGTGACCTGGCAGCTGCGCGGCCAGGCCGAGGGCCGCCAGGTGGAGGGGGCCAGGGTCGGCATCACCGCCAACCAGGGGCTCTTCGGGCACGGGTCCTCGGTGATCCTCAGCCGCTGATGTCCTTCGTCCTGGTCGACCGGCCCGACCCGCGGGTCGCCGTCGTCACGCTCAACCGCCCCGAGCGGATGAACGCGATGGCCTTCGACGTGATGGTCCCGCTGCGCGACGCACTGACGGCGCTCGGCCAGGACAACGAGGTGCGCGCGGTCGTGCTCACGGGCGCGGGAAAGGCGTTCTGCTCCGGCGCCGACCAGGAGTCAGCCGGCGTGCCGCCCGGCGCGACCGGAGTGACCAGGCCGACCTACGCGCTGCGGGCGATGGAGATGCTCGAGGACGTCGTGCTGACGGTCCGCCGGCTGCACCAGCCGGTGGTGGCGGCGGTCAACGGCGCGGCGATCGGCGGCGGCCTGTGCCTGGCGCTTGCCTGCGACCTGCGGATCGCCGCACCGGCGGCGTACTTCCGGGCGGCCGGCATCAACAACGGCCTGACCGCGAGCGAGCTGGGGCTGAGCTACCTGCTCCCGCGGGCGATCGGCTCGACCCGGGCCGCGGACCTGATGCTCACCGGCCGCGACCTGGGAGCCATGGAGGCCGAGCGGATCGGGCTGGTGTCGTCGGTCCACGATGACGTGGTCGCGGCCGCCGTCGAGATGGGGCTGCGGATCGCAGCGTTCTCGCAGCCCGGCATCGAGCTCACCAAGAGGTCGCTGCAGGCCGGCATCGCCGCGAGCTCGCTGGAGACCTACCTGCCGAGCGAGGGCATCGGTCAGCTCTACCTGCGGCTGCTGACCAGCAACTTCGAAGAGGCCACGCTCGCCCGCAAGGAGGGCCGGCCCGCGAAGTTCACCGATGACCGCTGACCTCGGCATCGCTGACTTTCGGCCTGTCGGCGGGTCTGACTAGCGTCCCCGTCACCCGACCGAAGGAGATCGACGATGGCCGTCCTCAACCCCTACCTCAACTTCGAGGGCACGACGCTCGAGGCGATGGAGTTCTACCAGTCCGTCTTCGGCGGTGAGCTGACCAAGATGACCTTCGGCGAGATCGGCATGACCGAGCACGAGGGCACCCCGCTCCCGGCCGACGGCATCATGCACTCGCAGCTCACCACGGACGCCGGCTTCACCCTGATGGCGGCCGACAGCCCCGGGGAGCACACGCCCAACGGTCACATCAGCCTGAGCGGCGACGAGGACGACCTGCTGCGCGGCTACTGGGCCAAGCTCGGCGAGGGCGGACACATCGACGTCCCGCTCGAGGTCGCGCCCTGGGGCGACGCGTTCGGGCAGGTCAAGGACCGGTTCGGGGTCAACTGGCTGGTCAACATCGCGGGCTCGCCGGGCTGACGCCTACGCGTCGCACTCCGTCCAGCCGGGGGAGACGTCGTCCAGCCAGGCGGCCAGGCCCGGCGAGCCTCCGGCGGTGAGGCAGTCGTTGCCGCCGGCGCCGTCCGCGAGGTCGACCGTGACCTGGAAGGGGAGGGGCGGGCGCTCCGACAGCCCCTGTGCCCACGACGCGACGCTGCCGTGGAGCAGGTTCCTGCGGAGCTCGAGGCTGTAGAGGTCCGGCAGGTTGCCGACCGATGCCGGCAGGGTGGTGAGCTGGTTGCCGTAGGCATTGAGGATCCTGAGCGCGGCCAGCTGCCCGACCTGGCTCGGCAGCGCGGTGATCGCGTTGCCGTTCAGGTAGAACTCCTCGAGGTTCGGGAGGTCGCCGATCTCGGGTGGGAGTGCCGTCAGCTCGTTCTGGGACAGGTAGAGCCCGTGGAGCCAGTCCAGCTGGCCGATCCAGGACGGCACCGCGGTGAGCAGGTTGTCGTTGAGGTTGAGGTGGTAGAGGCTCGTCATCGAGGCCATCTCGGCGGGCAGGGAGGCGAGCTGGTTCTCCGGGAGACTGAGCAGCGTCAGCGTGCCGAGGTCGGCCAGCTCGGGGGGCAGCGCGGTGAGCTCGTTGCCCCCGAGACGCAGCGTGCGGATCGCCGGCAGGTCCCCGATCTCAGGCGCCAGCGCGGCGATCGCGTTGTCGCTGAGGTCGAGCAGGACCAGCCGTGGCAGCGAGGCCAGCGACGTCGGGAACCCGGTCAGGTCGTTGTCGGAGGCCTGGAGGTGCTCGAGGCCGGTCAGACCGCTCATCGAGGCGGGGACGCTGGTGAGGCGGTTGCCGCTCACGTTCAAGACCCTGAGCGCGGGAAGGGTGCCGACTCCCGCGGGCAGGGAGGTGAGCTCGTTGTCGTTCAGCAGCAGGGCGTCCAGGGCGGTGGCCCCGCCGATCTGGGTGGGTAGCGACTCGAGCTCGTTGCCGGCCGCCAGCAGGAACGTGAGCTGCGACAGGTCACCGATCGAGGCCGGCAGACTGGTGAGCTGGTTGTCGGTCAGGTCCAGCTCGTACAGCCGGGTGAGGTTGCCGAGCGTCGTCGGGAGCTGCGTCAGCTGATTGCCGGCAAGGTAGACCCAGCGCAGGTCCGGGATGCTCGTGAAGTCGTCGGGGAGGGAGGTCAGCTCGTTGTCGCTCACATCGATCAGGTCGAGCTCGGGG
>NZ_JAEMSS010000238.1 GCF_016462705.1 Nocardioides sp. | reverse complement strand
GGGCGGCGGGGCGGAGCCCTGCCGCTGAGCGCGCCGCCAGCAGGCCGGGAGAGGCGGAGACCCGGCCTGCTACGCGCGCGGGCACCACCCTCCACCCAAGGAGCGGCCACGCGCGCGGGCACCACCCCCAGCCGCAGGAACGCACTACCCTCCACACGTGCCCCGCGAGATCGCGCTCCTGACCAACCCCACGGCGGGCAAGGGCCGGGGTGCCAAGGCCCGCGCCGCCGTCCGGGACCGACTGGCCGGCTCAGGTGCGCACGTGCGGGACCTCCAGGGCCGGGACGCCGACGAGGCGCTCGACCTCGCCCGGGGGGTGGTGGCCCAGGGCACCGAGGCGCTGGTCGTCATCGGCGGAGACGGGATGGTGCACCTGGGCGTCAATGCGGTCGCGGGGACGCAGACGACGCTGGGGATCATCCCGACCGGCACCGGCAACGACGTGGCCCGCTACTTCGACCTGCCGCGCAAGGACCCCCTCGCCGCCGCGGCCCGGGTGGTCGCCGGGGCGACCCGCACCAGCGACCTGGCGCGCAGCGGCACGAAGTACTACACGACCGTGCTCTGCGCGGGGTTCGACGCCGTGGTCAACGAGCGGGCCAACGGGATGACCTGGCCCCGCGGCCAGATGCGCTACAACCTGGCCACGGTCGCCGAGCTGCGCACGTTCACGCCGCTGCACTACACGCTCGACCTGGACGGCGCGACCCGCCGGGTCGAGGCGATGATGGTCTCAGTCGGCAACGGGCCCTCGTTCGGGGGCGGGCTGCGGATCACCGAGGGCGCGAGCCTCGAGGACGGCCTGCTCGACGTGGTCATCATCAAGCCGATGCGGCGCCGGGAGCTGGTCCGGACCTACCCCAAGCTGTTCAAGGGCACCCACGTCACCCACCCGCAGTACGAACGGCACCGGGTGCGCCAGGTGACCGTCGCGTCTCCCGGCATCACGACGTACGCCGACGGCGAGCGGTTCGGCGCGCTGCCGCTCACCGTCGAGTGCGTGCCGGGCGCGCTCACCGTCTACGCGTAGGTCCCTGTACATATCCTGGGCGGCATGAGCACCGACGAGCGGTCGCCGTCGGAGCGGTACGCCGAGTTCCAGCGGGACAAGGGACACCCGGTCACCAAGGACTTCCAGTCCCTCTACGCGTTCCCGCTCGACCCGTTCCAGGTGCAGGCGTGCCACGAGATCGAGGAGGGCCGCGGCGTCCTGGTCGCCGCCCCGACCGGCTCGGGCAAGACGGTGGTGGGGGAGTTCGCCATCCACCTGGCCCGCTCCACCGGGCGCAAGTGCTTCTACACCACGCCGATCAAGGCGTTGTCCAACCAGAAGTTCCACGACCTGGTCGAGCGCTACGGGCCCGAGGAGGTCGGCCTGCTCACCGGTGACAACGTGGTCAACGGCGAGGCACCGATCGTGGTGATGACCACTGAGGTGCTCCGCAACATGCTCTACGCCGGCTCCCGGACGCTGCTCGGGCTGGGGTTCGTCGTGATGGACGAGGTGCACTACCTCGCCGACCGCTCCCGCGGCGCCGTCTGGGAGGAGGTGATCATCCACCTGCCGGAGTCGGTGTCCGTCATCAGCCTGTCCGCCACGGTGTCCAACGCCGAGGAATTCGGCGAGTGGCTGGCCACCGTCCGCGGCGAGACGACCACGATCGTGGAGGAGCGGCGCCCCGTCCCGCTCTACCAGCACGTGATGGTCGGCCGGCGGCTCCTCGACCTGTTCGCGTCCTCCGACGTCGACGCCTCGGCGGGCTTCGTCAAGGAGGGCGCACCGGTCAACGACGAGCTGGTCCGGATCGCCCGGGACGACTGGGCCAGCACCCGGCTGATGCGCGACCGCCGGTCGCCACGCAAGGGCAGGCCGGGCTCCTCCAAGAACCCCCGGCAGGTCGGCAACGGCCGCCGGGTCTGGATCCCGAGCCGCGCCGACGTGGTCGACCGGCTCGACCGCGAGGGCCTGTTGCCCGCGATCGTCTTCATCTTCAGCCGGGTCGGCTGCGACGCCGCGGTGACACAGTGCCTCAGCGCCGGCGTCCGGCTCACCTCGCCGGAGGAGCGGGACGAGATCTTCGCCTACGTGGAAGCCTCCTGCCGGGACCTGCCGGAGGACGACCTGCACGTGCTGGGGTACCACGACTTCCTGGACGGCCTGACCCGTGGCGTGGCCGCGCACCACGCCGGGATGCTGCCGGCGTTCAAGCAGGTGGTCGAGGAGCTGTTCGTCCGCGGCCTCTGCAAGGTGGTGTTCGCGACCGAGACCCTGGCCCTGGGCATCAACATGCCGGCCCGGACGGTGGTCATCGAGAAGCTCAGCAAGTGGAACGGCGAGACGCACGCCGACATCACCCCGGGGGAGTACACCCAGCTCACCGGTCGCGCCGGCCGACGCGGTCTCGACACCGAGGGCCACGGGGTCGTGCTGTGGCAGCCGGGCATGAACCCGCGCGAGGTCGCCGGGCTCGCGTCGACCCGCACCTACCCGCTCCGGTCGTCCTTCCGGCCGTCGTACAACATGGCGGTCAACCTGGTGCACCAGTTCGGCCGGGAGACCTCACGCGAGCTGCTCGAGCAGTCGTTCGCCCAGTTCCAGGCCGACCGCGCGGTCGTCGGGCTCGCCCGCCAGCTCCGCAAGAGCGAGGAGGCCCTCGAGGGCTACCGCGAGGCCGCGGCCTGCCACCTCGGCGACTTCATGGAGTACGCCGCGCTGCGCCGGCGGATCGGCGAGCTGGAGAAGGGCGCCAGCAAGGCCAAGCGGGCCGACCGCCGGGAGGAGGCGCTCGACTCGCTCGCCCAGCTGAAGCCCGGCGACGTGATCCAGGTGCCTGCCGGCAAGTTCGCTGGCTACGCCGTCGTGGTCGACCCGGGGTTCTCGCCGGAGGGGCCGCGCCCCTACGTCGTCACCGCGGACCGGCAGGCCCGGCGGCTGGCGATGGTCGACTTCCCGACCCCGGTGGTGTCACTGGCCCGGATCAAGGTGCCCAGGTCGTTCAACGGCCGCAACCCGCAGATGCGCCGGGACCTGGCCTCGGCGCTGCGCGCCCGGACCCACGACCTCGCGCCCCCGCCTCCAGGCCGGCGGGGCGGCTCGGACCGGAGCAGGTCCGACTCCAGGTTCGACTCGTCTCCGGTCGACCGCGAGATCGGGGCGCTGCGAGCCGACCTCAAGGCGCATCCCTGCCACGCCTGCCCGGACCGCGAGGACCACGCCCGGTGGTCCGAGCGCTACTTCAAGCTGGAGCGGGACGCCGCGACGCTGAGGCGCCGGGTCGAGCGCCGCACCAACACGGTGGCCCGGCAGTTCGACCGGGTCTGCGAGGTCCTGACCAGACTCGGCTACCTGGAGGCCGAGGGCGCCGACACCCGGGTCACCGACCAGGGCCGGCACCTGATGCGGCTCTACTCCGAGCTCGACCTGGTCGCGGCCGAGTGCCTGCGCCGGGGCCTGTGGGACGGCCTGTCCGTGCCCGAGCTGGCAGCGGTGCTCTCCGTGCTGGTGTTCGAGGCGCGGCGCCCGGACGACGCCTCGGCGCCCCGGATGCCGGGCGGGCCGGTCAAGCAGGTCGTGGCCGAGATGGTGAGGCTGTGGGCCGAGCTCGACGAGCTCGAGCGCGAGCACCACCTGGACTTCCTCCGGCAGCCCGACCTCGGGTTCGCCTGGGCGGCGTACCGGTGGGCCGAGGGCGATGAGCTCGACGACGTCCTCAACGTGGTCGACCTCGCCGCCGGCGACTTCGTCCGCTGGATGAAGCAGCTGCTCGACGTGGCAGGCCAGGTCGCGGACGCGGCGGGCGACTCGGCGTTGCGCGACACCGCGCGCGAGGTCGTCCGGGCCCTGCGCCGCGGCGTGGTCGCCTACTCGGGCCTCGCCGACGAGTGAGGCATGCGCAGTGGGCTGGCGTGCGTCTCCGCGCCCAGCCACCGGTGCAGCGAGTCACCGGACTCGAGGACCATCGTGTGCTCGTCGGCCACGCTCACCGAGCCGACGTGGAGCACCTGGTCCAGCACCCGGTGCGGGCCGAGACCGCTCGCTGAGTCGAGCTCCTCGACGAGGACGGGGGCCTGGTCCCGGGTGACGTCCGTCCGGCACCGGAGCCACCCCGGGTCCTCGCCCGAGCGGCCCAGCACGAGCGTCTCGCGCAGCACGAGCGCCGCGGCCGCGGCCAGGTCGACGGTCAGCGTGCGGCGTACGTCGGCACCCGCGGCGACCACGAACGGCTCGCCGCGCCACACCAGGCGTCCGGCCTCCTCGACCTCGACCGTCACGTCCCAGCGCGCCTGGAGCCCCCGCATCGCGTAGGCGACGGTGCCACCCGGCTCCACGATCTCCAGCGTGCGACCGGCGGGCACCCGCACCGCGACGGTGACCTGGTCACCGGCCAGCAGGACCGCCTGCTCGGGGACGAGGGCGACCCGGTCCACGGCACCGACCGCGGGGAGCCGGAACGCCCGCAGGTGGCTGGACCGGACCTCCGCCTCAGTGCGCGTGAGCGTGGGCATGGGAGTGCCCGTGGGAGTGCGCCGCCATCGGTCCCGGGTCGACGGGCACCAGGCCGCCGGACCGGAACTCGGCGAGGCGTGAGGTGACCCAGCCGGCCAGGGCGGCGACGGAGTCCGCGTCGCTCCGGGACAGCGCGAGCACGGGGCGACCTTGCCGGGCTTGCTGCGCGTCGTGCACCATCCGCTCGAGGTCGACGCCGACGTACGGCGCCAGGTCGGTCTTGTTGACCACCAGCAGGTCGGCGCGCTCGATGCCGGGGCCACCCTTGCGGGCCACGTCACCGCCGCCGGCGACGTCCAGCACGAAGATCTGCGCGTCCACGAGCGCGGGGGAGAAGGTGGCGGTGAGGTTGTCGCCCCCGGACTCGACCAGGACGACGTCGAGGGGTGCGAACCGCTGCTCGAGATCCTCGACTGCGATCAGGTTGGCCGTGACGTCGTCGCGGATCGCCGTGTGCGGGCAGGCGCCCGTCTCGACGCCCACGATCCGCTCCTCCGGCAGGACGCCGGCCGAGCGGAGGAAGCGGGCGTCCTCGTCGGTGTAGATGTCGTTGGTGACGACCGCCAGCTGGAGGCTGCCGGCGAGCTCCCGGCACACCATGGCGATGAGGGAGCTCTTGCCGGTGCCCACGGGACCGCAGACCCCGAGGCGCAACGAGCGGGTGGGGTCAGGCACTGAACAACCTCCTGGTCGCGCGGGCGTGGGCCTGCGCCCAGCCCTCGATCTGTGGGGAGCCGGTGGCGGGGATGTCGCCGGGCTCGGTCAGCACGGCGAGCTGCTCGGCGAACCGGTCGACCTCCGGCAGCAGCCCGACGCACCAGGCGGCGGCGTCGGCGGGGTCGAGGGGG
>NZ_JAEMSS010000072.1 GCF_016462705.1 Nocardioides sp. | reverse complement strand
TACGCCGACATCGCCAAGGGCTACGAGACCGAGGACGGCGAGATGGTCATCCTCACCGACGAGGACATGGAGGGCCTGCCCTCGACGTCCTCGCGCGAGATCGCCGTCGAGAAGTTCGTGCCGAGCGACCAGATCGACCCGATGCTGTTCGAGAAGAGCTACTACCTCGAGCCGGAGAAGTCCGGGACCAAGCCTTACGCCCTGCTCCGGCAGGCCCTGCTCGACGCCGACCGGATGGCGGTCGTGACGGTGGCGCTGCGCCAGCGCACCACCATCGCGGTGCTGCGGGTCAAGGACGACGTCATCGTCCTCCAGACCATGATGTGGCCCGACGAGATCCGGACCCCGGACTTCTCCGTCGAGACCGGCGAGGTCAAGGACGCAGAGGTCAAGATGGCGCACATGCTGGTCGAGACGCTGGCCGGCGACTTCGACGCCAGCGAGTTCGAGGACGACTACGCCGAGGCCGTCGAGACCCTGGTCAAGGCGAAGATCGAGGGCGGCGAGATCAAGCGGACCCCGACCTCGACGAAGTCGTCGGGCGAGGTGGTCGACCTGCTGGCGGCCCTGCAGCGGTCGGTCGACGCGGCGAAGACCGCCCGCGGCGAGGACGACGAGAAGCCCGCCCAGAAGACCGCGAAGAAGGCGCCGGCGAAGAAGGCCGCCGCCAAGAAGACCGCGAAGAAGGCGCCGGCGAAGAAGACGGCCGCCAAGAAGGCCACGACCAAGAGGGCTGCGAAGAAGACGCCGGTCCGCAAGGCCAGCTGACCTCAGGTCAGCGAGCGCTGCTCCTTCGTGGGCAGCGTGTCGACCGTCAGCGCGGCGGCGTAGACCAGCGCGCGCTGCGGGTCGCGCATCTCGCGCTCGATGCGGGCCACGTAGGCGTCCGCGACCGGGAAGGCGGCGCGGTCCAGCCCGGACCACCGTTGCGAGATGTCGGCGACCTGACGGTGGCGCTCGTCCTCGACCCGGATGTCCCAGCCCGCCCAGCTGAGGGCGCGGACGAAGCCGACGTTGCCCGCGGCGCTCTCGAGGGCGAAGGAGGTCATCCCGGGGAGCTGCTGCCTCAGCAGCCGGCCCATCGTCGCGCCGGTGGCGTCCCGCACCGTGATGACCGTCTTGCGGGCCGACCCGGTCCTGGCGAGCGCAAGCGCCAGCAGGCCGTCGCGGCCGACGACCTCGAGCAGGCTGTCGTCACCACCGGTCCGCCGTACGGTCCCCAGGTCGCGGCCGTCCCGGCCGAAGACCGTGCAGGGCCGGGCGCGGTCCTGGCCGTCAGCGAGGCGTTCGACGACGAGGACCGGGGCGGTGAGGATGTCCGGCCCGGTCTCATGGCGGTCGACACCCTCCACGGGCTCGTCGACGGCATGGACGTCACCGTCCCTGACGTACGGCGTCCAGCGGATGCCGTCGAAGAACCGGGACTCGTGGCGGCCGAACGGGTCCGTGCGCCAGCCCTCGGCCGAGGCGCCCGTGCCGGGGTCGAGCTCGCTCACGGACCGAGCGTAGGCACCGGCGGTGCGCGCCCTCAGGGTTTCCGGGCAGAAGCCTGGGCCGCCCGCGAGTCCGGCATCCGCCGGTCCAGGCGGTGGAAGGCGGCGTCGCTGAGCCGCGGCGCGACCAGGTTGAGCACCTCGCCGACCCGACCGGGCAGGGTGCTGACGGTCACGGGGCGGTCCTCGAGCGCCCGGACCACGGTCGCCGCGGCCTCCTCCGGGGACCGGCCGGGCAGGCGTCGGTAGGCCTCGGTCGGCGCGCTCATCGGCGTGTGCACCAGGGCGAACCGGACGTTGGTGAACGTCACGTTGTCGCCGTACGTCTCCCGCCCGGCGGCCCGGCTCCAGACGTCGAGCGCGGTCTTGGAGGCGATGTAGGCGGTGAACTTCGGCGCCTTCATCTGGACACCCCAGGTCACCACGTTGACCACGTGGCCGAACCGCCGCTCCCGCATCGACGGCAGCAGCCCCAGGGTGAGCCGCACCGGTCCCAGGAAGTTGATCGCCATCGACCGCTCGACGTCGTGGAAGCGATCGTAGGAGAGGCTCAGCGACCGGCGGATCGAGCGACCGGCGTTGTTGACCAGGTAGTCGACCGCGCCGTGCTCGTCCAGCACCCGCTTCACCAGGAGGTCGACAGCGCCGCCGTCCGCGACGTCGGTCAGGTCGCAGACGTACGCCGCCGCGCGGCCGCCCGACGCCTCGATCCGCTCCCGAACCCGGGCGGGCTCGTCCGCCCGGCGGGCGACCAGGAGCACCGTGGCCCCACGGGCCGCGACGGCCACGGCGGTGGCCTCTCCGATCCCGGACGACGCGCCCGTGACGAGCACCGTCCGGCCGGCCAGCGGGCTGGGCGCGGCGGGCCGGAGGACGCGCCGGGCCCAGGCCTTGGGGGTCTCGAACAGCAGCACGGGCTCAGCCTCGCAGGCCTCTGATCGCGGCTCCGATCTCGGCCGCCATCGCCTCGGCCAGCGCCTCTCCGGTATCGCCGTCGGGCTCCGGGACGACGTGGTGCGCGGTGCCCTGCGCGAGCAGGTCGACGGCCCGGATCCGCATCCGCCGGGCCATGTCGGCGGCCTGCGCGGTGTCGCCGTGCACGATCACGCTGGCGCCCTCCGGCGGCAGCGGCATCAGCCACGCCCGCTCCGCGACGATCACCCGCTGGGCCGGCAGCAGCGCCAGCGCACCCCCGCCGCAGCCCTGCCCGAGCACGACCGAAACGGTCGGGACGGTCATGGTGGCGAGGCTGGCCAGGCACCGGGCGATCTCACCCGCGATCGCCCCCTCCTCGGCGCGCTGGGACAGCTCCGCCCCAGGGGTGTCGATCACGGTGACCAGCGGCAGCCGCATCTCGCCCGCCAGCCGCATCGCCCGGCGCGCGGTCCGCAGCGCGCCCGGCCCCATCGGCTTGGCCGGCCCCTGCCGGCTGCGGTCCTGGCCGACGACCAGGCACGGCTCGCCGTCCAGCCGGGCGAGGACCACCAGGACCGTGCTGTCCCGCTCGCCCTTCTCGGTCCCGGAGAGCGGGAGCACCAGGTCGGCCCCGACGCGCAGCACGTCGCGCACCCCGATGCGCTCCTCGCCGCGGGTCTGCTCGACCGCCGACCAGGCGTCGCGGTCCGGGTCGAGGTCACCGCTGCGCCGCGGCAGCCGCGGCTCGGACGGAGGGTCCACGAGCACCGCCAGCACCGCGTCGACCATCGCCGGGAGGTCCTCGGCGGGCACCACGCCGTCGATGACGCCGTGCCAGGCCAGGTTCTCGGCGGTCTGCACGCCCTCGGGGAACGGCGTCCCGTTGAGCGCCTCGAACACCTTGGGACCGAGGAACCCGATCAGCGCCCCGGGCTCGGCGACCGTCACGTGCGCGAGCGAGCCCCAGGACGCGTAGACGCCACCGGTGGTCGGGTGCCGCAGGTAGACCAGGTAGGGCAGCCCGGCGGCCCGGTGCTCCATGACCGCGCGGGAGATCTCGACCATCTGCACGAACGCGGGGGTGCCCTCCTGCATCCGGGTGCCGCCGCTCGCGGTGGTGGCGAGCACGGGCAGCCCCTCCGCCGTCGCGCGGCGTACGGCGCCGGTGATCCGGTGCGCGGCGGCCAGCCCGATCGACCCCGCCAGGAACCGGAACTCGTTGACCACCACCGCCACCCGACGGCCGTGCACCAGGCCGCGGCCGGTCAGCACCGACTCGTCGGTCCCGGCCTTCTCCCGCGCCGCCTCGAGCTCGGCGCGGTAGTCCGGCGGCGCGTCGGAGATGTCGATCGGCTGGTCCCACGACTCGAACGAGCCCTCGTCGAGGACCAGGTCCAGCAGCTCCTGGGCGGTCCACCGGTGGGTCACTAGGACGTCTCCCAGCGGAACAGCCGCGCGGCCACCAGGGTCACCACGAGCGCGAACGCCGCCAGGATGCCCATCGGCACCAGCGCGGAGCTGGGTCCCTCGCCCCGGACCATGACGTCCATCATCGCCTCGTTGAGGTGCTTGAGCGGCAGCGCGTTGCTGATCGCCTGCAGCCAGCCCGGCGTCGCGTCGAGCGGGAAGAACGAGCCGGAGAGGAACGCCATCGGCAGGACGACGAAGTTCGCGGCGTTGACCGCGCCTTCCACGGTCGTCGTGACCGCTCCCGCGAGCAGGCCCAGCGCCATGAAGCAGAGGGTGCCGACGACCAGCAGCGGGATGGACATCCACCAGGACCCGGTCAGGGTCAGGCCGAACGCCGCGGCGCCGAGCCCGATGAAGATCGCGAGCTGGGCCAGGGCGATCGCGACGGTCACGGTGACCCGGGCGCCGACGACCGTGCGGGTCGAGACCGGCGCGAGCTGGAGTCGGCGCAGCAGCTTGCTCTGCCGCCAGCCCTGCAGCGTCGCCGCCGCCCCGAAGGCCGCGCTCATCGCCACTGCCCAGCCGAGCAGGCCGGGGGTGACGAACTGGATGGTGGTGAGCGACTCGTCCTCGACCCGTTCGGTCTCCAGCGTGAACGTCGGCGGCTGTCCTGACTCTGCCGACAGCTGGGCGACGTTGGCGCCGTCCACGAACGCGCGCAGGGCACCCTGCGTGATCGCGGCCTTGACCTGCTCGGTCTGCGTGTAGTGCGCGACCAGCTGGTCCCCCTGCTGCTCGAGAGCGACGTCCGCATCACCCTTGCGCACCTCGGCGATCGCGGCGTCGAGGTCGTCGGACCTCTCCACCTCGAACGTCTCGTCGAAGGCCTCCCGCGCGTCGTCGGGCAGCCCGTCGACCAGGGCGACGCCCCCGACCTGGATCAGCTCGACCTTGGACTGGTCCTGGTCGCTGAACAGTCCGCCGAACAGCACCAGGAACATCAACGGGAAGATCACCGCGAAGAAGACCGAGGTCTTGTCCCGGACGAAGCCCTTGAGGATGGCCAGCGACAGCGCCGTGAACGCGGAGGGGCTGGTCATGCGCGGTACTCCCGTCCGGTGAGGTCGAGGAAGACGTCCTCGAGGGTCCCGGTCTGGACGCGTACGCCGTCCAGCTGGTCGGTCTCCGCGAGCCGGGAGACCACCACCGTGGGCTGCCTGGTCACCAGGACGACGCCGTCGCTCCCCTCGGCGGCCTCGTCGACGCCGTCGATGCGCCGGGCCTCGTCGAGCTGGAGCTGGCCCGGCGCGACGGTGATCCGGGCCGGCGCGTCGAGCCGGCGGATCAGCGCCGAGGGCGAGTCGAACTGCAGGATCCGGCCGGAGTCCATGATCGCGACCCGGTCGCACAGGACCTCGGCCTCGTCCATGTAGTGCGTCGTCAGCACCACCGTGCGGCCGGAGTCGTTGAGCCCCGACAGCAGGTCCCACAGGTTGCGCCGGGCCTGCGGGTCCAGTGCCGCGGTCGGCTCGTCGAGGAACACCAGCTCCGGGTCGTGCACGAGCGCGGACGCGATGGACAGCCGCTGCGTCTGGCCACCCGAGAGGTCCTCGACCCGGGTGTCGGCCTTGTCGACGAGGCCGACCCGTTCGAGCCAGTCGTCGGCGACCGACGTACGGACGCCGTAGAGGGCCGCGAAGGTGTGCATCTGCTCCCGGGCGGTCAGCCGCTCGAAGAACGACGACGCCTGGAGCTGCACGCCGATCCGGGGCAGCAGCCCGGCGTTGCGCGGCCACACCGGCTGCCCCAGGACGGTGACCGACCCGCGGTCCGGCCGGCGCAGCCCCTCGATGGTCTCGAGCGTGGTCGTCTTGCCGGCGCCGTTGGGCCCGAGGATGCCCACGAACTCCCCCTGCTCGACGCTGAGGCTGACGTCGTCGACGGCGCGGAGGGTGCCGTAGGTCATGGTGAGGTTCTCGACCTCGATGGCTCGGGTCACCTGGCGCAGGCTACCGAGGGGGGTCGGCGAGGACCGCGGCGCACATGGCCTCGCCGATCCACTCCTCGTAGGCATCGCCGGTCCAGCCGAGCGGGCCGGTGAGCAGGTGCCAGACCTCGACCGAGTTGAGCGTCCAGATGCGGTCCCGGGCACCCTCCCTGGTCAGCCCGGGAGCGAGCGCACCCAGCTCGGCCACGCGGTCGGCGACCATGCCGGTGCCGACCAGCCGCTCGGCGTTGGTCGTGCGCTGGAGCTCGACGAGGTCGGGGTCGCCGGCGGCCGCGCCCGAGGAGATGAGCAGTGCCAGGGCCCCCACCTTGTCGATGACCCGACGTCCGAGCGCGGCGTAGCCCCGGACGAACGCTGCCGGGTCGCTCTCGGCGTAGAGCGCCACCACCTCCGGCCGCTCGGCCAGCGGCACCTGCTCGCCGTCACCGACGAGCGTCACGTCGTAGGCCGCCTTGAGCAGGGCCGCCTTGGTCCCGAACCCGTTGTAGACGGTCTGGGCCGAGACCCGGGCGTGGGCCGCGATCCCGGCCACCGTGGTCGCGGCGAAGCCGTGCTCGACGAACAGCTCGGCAGCGCTGCGGGCGACCCGGTCGCGGGTCGCCGCGGCCTGGTCCGCGCGCACCCGGCTGCGGTACGCGCGTCGATCCCCAGTATTGGCTTGACTCATGCTCAAATCAATTTAGTCTTACTATGGTCAATTGCGAAACCGCTTCAGGAGAACCCAACATGACCAACCAGCTGAACACCACCACCCCTGCCGTGCGCACGCCGTCGAGCCGCTGGCGCGACCTCGGCCTCGTCGGCCTGACCGCGCTCTCGGCGTACTCGACCGCCCTCGGCTGGCAGGCCCAGCTCGTGTCGTACCCGCTCTACCGCGCGGTGTCCCGGGAGGACTTCCTCGCCTACCACGAGCAGTACAACCAGGCGATCCCCGTCGTCGTGATCGCCCCGGGGTTCCTCACGTTCCTCGGGGGCATCGCGTTCTGGTGGACCCGCCCGGCGGGCGTGCCGCGACCCGTGGCGGGCCTGGTCGCCGGCTCCGGGCTCGTCTCGCTGCTCGCGACCGTGCTGTGGGCCATCCCCCAGCACGACCGGCTCGACGAGATCGGGCAGTCCGCCGCCACCATCGACAGCCTGCTGCAGGCCAACCTGCTGCGCAGCGTCGCCCTCACCGCGGGCACCCTCGCGCTGTGCTGGTGCGTCGCTCGCCGGAGGCGCTAGCCGGCCACCAGCGGCCACGGCCGCGCCCCCTCGAGCTGCGCGCTCAAGCTCAGGAGGGTGGTCTCCTCGTGCGGCCGACCGACCAGCTGCACCGCGAGCGGCAGCCCGTCGTCCGCGGTCCCGCACGGCACCGATGCGGCCGGGTTGCCGGCGACGTTCCACAGCGCGGCGTAGGCGATCGCCGGCATCGCCCGGAGCATCGACTCGACGGCGCCGGCGTTGTCGAGGATGCCGACCCGGGGCGGCCGGTGCGCGATGGCCGGGGTCAGCAGCACGTCGACCGCGTCGAAGACCCGGTTGGCCTTGCGGCTGACCACCTCGGACTGCCGCATCGCGAAGTCGACCACCCTCGGGCGCACCCAGCTGCCCAGGCGGTAGGCCTGGCGGGTCCGGCGCTCGAGCCGGTCGAAGTGCTCCATCCGGTCGGCCTCGTCGCGGATGCCGCCGAAGAACTGCGGGACGAACGCGGCGGTCGGGTCCGGGTAGTGGGGGTCGACCTCGCGGACGTCGTGGCCGAGGTCGGCCAGCAGGCGGGCCGTGTCCGCGACGGCGCGGACGTGCCGTGGGTCCGGCCGGACCCCGGGGGAGACCGGCTTGGTGGACCAGCCCACGGTGAGTCGCCCCGGTTCGCGCCGGGCTGCCTCGACGAAGCTGCCCCGGTCCTCGGCGGTGTAGAGGTCACCCCGCACGTTGCCGCGGATCGCGTCGTAGACCGTGGCGCTGTCCAGCACGGTCCGGGCCAGCGGCCCGGCGGTGCCGAGGGCGAACCACAGGTGCGGGTGCGGCGAGGTGGTGACCCGGCCGCGCTGCGGCTTGAGGCCGAACAGCCCGCAGCAGGCGCTCGGGATCCGGATCGAGCCACCGCCGTCACCGCCGATCCCGACCGGCACCATGCCCGACGACACCGCGACGGCGGTCCCGCCGCTGGATCCGCCCGGGGTGCGGCGGGGGTCCCACGGGTTGTGCGTGATGCCCCGGGACGCGGACTCGGTGTAGGGGAACGCCCCGAACTCCGGCATCGTCGTGGTCGCCACGACCACCGCACCCGCCCGGCGCAGCCGGGCCACGATCTCGGCGTCCTCGGCCGCCGGCGTCGAGTTGGCCTCACCGCCGAACGTGGTGACGCAGCCCTCGACCGCGACCTCCTCCTTGATGACGACCGGTACGCCGTGCAGCGGGCCGCTCCGGTCGGACTGGGCGTCCCGCGCGTCGGCCTCCGCTCGGGCCCGGTCGGCGAGCAGCACCGAGATCGCGTTGAGGCCCGGGTTGAGGGCCTCGATCCGATCGATCGCCGCGTCGGTCACCTGCCGGGCGGTCAGGGTGCCGTCGGCGACGAGGCGGGCGGTCTCGGCGGCGCCGGCGAGTCGGAGGTCGGTCACCTGCCAGAACCTAGGACAAGCCACGCGTCCCCGCGCGCCCGGGTGAGGAGCACGATGGCCCGGGCGCCCATGAAGACCGCGGAGAACACCACCCACACCGCCAGCAGGCCGCCGGTCGTGCCGGCGACCGCGAGGACGACCGGCGCGAAGACGACCAGCACGGCCAGCCCGGCCCAGGCCAGGTAGGTGCCGTCGCCGGCGCCGATGAGCACCCCGTCGAGCACGAACACCACACCGCACAGGGGCTGCCCGACCGCGACGACCAGCAGCACCGGCACCAGCAGGTCGCGCACCGCGTCGTCGCCCGTGAACAGCGCCGGCAGCACGGGGCTGGCCGCGGCGATGCCGAGCCCGGTGACGATGCCCGTGACCCAGCCCCAGCCGATCATCCGGCGGGTCACCGCCTGCGCCTCCTCCGCGTCGCCGGCGCCCAGGTAGCGCCCGGTGAGGGCCTGGGCGGCGATCGCGATCGCGTCGAGGACGAAGGCCAGGAACCCCCAGATCGTGAAGGCCAGCTGGTGGGCGGCGAGCTCGGTGGAGTCCCCGTCGGCGGCCAGCACCACGGCGTACGTCGTGACGAGCAGGGCGGCCCGCAGCGTGAGCGTCCGGACGACGAGCGGGACACCGGCCCGCGCCGCCGCCAGGATCCCGCGCCGGTCGGGCGCCAGCGTGGCGCCGTGGCTGCGGGCCCCGCGGACCACCGTGACCACGAGCGCGGCCGCCATCGCCGCCTGCGCGATCACCGAGCCGAGTGCCGACCCGGCGAGGCCGAGCCCGGCCGGGTAGACGAGCAGCAGGTTGAGGACGACGTTGAGCACGTTGCCGCCGACCGCGACGGCGAGCGGGGTGCGGGTGTCCTGGAGACCTCGGAGCACCCCGGTCGCCGCGAGCATCAGCAGCAGCGGGGTGATGCCGAAGGAGGCGATGCGCAGGTAGGTCTCGCCCTGGCGGCTGACCTCGTCGTCCGCACCGAAGGCCCGGACGAGCGGCCCCGCGAACACGACGCCGAGCACCGTGGCGGCGAGGCCGACGGGCACCGCCAGCCACAGCCCGTCGACGCCGAGGGCAAGTGCCCGGCGCAGGTCGCCCGCCCCCAGCGAACGGGAGACCGCGGCCGTGGTGCCGTAGGCCAGGAACACACAGAGCCCGACCACCGTCTGCAGCACCACGCCGGCCACGCCCAGCCCGGCGAGCTGCGGCGTGCCGAGGTGGCCGACGATCGCGGCGTCGGCGAGCAGGAACATCGGTTCGGCGACCAACGTCAGCAAGGCCGGGAAGGCCAGCCGGACGATGTCCCGGTCGAGCTGCCGGCCGAGCTGCCGGCGGCTGGGACTCTCGCTCACACCGGATCGCGCATGGCGGCCGGCCTGAGCCACTGGGGCGCGTCGCCGAAGCGCACGTACGCCGCGACGGCGAGGCAGGCCACGCACACGGCGCCGGCGGCGTACCCGACCAGCACGTCGGCCTCCCACGAGCCGAGCGCCCCGACCACCCCTGCGGCGAACCCGAGGATCAGCCAGCAGACGGCCGCGGCGGTGCGCTGCGGGTCCTGGCTCCGGGCGTCGCGGGTCTGGACGACACCGACCAGGAACCTGCTCGAGGGGTTTCGCCAGCCGGCCAGGATCGGCACGGCGCAGCTGAGCAGCAGCAGGAGCACGAGGACGCCGAGGACGGTGCGCACGGGTCCAGTCTGGACGACCCCGGGCAGGACCGTCAGGCCAGCGACTCGACCCAGGCGCGGTGCAGGTCGGAGTAGCGGCCGTCGCCGCCGGCGACCAGGTCCGCCGGTGAGCCGTCCTCCACGATCCGTCCGTGCTCCATCACCAGCACCCGGTCGGCGATCTCGACCGTGGACAGCCGGTGGGCGATGATCACCGCGGTCCGGCCGGCCAGGACCGTGCGCAGCGCCTGCTGCACGAGTCGCTCGGACGGCACGTCGAGAGACGAGGTGGCTTCGTCGAGGATCAGCACGGCCGGGTCCGCGAGGAAGGCCCGGGCGAAGGCGACCAGCTGCCGCTGGCCTGCGCTGAGCCGGCCGCCCTGGTTGGCGACGTCGGTCTCGTAGCCGTCGGGCATCGCCGCGATGAAGTCGTGGGCGCCCAGCGCGGTGGTCGCCCGGACCACCTCGTCCATCGTCGCCTCGGGGCGCCCGAACCGGATGTTGTCGGCGATGGTGCCGGAGAACAGGTAGTTCTCCTGGGTCACCATCACCACGTTGCGGCGCAGGTCGTCGCTGCTGAGCCGGCGTACGTCGGTGCCGTCGAGCAGCACCCGGCCGTGCAGCGGGTCGTAGAAGCGGGTCGCGAGCTTGGCCAAGGTCGTCTTGCCGGCGCCGGTCGTGCCCACCAGCGCCAGGGTCTGGCCGGCCGGCACGGTGAGGTCGAGGTCGGGCAGTACCGGCCGGTCCTCGACGTAGGAGAAGCCGACGTGGTCGAAGCGCAGCTCGCCCTCGGCCCGGCCCAGCGGCACGGGGTCGCGGGGCTCGGGGACCGACGGCTCCTCCTCGAGGACCCCGGCGAGCTTCTCCAGCGCCGCGGAGGCGGACTGGAAGGTGTTGTAGAACTGCGAGATCTCCATCATCGGCTCGAAGAACTGGCGCAGGTAGAGCAGGAACGCCGCGAGCACGCCGACGGTCACGTCGCCGTGGTAGGCGCGGTAGCCGCCGTAGAGGAGGACGACGGCGATCGTGACGTTGCCGATCAGCCGGATGCCGGGCATGAACCAGGCGACGAGCCGGAACGCGACCAGGTTGGCGCGCCGGTACTGGTCGTTGACGTCGTCGAAGATCTCCTGGTTGCGCGGCTCGCGGCGGAACGCCTGCACCGCGCGGATGCCGCCCATCGACTCGACGAAGTGGACGATCACGAGCGCGACCTTCTCGCGGGTGACCTTGTAGCTCTCGGCGGAGTTGCGCCGGAACCAGGCGGTCAGCCACGCCAGGAACGGCCCGCAGCACAGGGCGACCAGGCCGAGCTTGACGTCGAGGAACAGCAGCAGCCCGGCGGTGCCGACCAACGTCAGGGCGGCGGTGACCAGCCCGTCGAACCCGGTCTCGAGCATCTCGTAGACCGCGTCCACGTCGGAGGTCTGCCGGCTGATGACCCGGCCCGAGGTGTAGGAGTCGTGGAACGCCGGGCTCAGGACCTGGAAGTGCCGGAACACGCGGCGCCGGATCTCGAAGAGCACGTCCTGCCCGATCGCACCGGAGCGCACCAGGAACAGCTGCCGGGCGATCGCCTGCACGATCGTCGCCACCAGCACGATCGCCACGATCGTGAGGAGCGGGGAGAGGTCGTCCCGCTCCCGGATCGGCGGGATACCGGTGTCGATGCCCTCCTTGACGAGGTAGGGGATCGACAGGCGCGCGGCGTTCTCGACCAGCACGATGGCCAGGAGCACCTGGATGGCGCGCTTGTAGGGACGCAGCAGGTCGCGCAGCAGCCGCTTGGACCCACCGCCGAGACGGGCCACGGTCATCCGTTCGGCGGCCTCGTCGGCGTCGACCTCGGCGACGCCTCGCCACCGGCTCTGCTCGGTCGTCATCGCGCCGCGTCGCTCAGCCGGTCGACGGGCTGGTCATGGGGCTTGCCCTCCGCGGCGAGCAGCTCGCGGTAGGCGGGGACGGTGTCGAGCAGCTCGCGGTGCGGGCCGACATGGGTGATCCGGCCGTCCTGGAGGAGCGCGACCCGGTCGGCCAGCATCACCGTCGAGGCACGGTGGGCGACGACCAGGCCGGTGGTGGTGGCCAGCACCCGGCTCAGCGCCTCCTCGACCAGCTTCTCGGTGTGCACGTCGAGCGCCGAGAGGGTGTCGTCGAGAACCAGGATCGTCGGCTTCGCCAGGACGGCGCGGGCCAGCGCCAGCCGCTGCCGCTGGCCGCCGGAGAGGGCCAGCCCCTGCTCGCCGATCCGCGTGTCCAACCCCCAGGGGAGCTCGTGCACGAACTCGGCCTGCGCGATCTGCAGCGCCTGGTCGATCTCCTCGTCGGTGGCCGGGTCGGCCTCGGGGTCGCGGCCGAGCGTGAGGTTCTCGCGGGCGCTCATCGAGAAGAGGGTCGGGTCCTCGAACGCCGTGGCCACCAGCGAGCGCAGGTGGCCCAGGTCGAGCTCGCGGACGTCGACCCCGTCGATGAGGACCCGGCCGCCGGTGACGTCGTACAGCCGCGGGACCAGGGCGGTCAGGACGGTCTTGCCCGAGCCGGTGGCGCCGACGACCGCCACGGTCTCCCCCGGCGCGAGCTCGAGGTCGACACCGCGCAGGACCTGCTCGCTCGACCCGGGGAACGCGAAGTCGACCGCCTCGAACCGCAGCCGGCCCTGCGGGTGCTCGATCACCCTCGTGCCGGTGACGATGTCCGGCTCGGTGTCGAAGATCTCGAGGATGCGCGCCGACGCGGTCATCGCCTCCTGCGCCATCGCCAGGATCACGCCCAGCGACGCCACCGGCCACACCAGCGAGAGCATCAGCGTGATGAAGGCGACCAGCTCGCCCGGGGTCAGCTGGCCGCGGCCGACGCCGATCGCGCCGAGCAGCAGCACGACGCAGACCGCCAGGTTGGGGATGACCTCGAGGAACGTCCAGAAGCGCGCCGAGAGCCGGACCTTGTCCATGCTCGTCGCGTGCAGCTGACGGGCGGCCCGGTCGTACTGGGCCGACACGTGCTCGGCACGGCCGAACGACTTGATCACCCGGATGCCGACCGCGCCCTCCTCGGCGCGGGTCGCCAGGTCGCCCTGCTCGTCCTGCACCCGCCTCGAGACGACGACGTAGGCCTTCTCGAACCGCATCGACAGCCAGACGATCGGGGCCGCGGTCGCCGCCACCACGAGCCCGAGCGGCCAGTACATGTCGAGCAGCACGACGGTGGTCGCCGTGAGCTGGAGGATGTTGAGCACCAGGAACAGCAGCCCGAACCCGCTGAACCGGCGGATGGCAGCCAGGTCGGTGGTGACCCGGGACAGGAGCTGGCCGGACCCCCACCGCGAGTGGAAGCTCATCGGGAGCTGCTGGAGCCGCTCGTAGAGGTCGTGCCGGATCTGGGTCTCGAGCATCAGCACGGCGTCGGACTGGAACCACCGGCGCACCCAGATGAGGAAGGCCTCGAGCACCCCGAGCGCCAGCGCGAGCAGCCCGAGCGGCAGCACCCCGCTGAGGTCCCGCTCGGTGATCGGACCGTCGATCAGCGCCTTGGTGACCAGCGGGATCGCGATGGTGAGCCCGACCGCCCCGATGGCGGCCAGCGACATGACCGCGAGCGCCTTGAGGTGTGGCCGCAGGTAGCCCCGCAGCCGCCACAGGGAGTGCACGCCGGCCGGGGGATCTGCTGCCTCCAGCAGCTCCGCCCCGGTCGATGTCATCGTCGACCACCGTACGTCCGGCCGCCGACAGCGGGCTAACCGATTAGCGCCGCCCCAGCACGGCGTCGACCAGCACGGGCACATCGTCCGGCCGGACCGGGTGTGCGGTCATCAACCGACGGTAGAAGACCGCGCCGGACAGGGCGTCCGCGCCGATGTCCGGATCCCCCGGCCGGAACTCACCACGCGCGGTCCCTTCGGCGATCGCGTCCACCAGTGCCTGCCGGCGTCGGCGTGAGTAGCCGTGCAGGAACTCCCGGACTCCTGCATCCTGCTCGGCCGCGTGAACCAGCGCCGGGAGGCAGGCGGAGACCCGGGAGCGACTCAACGCGTCGGCCAGGTGGCGGAGCAGGTCCTCCACGTGCTCCCGGGCCGTCTCGTCGGCCGGCCGATCGGGTGGCGCCGGCTGCACGTTGAGGGTCTCCAGGGCGTCGGCGATGAGCTGGAGCCGGTCACCCCAGTGCCGGTAGAGCGTGCTCCGCCCGACGCCCGCCCGCGCCGCGACCGACTCCATGGAGAAGGCGGCGTAGCCCACCGCCGCCAGCTCGTCGAGGGCTCCGGCGAGCAACGCCTCCCGAGAACGGGTCACCCGCGGGTCTGGGCGTTTCTGGGACACTTCTGTATCGTAAGTCGCGGCCGGCTCATCTCCGGGAGGCACGCCATGGATCGATTCAGCGTCCGCTACATCGTCGACGACGTGGACGTCGCCGCCGCGTTCTACGCCGACGTCCTCGGCTTCGAGGTCGCCATGCGCCCAGCGCCGGGTTTCGCGATGCTCGAGCGCGGCCCGCTCCGGCTGCTGCTCAACTCCCCGGGCGCCGGCGGCGGGGCCGGCCAGACGCTCAGTGACGGCAGCACGCCCGAGCCGGGCGGCTGGAACCGGTTCCAGCTCGGGGTCGAGGATCTCGACACCGCCATCACCGTCGTCCTGAACGCCGGCGCGGAGCTCCGCGGCGACGTCATCGAGGGTCGTGGCGGGCGGCAGGTCCTCGTGGTCGACCCGTCGGGCAACCTGGTCGAGCTGTTCGAGAGCTACTGATCAGTCCAGCAGACCCCGCACCACCCGGAGACCCACGGAGACCCGCGCGAGGTCGGTGTCGTCGTCCGCGCAGATCTGGCCCAGGGTCTCGGCCGCCCGGGCCACCAGCACCGCGTCGGACTCCTCCCACTGCGCGATCCGCGCCGGCGCGGACGCGTCCGCCGAGGTCGTGCGCAGCACCTGGGCGGTGAGCTGGGTGTGGACGCCGTTGAGGTCGTCGCGCAGCGAGGCCCGGGCCATCGTCTGCCACTTGTCCTCCCGCGGCAGCTGCACGATCCGGGCCAGGAGCGCCGGCACACCGAGCCGCTCGCCGAGCGCGAAGTGCACGCGCGCCACGTCGGCCGGCTCGAGACCGTCACGCTGGGCGGTCTCGACGATCCCGAGCAGGACGTACGCCGTCGGCAGCACGGCGACCCGCGAGGCGAGGTCCTCGGGCGCGCCGCGCGACACCAGGTGCTCACGTCGTTCCTGGTAGGCCGACAGCTCCCGGCCGGTCATCAGGTCCGGCAGCTGGGCCATCGTGGCCTGGACCGGCCCCGCGAACTGGTCGACGGTCGCCTGGCTGTCGAGCGGCGGCCGCCGGTTGGTGACCAGCCAGCGTGACGCACGCTCGACGAGGGTCCGCATCTCGATGCGCATCGCCGTCTGCAGCTTGGCGTCGAGCTCGTTGTCATGGCTCTTGAGCTCGTCGCGCAGCGGCAGCGACCCGAAGATCTCCCGGGCCACGAAGTTGGCCCGGGTCAGGTCGGCCCCGTCGGCACCGGTCTCCCCCGCCAGCCGCGGCCAGAACGTCATGCCGGCTCCGTTGACCAGGTCGTTGACCACCTGGGTCACGATGATCTCCCGGCGCAGCGGGTGCGAGTCGATCTGGGCGGCGAAGCCGTCCCGCATGGCCGTGGGGAAGTAGGCGCGGAGGTCGAGCTCGAGGTACGGGTCGTCGGGCAGGTCGCCGGCCAGGAGCTCCTTCGCGAGCACGATCTTGGTCCACGCCAGCAGCACCGAGAGCTCGGGAGCGCTCAGACCCTGGCCCCGCTCCATGAGCTGGCGCACCTTGCGCGGTGAGGGCAGTCCCTCGACCTCGCGGTTGAGGACACCGTCGCGCTCCAGGCGCCGCATGAAGTCCTCGTGCACGTGCAGCAGGGACGGCGCGTGGGCGAGCGCGTTGGCCAGCGCGAGGTTCTGCTCGTAGTTGTCGCGCAGCACGAGGTCGGCCACCTCGTCGGTCATCTCGGCGAGCAGGCTGTTGCGCTGCTTCTCGGTGAGGTCCCCGGCCCGGACGACCCGGTCGAGCAGGATCTTGATGTTGACCTCGTGGTCGGAGGTGTCGACCCCTGCCGAGTTGTCGATGAAGTCCGTGTTGAGCCGGCCTCCGCCGTCACCGCCCTGGAGCGCGTACTCGATCCGGCCCTCCTGGGTGAGGCCGAGGTTGCCGCCCTCGCCGATGCACCTGGCGCGGACGTCGCGCCCGTCGACCCGGATGGCGTCGTTGGCCTTGTCGCCGGCGTCGGCGTGGCTCTCGCCGCTCCCCTTGACGTAGGTCCCGATGCCGCCGTTCCACAGCAGGTCGACGGGCGCCTGCAGGATGGCCTTCATGAGCTGCGCGGGCGTCGCGGTGTCCCCGATCTCGTCGGAGAGACCCAGGGCCTCGCGCATCTGCGTCGACACCGGCACCGACTTCAGGGCTCGCGAGAAGACCCCGCCCCCCTCCGAGATCAGGTCCTTGTCGTAGTCCTGCCACGACGAGCGCGGCAGCTCGAAGAGGCGGCGGCGCTCGGCGTACGACGCGGCCGCGTCGGGGCTCGGGTCGATGAAGATGTCGCGGTGGTCGAACGCGGCCACCAGCCGGGTGGTCTCCGAGCACAGCAGGCCGTTGCCGAACACGTCGCCCGACATGTCCCCGATGCCGACGCAGGTGAACTCCTCGGTCTGGCAGTCGATGCCACGCTCCCGGAAGTGCCGCTGCACCGAGACCCAGGCCCCCCTGGCGGTGATGCCCATCGCCTTGTGGTCGTAGCCGACCGAGCCACCGCTGGCGAAGGCGTCGCCGAGCCAGAAGCCGTACTCCCGCGCGACCTCGTTGGCGAGGTCGGAGAAGGTCGCGGTGCCCTTGTCGGCCGCGACGACCAGGTAGGAGTCGTCCCCGTCGTGCCGGACGACGTCGGGCGGCGGCACCGTCTCGCCGTCGACGAGGTTGTCGGTGATGTCCAGCAGCCCGGAGACGAAGGTGCGGTAGCACGCCTTGCCCTCGGCCAGCCACGCGTCCCGGTCCCCGGGGTCGGGCAGCTGCTTGCAGAAGAACGCGCCCTTCGCGCCCACGGGCACGATCACGGTGTTCTTCACCATCTGGGCCTTGACCAGGCCGAGCACCTCGGTGCGGAAGTCGTCGCGTCGGTCCGACCAGCGCAGGCCGCCGCGGGCCACCGGCCCGAACCGCAGATGCGCACCCTCGACCCGCGGGGAGTACACGAAGACCTCGAACTGCGGTCGCGGCATGGGCAGGTCGGGGATCGCCGACGGTTCCAGCTTGAGGGAGAGATACGCACGGGGGGCTCCGCCCCCCGTGGACCCCCCGGCGTCGTGGGTCCGGTAGTAGTTGGTGCGCAGGGTCGCCTTGATGTGGGTCAGGTAGGACCGGAGGATGCGGTCGTGGTCGAGGCTGGCCACGTCGTCGAGCGCGCGCGCGATCGACGCCTCGATCCGCCGCTCCTCGTCCTCGTCGCGGGACGCCGGGTCGAACCGCGCCTCGAACAGCCGCACGAGCAGCCGGGTGATGTCGACGTTGATGCGCAGCGCGTCCTCGATGTAGTCCTGCGCGAAGGGACTGTTGCCCTGGCGCATGTACTTCGCGTACGCCCGCAGCACGGTGGCCTCACGCCAGGTGAGCCCCGCGCTCAGCACCAGCCCGTTGAAGCCGTCGATCTCGTTGTCACCGTCCCAGATCGCCCGCAGCGCGTCCTGGAACAGCGCGCGGGCGTCGGTGGGCAGGCTGGCGTCGTACCGCAGCCCGAACTCGTAGATGATCGACGAGCGCTCCAGCCCCTCCAGCCCGTAGGGTCGCTCGTCGACGACCTCCACCCCCATGGAGGACAGCGCCGGGAGAACCTCGGACAGGGACAGCGGCGCCCCGATCCGGTAGACCTTCAGCCGGCCCTCCCCGGGCCCGGCGTCGAGGGGCTCGTAGAGGGAGAGCCCGATGCCTTCGTCGCCCTGGATCGACTCCAGCCGCCCGAGGTCCACGGCGGCGGTGCGCGCGCTGAAGTCCTCCTTGTACGCCTCGGGGAAGGAGCCGACGTACCGGCGTCCCAAGGTGGTCCCCACCTCCTCGCCGTACTCGGCGATCACCGCGGACACGAAGTCGTCGCGCCAGGACCGCGAGGCCTCGGCCAGGCGCCGCTCGAGGTCCAGGGTGTCGACCTGGGGGATGTCGTCGCCCTTGGGCAGGTGGACGACGAAGTGCACCCGGGCCGTGGTCGACTCGTTGATCCGGACCGTGAACTCGATCGACTCGCCGTGCAGCCGCTCCTGCAGGATGCGCGCGAAGCGCTCGCGGACCGTCGTGTTGTAGCGGTCGCGCGGGAGGTAGACGATGACGGAGACGTAGCGGCCGTAGGTGTCGCGGCGGATGAGCATCCGCACCGCCCGACGCTCGCCGGCGGCCATCGCTGACTCGGCCATCGGGGCGAGCTCGTCGACCGGCGTGTGGAACAGCTCGTCACGGGGATAGGTCTCGAGCGTGGCCATCAGCGCCTTGCCGGCGTGGCTGCGCGGGTCGAACCCGCTGCGCTTGAGGACCGCCGCGGCCTTCTCGCGGATCAGGGGGATCCGCATGAGCGACTCGGTGTAGGCGGCGCTGGAGAACAGGCCGAGGAAGCGCCGTTCGCCGTCGACCTGGCCGTTGGCGTCGAACGTCTTGACACCGACGTAGTCGAGGTAGGCCGGCCGGTGCACGGTGGCGCGGGAGTTGGCCTTGGCCAGGACCAGCAGGGTCCGCTCCCGGGCCTTGGCCGCCACGGTCTCCGGGAGCTTGCCCGAGGACTCGGACATGTCGGAGTCGGCGCGGAGGATGCCCAGACCGGTCCCCGGCACGGACCGCAGGTGGTCGCCGTCGTCGTGCGTCTCGAGCTGGTACTGCTTGTAGCCGAGGAAGGTGAAGTGCTCGTCGGCGAGCCACTCGAGCAGCTCGGCGGCCTGGCGTACCTCCTCCGGTTCGAGCGGCGGCGGCGCGGCCAGCAGCCCGGCCACGACGTCCTCGACCTGGGCGTGCATCTTGCTCCAGTCCTCGACGGCCTCGCGGACGTCGCGCAGCACGCGCTGGATGTCGTCCACGACCTCACTGGGGTCGCCACCCGACAGCCGGTCGATCTCGACGTGCATCCACGACTCGCGCACTGCTCCCGCCTCGGGCTGCACCGCGCCGTCGGTCACCGGCGCCATCGACTGGAGCTCGCCGGTGATGTCGCGGACCACGTCGAAGTTGGGGTGGATGACGACGTGGACGTCGCGCAGCTGGCGGGACAGCTCCATGGTCAGCGAGTCGACGAGGAACGGCATGTCGTCGACGACGACCTCGACGACCGTGCGCCCGCCGGCCGACCAGTCGCTGTCGCTCAGGGTCGGGGTGTGCACGCGGACCTTCGCGGTCCCCTGGGGCCTGTGCCCGGCCAGCTTGTAGTGCGAGGCGAACGCACCGTAGAGGTCCACCTCGCTGCGGTCCCCGAGGTCCTCGAGGGCGACGTGCCGGTAGTAGGCCCGCAGCAGGTCGGCGATGGTCTCGTGGGGCGGCCCCCCGGATCCCTTGCTCGCCGAGGCCAGCTCGATGGCCCGCTCGACCAGCCCGGACCGGTCCGCTTCATGCGTCGTCGTTGACACGGTTCCCACGTTAGACCGCGGCCGCCATCGATGTGACCGGACGGTCACAGCTCCGAGCGCAACGCCCAGAGCAGCGGGTAGTACTTGAGGTCCAGCCGGGAGCGGAGGTACGGCGCGCCGCTCGAGCCGCCGGTGCCGGACTTGCCGCCGATCATCCGCTCGACCATGGTCACGTGCCGGGCCCGCCACTGGGCCGCGAGCTCGTCGTGCTGGAGCAGCGCCTCGGCGACACCCCAGATCGGCGCGTACTGCGCGCGGTCGTGGGCGACGGCACGCAGGGACTCGAGTATCTCGGCATCCGTGGCGCACGGCAGGTCGTGGGCCCGCAGCACGTCGAGGAACCCGTCCCACAGCGACGGCTCGGCCAGTCGTGAGTCCAGGTGTGCCTTCTCCGTCTCGGTGATGCCGCGGAACCGCTCGACGTAGGACGGGTCCTTGGCGCCGGAGAGGAACTCGAGCTCGCGGTACTGCACCGACTGGAACCCGCTGGCGGGAGCCAGCCGTTGGCGGAACTCCAGGAAGTCCTGCGGGGTCATCGTCTCCAGCACGTCGACCTGGTGCACCAGCACCCGCTCGATCACCTGCATCCGCTGCAGCAGGTGCTGGGCCCACCACAGCTCGCCCCGGGACATCGCGTCGCGAGCCGCGGTCGCCTCGTGCAGCAGCTGCTGGAACCACAGCTCGTAGACCTGGTGGATGGTGATGAAGAGCAGCTCGTCGTGCGCCGGCGGATCCGACTCGAGGTGCTGGGAGTCCAACAGCTGCGGCAGCCGCAGGTAGCTGCCGTAGGTCAGCTGCGCACCCTGCTCGCCGAACGAGACGAAGGACTCCTCGGCCTGCTCATGCACCATGTCGTCACCGTAACCGCGTGCTCGGAGGTCTGATGTGCTCACGTCCCGCTCAGCCGTCTGCCTCGTCCTCTCCGTCGGGCTGTCCGCAGCGCTCGGGCTGAGCGCCTGCAGCGACGACGCCGAGCCCGAGAGCCGGTCGTCCAGCTCCCCGTCCAGTCCCACGCCCAGTCCCACGCCGGCCAGCAGCCGCAGCACCAGCAATTGAGGCACCGAGT
>NZ_JAEMSS010000237.1 GCF_016462705.1 Nocardioides sp. | reverse complement strand
ATCGGCTACGCGCGCGGGCACCACGCCCAGCCCGGGGGGATACAGCTGCATGGATCGAACGCATGTTCGAGTCCTGACCTACACTCTCGACATGGCCACCCATGTCGCCCCGCCCGGCTGGCCGCGCCAGGTCCGGCCTCCCGACGCACCGGACTGGGAGCGCACCGCCGAGCTCTGGCTGCTCGACCTGTGCCCGCCCGAGTTCCGCGGTTATCCGACCCTGAGGCGCCACGTCGTGGTGCTGGCGCGGTTCGCGGTGCTGCACGTCGAGGCCTGCCAGGCGTCGGTGCGCCGGGGGCTCAGCGAGGCGCGGGCCGAGCTGCGCGACGTCGCCGCTCTCGACGTGATCGAGGCGGCGATCCGGACGTGGCAGACCGAGGAGGCCCGGCTGGCGGTGCTGCGCCGCGCCGTCGGCCTCGTCGAGGAGGCGCTGCGCGGGAGGCGCTACGTCGCGCGGCTCTGACCCGCCCGACGCCGTACGCCCGCCCGGACGCTAGGGCAGCGGGTCGGTGGAGCCGAGCCGCCACAGGGCGACGCCGTGCAGGCCGAGGGACTCGGCCATCGCCACGCGCAGCTCGTAGGAGCGGCCGTCGGACCACCACAGCACGGTGCCGTCGGACAACCGGGCGGTCCACTCCCCGGCGCCGGCCCGCCAGGTCGGCGTGGCGCCGTCGGCGGCCACCCGCTTGCGGGCCTGCTTGACGGTGAGCGTGCTCCCGGTGCCGTGCCTGGGCCAGAAGTAGCCGTAGCCCGCGACTCCCAGGTCGACCTTGGTGGCGGGAACGGTCTCCAAGAGGGTCCGGACGGCCTGCCGCTGCCAGCGCCGGGCCCCGATCGGACCGGGACCGGACCAGGTCGGCCCGTGCTGGTCGTAGGTCATCAGCGCGATCGTGTCGAGGGTCGCGTCGAGCGCGGCCAGCTGGTAGCCCCGGGCCCGGTAGGCCCGCCGCTCGGTCGAGGCCTGCATCGCCAGGCTCACCGTCTTCTCCGGCGACATCCGGGCCTGCAGCTCCTCGGCCAGCCGGACTAGCCCCGGGCCGTCCTTGCGGGACATCGACTCCAGGTCCAGGTGGATGCCGTCCCACCCCTGGTCCGTCACGAAGCCGGCCAGGGTCGCGGCGACCTTGCGCACCCGCTTCGGGTGCCGCAGCAGCGCCGCGGCGGCAGCGGAGTCGAAGCCGCCGATCGCGTCGCTGTAGTTGCTCACCAGCAGCTCGGCGCGCAGCCCGTGGTCGCGGGCGGTGGCCAGCAGATGCCGGGTGCCGCGGTCCGGCGGCGACACGTCCCTGCCGTCCGCGGAGATCGTCACGCCCACCACGCCCAACGTGGCCAGCCCGTGCGCGTCCCGCTCGACGATCCGGTCGGGCGTGCCGCCGAGGATGTAGCCGGTCGAGGCGAGCTCGCCGGCCCGCCGGTCGTCGGGCATGCCCAGCGCAGGGGCCGGGGCGAGGAGCGCGATCGTGAGGGTCGTGACCAGGGCTGCGGTGCGCATCGGCCCACTGTGTCATCGAACCGCCACCGAGCCGCCATGAAACCGCGGCCGAACCGGGACAACCGAGCCCTCGCGCGGGGATGATGGTCCGGTGCCCGACCAGACCTCCCAGGCCGCCGTCTCGATGATGCACCGGTCCGCCGACCTCCAGGACGACCCCATCCGCCCCGAGGACGTCCTCTCCGGCGACCCCCGGGCCCGGGCCCGCACCTGGGCGGTGTCGGCGGACGGGACCACCTCGCACTGGATGTGGGAGTGCACCGCCGGGTCGTTCCGATGGTGGTTCGGGTTCGACGAGACGGTCAGCATCGTCGAGGGGTCGGTGCGGGTCGAGGTGGACGGCGAGGAGCCGATCGTCCTCGGCGTCGGCGACGCGGCGTACTTCCCGGCCGGGAGCTGGAGCACCTGGACCGTGGAGGAGTACGTCCGCAAGCACGCGGTCCTCCGGGTGCCGGTGCCGCGGTCCATGGCGTTCGTGTCCCGGGTGCTGGGCCAGCGCCGGTACGCCCGCGCGTGAACGGATCGGCGAGAAGATTCGCCTCCGTCCTGCTCGTGGACCCACGCGGGTGGGTGCTCCTCCAGGAGCGAGACGAGCACGCCCGCATCTCCCCGGACTGCTGGGGACTGGTCGGCGGCCACGTCGAGCCCGGCGAGGCGGTCGAGCGAGCGGCGCACCGCGAGCTCGGCGAGGAGACCGGCTTGGCCGTCGGTCACGACGGCCTCACCGGCCCGTTGCGGCTGTGGCGGGACTTCACCGCCCATGAGGACGGCGCCACGATCTGGGTCTTCACCGGGGCGACCCGGGCCACCGACGCGGACGTGGTCTGCGGGGAGGGACGCCAGATCGTCTTCGTCGAGCCCTCCGCCGCGGTGACGCTGCCGCTGTCGGACGTGGCGGCGGTCGTGGTGCCCCTGTTCCTCGACTCGCCGGAGTACGCCAGTCTGCTCCCATGAGCACCAGCTTCTCGGTCATCCCGCTCCCCGCCCACGGCGCCGAGGACGTGGTTGTCGCGACCCAGGGTCCGGACGCGGGTGCGGTGTACACCGGCACGGAGGACGGGACCATCTGGCGGGTCCGGGACGACGGCAGGACGGTCGAGCGGGTCGCGAACACCGGTGGGAGGCCGCTTGGCCTGGAGCTGGACCCCGACGGCCGACTCGTCGTCTGTGACGCGAAGCTCGGACTGCTGCGCGTCGACCCCGCCACCGGCGCCGTCGAGACCCTGGTCGACAGCGTGGCCGGCGTCCGGATGGTGTTCTGCAACAACGCGGCGGTCGCGACGGACGGCACGATCTGGTTCTCCGACTCCTCGACGAAGTTCGGCATCGACCAGTGGAAGGACGACTTCGTCCAGAACACCACCAGCGGCCGGCTGCTCCGCCGCGACCCGGACGGGACGCTCGAGGTCGTGCTCGACGGGCTCCGCTTCTCCAACGGGGTCGCGCTGTCCCAGGCCGAGGACTTCGTCGCCGTCGCCGAGTGCGCCGGACGGACGGTCGTCCGGCTCTGGCTGACCGGCGACCGGGCCGGCACCAGGGACCTGCTCTGCGCGGACCTGCCCGGCTATCCCGACAACATCGCCCGGGGGAGCGACGGCCTGATCTGGGTGACCATCGCCAGCCCGCGCGACCCGCTCGTCGAGCGGCTCCAGCACGGCCCGATGGTGCTGCGCCGGCTGGTGACCCGGATCCCCGCGGCGCTGCAGCCGAAGCCCAAGCGCACCGTCCGCGTCCAGGCGTACGACGACGCCGGCACCCTCGTGCACGACATCGACGTGAAGACGGAGGGCTTCCACATGGTCACCGGCGTCCGCGAGCACGACGGCCGGGTCTGGATGGGCAGCCTGGAGGAGCCCTCGGTGGCGGTCCACCAACTCTGATCTGCGCGCACTCTTCCGTAGACTCCCCGCATGCCACTGCTCGAGACGATCACCGGTCCTCGCGACCTCCGTGACCTGTCGGACGACCAGCTGGCGACCCTGGCGACCGAGATCCGGGACCTGCTCGTGCGGGCCTGCGCCCCGTCGGGTGGTCACCTCGGCCCCAACCTCGGCGTCGTCGAGCTGACGCTCGCCATCCACCGGGTCTTCGACTCCCCCCGGGACCGGGTCGTCTTCGACACCGGCCACCAGGCCTACGTGCACAAGATGGTCACCGGCCGGGCCGGCCAGTTCGACCGGCTGCGCCAGGAGGGGGGCCTCAGCGGCTACCCCAGCCAGGCGGAGTCCGAGCACGACATCGTCGAGAACTCCCACGCCTCCACGTCGCTGAGCTACGCGGACGGGCTGGCCAAGGCCTACACGATCCGCGGCGAGGACCGGCACGTCGTCGCGGTCATCGGCGACGGTGCCCTCACCGGCGGGATGGCCTGGGAGGCGCTCAACAACATCGCCGTGGCCAAGGACTCCAGGCTGGTCATCGTGGTCAACGACAACGGCCGCTCCTACACCCCGACCATCGGCGGGCTCACCACCGCGCTGACCTCGCTGCGCACCAACCCGCGCTACGAGCAGGTCCTGGACCAGGTCAAGCGGCGCCTCAACGCCGTCCCGGGCGTCGGCCCCACGGCGTACGACGCCCTGCACGCGATGAAGAAGGGCCTCAAGGACGCCGTCGCGCCCCAAGGGCTCTTCGAGGACCTCGGCCTGAAGTACGTCGGTCCCGTCGACGGTCACGACCGGCCCGCCATGGAGCAGGCGCTGGCCCGGGCCAAGAAGTTCAACGGCCCGGTGATCGTGCACGCGATCACCCGCAAGGGGTTCGGCTACGACCGGGCCGAGCAGCACGAGGCCGACCAGTTCCACCAGGTCGGCCCGTTCGACCTCGAGACCGGCGAGGCGCCCTCCAAGGGCCGGATCTGGACCGACGCGTTCTCCGAGGAGCTGGTGGCCCTGGGAGCCGAGCGCCGCGACCTCGTGGCGATCACCGCGGCGATGATGCACCCGGTCGGCCTGCACACTTTCCAGGCACGCTTCCCGGAGCGGACCTTCGACGTCGGCATCGCCGAGCAGCACGCCGTCACCTCGGCGGCGGGTCTGGCCATGGCCGGCCTGCACCCGGTGGTCGCGATCTACGCGACGTTCCTCAACCGGGCCTTCGACCAGGTGCTCATGGACGTCGCCCTGCACCGCTGCGGCGTGACCTTCGTGCTCGACCGCGCCGGCGTCACCGGTGACGACGGAGCCAGCCACAACGGCATGTGGGACATGTCGATCCTCCAGGTGGTCCCCGGCCTCCGGCTGGCCGCGCCGCGCGACGCGGCCCGGGTGCGCGAGCTGCTGCGCGAGGCGGTCGAGGTCGACGACGCGCCGACCGTGCTGCGCATCCCCAAGGGGCCGCCGCCCGACGACATCCCGGCGGTGGGCAAGGCCGGCGCCGCCGACGTCCTGGTCCGCAAGGGTCCCCGCGACGTCCTGCTCGTCGCGGTCGGCTCGATGGCCGAGGTGGCCGTCGACGTGGCCGACCGGCTGGGCGCCCAGGGCATCGGCGTGACCGTCGTGGACCCGCGCTGGGTCAAGCCCGTCGACCCGGCCATCGTCCAGCTGGCCCGCGAGCACCGGCTGGTCGTCAGCGTGGAGGACAACGGGGAGATCGGGGGCTGCGGCGCGGTGCTGCTGCAGACCCTCACCGAGGCGGGCGTGAGCACACCGTTCCGGCTGCACGGCATCCCCCAGGAGTTCCTCGGCCACGCCAAGCGGGGCCGGATCCTCGAGCAGATCGGGCTCACCCCGCAGGCGCTGGCCCTCGGCATCGTCGAGGCGATGTCGGCCCTGCCCGACCCGGGCGCCGACGAGGCCGTGGGCGGCCCTCCGGTCGATGCCGACAAGACGGTCTAGGACGCGCCCTCGCCCCCTCCTGGCCGGGGCGGCCCTGCTGCTGACGGC
>NZ_JAEMSS010000236.1 GCF_016462705.1 Nocardioides sp. | reverse complement strand
ACAACCGGGTCAACTCGATCGAGAAGGCCGCGGCCAAGATCAAGGAGCTGGTGCCGGAGGCGCGGGTCGCCACTGCGCACGGCCAGATGGGGGAGCACCAGCTCGAGCAGGTGATGCTCGACTTCTGGGAGAAGCGCTTCGACGTGCTGGTCTGCACGACCATCGTGGAGTCGGGGCTCGACGTCTCCAACGCCAACACCATGATCATCGAGCGGTCCGACACCCTCGGGCTGTCGCAGCTCCACCAGCTGCGCGGCCGGGTCGGGCGGTCCCGGGAGCGGGCCTACGCCTACTTCCTCTACCCCGCCGAGAAGCCGCTGACCGAGACCGCGCACGAGCGGCTGGCCACCCTGGCGCAGCACTCCGACCTCGGGGGCGGCATGGCGATCGCGATGAAGGACCTCGAGATCCGCGGTGCCGGCAACCTGCTCGGCGGGGAGCAGTCCGGCCACATCGCCGACGTGGGCTTCGACCTCTACGTCCGGCTGGTCGGCGAGGCGGTCAACGAGTTCAAGGGCGAGGAGGAGCCGGAGCTGGGCGAGGTCCGCATCGAGCTGCCCCTCGACGCGCACCTCCCGCACGACTACATCCCCAGCGAGCGGCTCCGGCTGGAGATGTACAAGCGGCTGGCCGAGGTGCGCAGCGACGAGGACGTCGACCTGCTCCGCGAGGAGATGGCCGACCGCTACGGCCCCGCGCCACAGGAGGTCGAGTCCCTCCTGCTCGTCGCCCGGTTCCGGGCCCGGGCCCGCAAGGCCGGGGTCGGCGAGGTGACCATCGCCGGCCGCAACGTCAGGTTCGCGCCGGTCGAGCTGCCCGAGTCCCGCGTCGTCCGCCTGCAGCGGCTCTACCCCAAGTCGATCGTCAAGGCCCCGGTCAAGACGGTCCTGGTCCCGCGTCCGGGGACGCCGGGCAGGACCGGCACGCCGCTCACGGGGATCGCGCTGCTCCAGTGGGCGCACGAGGTGATCGACGCCGTGATCGACCCGCCGCCGGTGTCGTCCTGATCACGTCCCGCGTACCCGTACGGGTGGCCTGTTCCGGAAGGGAGTGGGGCACCGGGGGAACGTGTTCCTCTTCTTCAGCAACCGGCTCGGCTGTGCCGGGTCACTCGCGGTCTCAGCGCTCCTGACCGTCGTCATCGTCCTGGTGCTGTGGCGATGACCCGGTCCCTCGGGGCGTTCCTGGCGCGTCTGCTCTTCTTCGGCGCCCACGCCGGTCCGCCGCGCGGACGTGGCTGACCGGTGCTGCGACTCGCCCTGATCGGGGACTCCATCGCCTGGGGGATGGGAGCAACGGCTCCGGAGAGCCGGCTGGCCGCCCGGCTGACCCGACGGCTCCGCGAGGTCGGTGTCGACGCGGTCGCGCGGGTGTTCGCGGTCCCGGGAGCGCGTAGCTCGGGGTTGGCCCCGCAGGTCGACCAGGCGCTGGGCTGGTTGCCGGATGCGGCTGTGATCGTCATCGGCGCGAACGACCTGACGCATCTCGAGCCGGTCGACGCGGCGATCGCCTCCCTGGCCGAGGCGGTCTCCCGGCTGCGTCGCGCGGGCAGCGAGGTCGTGCTGGCGCCGGCCCCCGACCTGAGCATGGTCCCGCACGTCCCACCGGCGCTGCGGCCGTTGGTCCAGGCCGCCAGTGCCGAGTTCCGCACCGGCCAGATCGCCGCCGCCGAAGCGCTCGGCGCCAGGGTCGCCGACCCCGACGCGTCGACAGCCGCGGTCTTCCGGGCCGACCGCAGCCTCTTCTCACCGGACCGCTTCCATCCGTCGGACGCCGGCTACGAGGTGATCGCCGCTGCGATCGCTCCGCACCTGCTGGCGGCCGCCGTCGACGACCACTCGAGAATCGAGAGCACGTGAAGATCCTGGTGACAGGTGCGACCGGGTACGTCGGGGGCCGACTGGTCCCGTTGCTTCTCGAGCGCGGCCACGACGTACGCACGACCACGACCGACCCGGACCGCGACCAGCCGTGGTGGGGCGAGCGGGTCGAGACCGTCGTCATGGACGCCCTGGACGCCGACCAGGTCGCCGCCGCCTGCGAGGGCGTGGAGGCCGTCTACTACCTGATCCACGGCATGGGTGGGGACGACTTCGAGCGCACCGACCGCCGGGCCGCCACCAACCTGGCCGACGGTGTCCGGGCTCACGGCGTCGACCGCGTCGTCTACCTCTCCGGGGTGGTCCCCGATGTCGAGGACGACGAGCTCTCCGACCACATCAGGTCCCGCCGTGAGGTCGAGCGGATCCTCAGCGACACCCCGGCGACCGTGGTCGTCCTGCGCGCCGCCGTGATCCTCGGCAGCGGGTCCACCTCGTTCGAGATCATCCGCCAGGTCAGCGAGCGGATGCCGGTGCACACCATCCCGACCTGGATGGACTCGCTCGTCCAGCCGATCGCCGTCGTCGACGTGCTCGAGGCGCTCACCGGCGCGCTCGACTACACCGGCCCCTCGCGTCACTTCGACGTGGGCGGGCCGGACCAGCTGCGCTACGGGGCCCTGCTCGACGACTACACGTCCCAGGCCGGGCTCACGCGGCCCCAGGTCGAGGTGCCGCTGCTGCCGACGTCGCTCGTCGGGACGCTGGTCGGCAGCCTCACCGACGTCCCCCGGCCGACCGTCGAGGCGCTCGTGGAGAGTCTTCGCCACGACATGGTGGCGGGCGACGACGACTTCTGGGAGCTGCTTCCCGAGGGGCACGAGCTGGTGGGGCTGGACGAGGCGTTCCGCCGCGCCCTGGCCGAGCGGGCGAGCTCGCCGGAACTCGCCGACCCGATGGGCCCCCTCCCGCAGGATCCGGCCTGGGCCAGCGGCGGCGACGACCGGCCCGTCCTGGCCAAGGTGGTCGACGCGGTGCAGGACGTGCTGCCCGGCTCCTGAGTGGCAGGAGGCTCAGCGGGCGGTCGACCGACGGCTCGGACGCAAGCCGGGTGGGGGCAGAACTCCTCGCGGCTGCTTGAATGTCGTCCGTGCTGAAGCGTTCCCTGGCCGCCGCGGTCCCGTGCCTCGTCCTGCTCTCGGGATGCGGGGTGGCCGAGACCCAGTTCCGTCCCGGCGTCGCCGTCGAGGTGGGCGACCGGACCATCACCACGGACCGCGTCGACGAGCTCACCGCGGGCTTCTGCGCGGCGGTCGAGGAGCAGATCTCCAGCGGCGGCCAGTCCTACCCGCTGCGCCTCTTCAAGCGCGGGATCGTCGGGCAGCTCGCGGTCCAGTCCGCCGTCGAGCAGCTGGCCGACGACTACGACGTCTCGCCCGGCACCGACTACCAGTCCCAGCTCGCCCAGATCGAGACCGAGGCCGAGGGGCTGTCCGAGGAGGGGCGGGACGAGTACGTCGAGGTGCAAGCGACGCTGCCCTACGTCACCGACGTCCTCACCCAGATCGGCGGGATCCTGCTCGCCGACGAGGGCGAGGAGGATCCCACCGTCGACTTCCAGCAGGCGCGCGGGCTGGACGCGCTCGCCGAGTGGGTGGACCGCGAGGGCGTCACCTTCGACCCGCGCTACGGCACCGAGCTCGTCGACGGCCAGCCCCAGCCGGTCGACACCGACCTGACGTTCGCCGTCAGCGACGTGGCGAAGGGCGGGGTGTCGGACGAGGAGCCCGACCCCGCCTATGTCGCCACCCTGCCGACGTCCGCCACCTGCGGCTGAGCCGCACCCGGCCGGGACGACTCGATGGCCGAGGAACCACTGGTCGAGTTCGTCCAGGTGATGCGCCGGCTCCGGGCCGAGTGCCCCTGGAAGGCCGAGCAGACCCACCGCTCGCTGGCCCGCTACTTGCTCGAGGAGACCCACGAGACCCTCGAGGCGATCGACGCCGGTGACGCGACGGGTGACTGGACGCACCTGCGCGAAGAGCTCGGCGACCTGCTGCTGCAGGTCTACTTCCACGCCGTGATCGCCGAGGAGCGCGGCGACTTCACCCTCGACCACGTGGCCCGCGACATCACCGCCAAGATGCACCGCCGCAACCCGCACGTCTTCGGCGACCCCGACGCGGACCATCCCCAGGACGCGGCCGGCGTCAACGAGGCGTGGCAGGCGATCAAGGCGACGGAGAAGCAGCGCGACTCCGTCACCGACGGCCTGCCGGACACGCTGCCCGCGCTGCTCTACGCCGCCAAGGTCCTCGAGCGCGGCAGCTCGCGGCCGTCGGAGGGGGGACGTGACCTCGGCGACCGGCTGCTGGCCCTGGTCGCCGAGGCCGTGGACACCGGCGTCGACCCCGAGCAGGCCCTGCGCGACGCCGTGCGCCGCCTCGCCTGAGCCGCTACCCGGATCGGTCCGCTCGCCGGACTAGGCTGCGAGGTGCCTTCTTCCCCCAACTGCAGGAGACCACCAACGTGGCTGTGATCGAAGCCGTCGGCGCTCGCGAGATCCTCGACTCCCGAGGCAACCCCACCGTCGAGTGCGAGGTCCTCCTCGACGACGGCACCTTCGCCCGGGCCGCGGTGCCCAGCGGGGCGTCCACCGGCGCCTTCGAGGCGGTGGAGCTGCGCGACGGCGGCGACCGCTACGGCGGCAAGGGCGTCCAGAAGGCCGTCGACGCGGTCATCCAGACCCTCGGCCCCGCGGTCGAGGGCCTCGACGCCGACGACCAGCGACTGGTCGACCAGACCATGCTCGACGCCGACGGCACCCCCAACAAGGCCAACCTCGGCGCCAACGCCATCCTCGGCGTCTCGCTCGCCGTGGCCCGGGCCGCCGCCGACTCGGCCGGGCTTCCCCTCTACCGCTACGTCGGTGGCCCCAACGCCCATCTGCTGCCGGTCCCGATGATGAACATCCTCAACGGCGGCTCGCACGCCGACTCCAACGTCGACGTGCAGGAGTTCATGATCGCGCCGATCGGCGCGGCCACGTTCAAGGAGGCGCTGCGCTCCGGCGCCGAGGTCTACCACGCGCTCAAGTCGGTGCTGAACAAGAAGGGCCTCTCGACCGGGCTCGGCGACGAGGGCGGGTTCGCGCCCAACCTGGACTCCAACCGGGCCGCCCTCGACCTGATCGCCGAGGCCGTGGAGGCGTCGGGGCAGAAGCTCGGCACCGACATCGCCTTCGCGATGGACGTCGCGGCCAGCGAGTTCTTCAAGGACGGCGCCTACGTCTTCGAGGGCGCACCCAAGACCAGTGCCGAGATGACCGCCTACTACGCCGAGCTCGTCGCGGCGTACCCGATCGTCTCCATCGAGGACCCCCTCGACGAGGAGGACTGGGACGGCTGGAAGGCGATGAGCGACCAGCTCGGTGGCCGGATCCAGATCGTCGGCGACGACCTGTTCGTCACCAACGTCGAGCGCCTCCAGCGAGGCATCGACGGCGGCTCTGCCAACGCGATGCTGGTCAAGGTCAACCAGATCGGCTCGCTCACCGAGACCCTCGACGCCGTCGAGCTCGC
>NZ_JAEMSS010000235.1 GCF_016462705.1 Nocardioides sp. | reverse complement strand
CCTGGCCCCGTAGCGCAGTTGGTTAGCGCGCCGCCCTGTCACGGCGGAGGCCGCGGGTTCGAGTCCCGTCGGGGTCGCCATCGTTTCCTTTGCCGCACCGGCCACAATGGCCGGGTGCCGGTTGAGATGGACGACGCGCGCTTCGACGCGCTGGTCGACCAGGCCCTGGACGGCATCCCTGAGGAGCTGGCCGCGCTGGTCCGCAACGTCGTGGTGCTCGTCGAGGACGAGCCGCCCGAGGGCGAGCCCGACGACCTGCTCGGGCTCTACGACGGCATCGCCCTGACCGAGCGCGACAGCACCATCGGCGGTCAGCTGCCGGACCGGATCTTCATCTTCCGAGGGCCGCTGCTGGACTTCGTCGAGTCCGAGGAGGAGCTCGTCGAGGAGGTGCGGATCACCGTGGTCCACGAGGTGGCGCACCACTTCGGGATCGACGACACCCGGCTGCACGAGCTGGGCTACGCCTGAGGCCCCACCCGGGACCTGGACCTGGTCAGGAGACGGCAGTCCGCTGGGCGCGCTCGACCTCGGTCCAGGCGACCGGCTGCTCGCCCTGCGCCTGACGTACGAACTCGCAGAGGAACCAGCCCTGGAAGCGCCGCTGTTCGGGGGTCCGGGCCAGGGAGAGCAGCCGCTGCTGGCGGCAGAAGTCGTCGGCCAGGTCGAGGAGCTCGATGAACCGGCTCAGCGTGCGGGCCGTGGATCGCGGCATGTGCACCACCAGGTCGGTGTGCGTCCGCTTCTCCGCGACCGCGGCCTCGATCTGCTCCACCCCGATGCCCTCGCGCAGATGGCGGTCGAGGGTCGCGAACAGGTCGCTCAGGCTCTTCGCGAGCGGGTAGTCCCGCTCGTGGGCCAGCGACAGCAGGCGCACCTCGCGGCGCAGCTCGCGGAAGTGCTGCTGGAACCCGATGAAGAGCGACGGCGGCACGCCGAGGATCTCCACCCGGACCCGGTCCTGGGTCGGCTCGCGACGGGCCCGGACGGCGTCGACGCCCGTGATGAGACCGGGCACCCCCTCGTCCTCCGCGAACCTGCTGGCCGGCGCGAACCACACGACCTTGCCGTCGTCCTCGATCTCCGCGCCCCAGGCGTCCGCACTGCGGGCCACCAGGGTCAACCCGCGACCGTAGGTGAGGAGGAGCTCGTCGTGCTCGTCCATCTCCGACGCCGTGGGGAGCACCGGGGCCTCGAGCGAGGAGTCCCGCACCTCGATCCGCGGGTGCTCGGCGGTGCCCCGCACCCGGACGGAGATGGGCGGCTCGCCGTGCAGGAGGGCGTTGGTCACGAGCTCGGAGACGCCGAGCTCGGCACACTCGGTGAGGTCGTCACGACCGATGTCGGAGCAGGTGCGCACCACCCACCGGCGTGCGTCATGCACGCCGCGGGGACCGGAGCCCAAGGTGAGGGCTGGCCGATTCAGCGGCACTGGGTTTGCTCCAGGAGGGTCGAAGTGGGAGGGGGCACGGCAGGAACAGCAGGTGCTGCCGTGGCGTTCTACCCACGTCGGGCGAACCAAAACATGTCGTCATCCCGAGAAGAGCGCTCGTATTTCGTTGTGGAAACAGAGTAGCGGAACCGATTCCGTCGTGCAGCCCGCCACTCGGAACCCGGGTGGCCGGTCTGGGTACCCGTGGGCAGCGAAGAACAGCCGTCTCGTGTGAGGCACACAACCTGGCCGAGCACCCCGTTCGACACCCGATCCGTCCACCTGAGGAGACTTGACCCATGAACGACACCCGTCACCGGGTCGTGGTGATCGGCTCGGGCTTCGGCGGTCTCTTCGGCACCAAGGCGCTGCGCCGCTCGGACGTCGAGGTCACCATGGTCGCGAAGACGACCCATCACCTCTTCCAGCCGCTGCTCTACCAGGTGGCGACGGGCATCCTGTCCGAGGGCGAGATCGCCCCGCCGACCCGGGAGATCCTGGCCCGGCAGAAGAACGCGACGGTGCTGCTGGGCGAGGTCACCGACATCGACCTGGACGGCCGCACGGTGACGTCGCACGTGCTCGGCCGCGAGAGCGTGACGCCGTACGACTCCCTCATCGTGGCCGCGGGGGCGGGCCAGTCGTACTTCGGCAACGACGGTTTCGCGGAGTACGCGCCCGGCATGAAGTCGGTCGACGACGCCCTCGAGCTGCGGGGCCGGATCTTCGGGGCCTTCGAGCTCGCCGAGCTCGGCGCCAGCCGTGGTGAGGACGTCGACCACCTGCTCACGTTCGTCGTGGTCGGTGCGGGTCCCACCGGGGTGGAGATGGCCGGTCAGATCGCCGAGCTGGCGCACCGCACGCTGCGGCGCGACTTCCGTTTCATCAACACCCGCACCGCGCGGGTCGTCCTCATCGACGCCGCCGCCCAGGTCCTGCCGCCGTTCGGCGCCAAGCTCGGTGCCTCCACCAAGCGCGAGCTCGAGAAGCTCGGCGTGGAGGTGCTGCTGGGCACGATGGTGACCGACGTCGACGAGCGCGGCCTCGTGCTCAAGCACAAGGACGGGCGCACCGAGCGGCTCGAGGCGGTGACCAAGATCTGGGCCGCCGGAGTCCAGGGCAGCGAGCTCGGACGGGTCCTGTCGGAGCAGACGGGGGCCCCGCTCGACCGGGCGGGCCGGATCGGGGTCAACCCCGACCTGACGCTGCCCGGCTACCCCGAGGTCTTCGTCGTCGGCGACATGATCTCGCTCGACAACCTGCCCGGTGTCGCCCAGGTCGCGATCCAGGGAGCCAAGTACGCCGCCAAGACCATCGACGGCCGGCTGACGGGCCGGCCGCCCCAGAAGCCGTTCCGGTACTTCGACAAGGGCTCGATGGCCACGATCAGCCGGTTCCGCGCGGTCGCCATGATCGGCAGCCTGCGCCTCACCGGGTTCGTGGCCTGGCTGATGTGGCTCGCGGTGCACCTCGTCTACATCACCGGCTTCAAGAACCGGGTCACGGCCGTGCTGCACTGGCTGGTCTCCTTCCTCGGCCGCGGCCGTGCCGAGCGGACCGCGACCGAGCAGCAGATCTTCGGGCGGACCGCCCTCCAGCGCCTCGAGCACGGCGCCGCGGACCTGGTGTCGCCACCGGACGGCGACCAGGTCAGGCGGGTCGAGGAACGTCGGGCCGAGCTCGAGGCCGCGGCCATCGAGGAGGCGCGTCTCACCGACGCCCGAGAGCGCGGTGCGCACCTGGGCGAGCCGGTCTCTTCGGGCTAGCTGGCCGTAGTCGCTCGAGGGTCGCTCGAGGGTGCCTCGAGGGTCACTCGAAGTAGGAGGGCGTGCTGCCTTCCTGCTTGGCGATCGCCTCCCGGGCCCAGCGGGGCAGGATCATGATCCCCTCGGCCTCGACCGTCACACCTGCGGGCCCGATGAGGTGGGCCTTGGCGTAGGTCTTGATCCCGTCGACCCGGTCGATCCAGCCCTCGGCCCGCAGGTCGCCCAGCGGGGTGCCCTGGCGGTACCTCAGCGTGAGCGTGCCGGTCATGCCCGGTTTGCCTCCGGCACCCGCGGCCTCACCGAGGACCTGGTCCAAGATCAGCGCCGAGACGCCGCCGTGCACCAGGCCGGGCGGGCCCTCGTAGGCGGCGCCGAGGTGGAAGTCGGCCCACACCTCGCCGTTCGCGCTCGGGTGGTGCTGGATCATCACGGGTGGAGACACGGCGTTGCGCAGCCCGACCACCGGGTTGCCCCACGGGCGGCCGCGCCCTCGGCTGAACCGCACGCCGTAGGGCCCGTCGAGCTGGCTCTTGCGCAGCCGGGCGACGAGCTCCTCGACCTCGACCTGCACGGCGCGGATCTCGTCGTCGTCGACCGTGGTCCGGATCGTCGCGTCGACGAGCTCACGGACCGCCTGGGTCAGCGGGACGTAGAGGGCGCGCTGGCGCTCCACCTCCTCGGGAGGCAGTTCGTCCTGCACGTAGCCGGCCACGAGGGAACTCTAGAACACGTTCTAGTGCAGCCCCGGATATCGGCTGGCAGTCGTTCCGACGGCCTTGGTGGAATGGGGGCATGACCGCCCTGGCCCGACCCGACGTCCGACTGCACGCGTCCTGGGCCGCGGCGGTCGCGGAGTTCGGCGACACGGTGGTGCACGGGTCCGGCGTCTGGCGGCTGCCGGACCAGCGGTACGCCGACCTCACGCTGGACGGGTGCGCGCGGTTCGTGGCCATGCTGCTCGAGGAGTCCGACCCGGGCGTCCCACTGCCGGACGATCGCGTCCCGTGCACGTACTTCTGGATCACCGACGGTGACCCCGACGAGGTGGTCGGGTTCCTGGCTCTCCGGCACCGCCTCAACGACTGGCTGTTCCACGAAGGTGGGCACATCGGCTACTCGGTCCGACCGTCCCGCCGCCGCCAGGGGCATGCGTCCCGGGCGCTGGCTCTCGCTCTCCGCCAGGCGGCGGACCTGGGCATCGCGCGGGCACTCGTGACGTGCGACGACGACAACGTCCCGTCGGCGCGCACGATCGAGCGGAACGGCGGTGTCTACGAGGACACCCGGAACGGCAAACGCCGCTACTGGATCGAGACCGCCGAGGGCTAGGAGCCGGCCGGGGGCGTGTTGCCCGGAGCGAGGTCGGGCCGGAAGAACCGGAGCACCCGCATGAAGTCGCGGGAGTCGACCATGGTCGAGTCGACGACGACGGGGGACATGCCCCGGCGGTGGAACAGCACCTTCCACTTCTTGCTGCCGGGCCGTCCGACCACCTCGATCGCGGTGTAGGTGCTGGCCAGGTCGAACACCATCCGCCCGCCCTGTCTCTCGATCTCGAGCTGTCCTCGCCGCACGGTGAGGCGGGTGACCGTGGCGCCCGTGCGGATCGCCCAGATCACCAGGGTGCACAGCGCGACGATGGCGGCGATGCCGATCTCCATCGTGTCCCTCGACTGGTAGGCGCCGTAGCCGAGATAGGCGGTGGTCGCCAGCGCAGTGACGAGCATCAGGGAGAGGAACCTGCGCGCTGACTTCAGCGGCGCGAACTGGTAGATCGCCGGCATCTCCACCGCCGGGGCGGGCGGCGGCGCATCGGCCAGGGTCTCGACCTTGCCGGGTGCGGCCGCCGGCAGCATCGGTTCGGGGACCGGGGCCGGCTGTGCGGGTGCGGGTGCGGGTGCGGGTGCGGGTGCGGGTCTGGTCGCAGTAGGTCGCGGCGCCGGGGCGGTGGCCGGCGCGGCGGCGCGAGCCGCCGCGAGCAGGCCGCGGGCCGCGCTGGCGGTGCCCGGTGCGCCCGCGTGCCTCGGGCCGTCGGCGGGGCGTCGCCTGCGCTCCTCCGGAGCGCCGGCGTCCGGCCGCTTGGTGCGGGTGACCAGGCGACGCCGGGGGGTGCTGTCGTGCGACACCGGCGCGGGTTCCGTGTCGGGGCCGGGCAGCTCGGGCTCTGGCTCTGGCTCTGGTTCTGGTTCTGGGACGACCGGTGCGGGCTGGGTGTCGGGG
>NZ_JAEMSS010000234.1 GCF_016462705.1 Nocardioides sp. | reverse complement strand
GCGTGTAGACCTTGCGGAACAGCTGTGGCTGCTCGTCGAGGATGTGGGAGCGGTGCGCGCTCTCCGCGGTGAGCACCAGGTCGGCCTCGTCCAGGAGGTCCTTGGTGAGCTGACGGCTGCGGAAGTCGGTCGCGTCGATCTCGGCCGGCAGCGCGGCCCGGATGGCCTCGTCGACGTGCTGGTCGGTCCAGCCGTGGGTGCCGGCACTGCTGAAGACCAGGTCGGTCCCCTCCGGTGCGGCGTGCCGGGCCAGGGCCTCCAGCGAGGCGGAGCGGCAGATGTTGGCGGTGCAGACGAACAGCACGTGGAAGGACGTGGCGGCGATCACCTCGGCTCCCGACGTCCCCCAGCCCGGGCTCGCGGGCTGTGGTGCAGTCCCAGCGCCGGCTTGCGAGGTTTCGAGGCTCGTCGCTGGGGCTCCTCGCACCTCAACCACCGATGGGGTCAGGTCGAGGTAGTCCGCCTCGCGCAGCGCCTCCAGCACGTCGTCCAGCGCTGCCTCGATGCTGCGGCCGGTGGTGTCGACCCGGACGTCGGCGTCCTCGGGCTCCTCGTAGGGCGACGAGATACCGGTGAACTCCGGGATCTCGCCGGCCCGGGCCTTGGCGTAGAGGCCCTTGCGGTCCCGGCGCTCGCACTCCTCCAGCGGGGTCGCGACGTGGATGAGGAAGAACGCCCCGCCGGCGTCGTCGACCATCGCCCGCACCTGCTGGCGGGTCTCGTCGAAGGGGGCGATCGGGCTGACCACCGCCACGCCGCCGTGCCGGGCGATCTCGGCGGCGACCCAGCCGATCCGGCGGATGTTGGTCTCCCGGTCCTGCTTGGAGAACGTCAGCCCCGCCGACAGGTGCCGGCGGACGACGTCGCCGTCGAGGCTGGTGACCGTGCGCTTGCCCTGCTCGAGCAGCCGGTCGACCAGCGCCCGGGCGAGGGTGGACTTGCCGCTGCCGGAGAGGCCGGTGAAGAAGAGGACCAAGCCCTGCTCGTCCTTGGGCGGCTGGTCCTGGCTCACGATGGCGGCGATCGTGGGTGGGTAGATCACGTCCGTGGTCTCGTCGAGCTCGACCAGCGGGGGTTGCGCGTCGTGGTCGACGTACGTCGACAGGACCGCCCACCGCAGCATGCGGTCCGTGTCGGGGTCTCCGTGCGAGGCGAGCGGAACGGTCACGACGACGGCGTCGTCGAGCTCGGCGGCTGCGGCCAGGGTCGCACGGACCAGGGCCACCGGGGACAGTCGCGGGGTGCCCGTGCCGACCAGTGCAACCAGCGCGACCTGCCCGAGGCCGGCCACCTGATGCAGCTGGCTCGTCGTCAGGGCGTCGGTCACCGGCACCACCGTGCGCCCGACGTTCGCCGCCCGGAACTGCTCGGGCGTGACGCGAAGATTCCGGAACGGGCCGAACGCCGCGTGCGAGAGCGGCTCGACCGTGCCGTCGGGCCAGGCGACCCGGGCCAGCGGGAGGCCCTCGGGATCGACGAGCTCGACGGCGCCTGCCGCGGCTGCCTGCTGGCCCACGGTGTCCGGGAGCCGCAGGGTGATGGGGCTGTCCGGCTGGTTGAAGCCGCCGACGCCGGGGACGGCGCCGCTCAGCAGGAGCTCGAGGTCGTCCAGCTCGACCGGCGACGGGCAGTACTGCGGGACGGGCTGGGACACGCCGGTCATCCTGCCAGGGGCGGTCGCTACGGTTGGGTTCCAGCCTCGGCTTGCGAGGTCTCGAGGCTCGTCGCTAGCGCTCCTCGCACCTCAACCAGCGCGAAGGGGCTAGCGCTCCTCGCACCTCAACCACCGAGGAGGAACAGTGTCTGCGCCCGTCGTGATCGCCGAGGTCGTGCGCTCCGGTTTCGTGGAGGGGCACCACTACGGGTCCGTCGTGGCGCTGGCCGCGGACGGGTCGGTGGACTGGTCGGTCGGCGACGTGACGTCGCCGATCTTGCCGCGGTCGTGCAACAAGCCGCTGCAGGCCGTCGGGATGGTCGACCTCGGGCTGGATCTGCCGCAGGACCTGCTGGCGCTGGCCTGCGCGTCGCACTCGGGGGAGCCGATGCACGTCGCGGGCGCCCGGCGGATCCTGGAGGGCGCGGGCCTCGGCGCGTCGGCGCTCCAGACGCCACCGGACGTGCCTCTGGACGACCTGGAGCGGGACGTGTGGCTGCGTGACGGTCACGGGCGTGAGCCGATCGCGATGAACTGCTCGGGCAAGCACGCCGCGATGCTCGCCACCTGCGTCCTCAACGGGTGGGACTTGTCGACCTACCGCGACCCGGCGCACCCGCTGCAAGTCGCTCTCGCCGACACCTTCGTGGCGCTCACCGGGGAGCCGGTCGTCGCCACCGCGGTCGACGGCTGCGGCGCCCCGCTCTTCTCGGCCTCGCTGGTCGGGCTGGCCCGTGGCTTCGCGGCGGTCGCGACCGCCACCGAGGGCAGCCGGCGCCGGGTCGCCGAGGCGATCCGGGCCCACCCCGTCATGGTCTCGGGCACGCGGCGCGACGAGCGGGCGCTGCTCACCGCCATCCCAGGCGCAATCGGGAAGGCCGGCGCCGAGTCCTGCTACGCGGTCGCACTGCCCGATGGCCGCGCCTTCGCGCTCAAGACCGACGACGGCGGCCAGCGGGCCCGGGCGGTCGTGATGGCGGCCGCGCTGCGGCGTTCGGGGGTGGACGTCGAGCCGGAGGTCGACACCGAGGCGGTGCGTGCGACTGGCGTGCATCGACTTCTTGGGGGCGGCGAGCCGGTGGGTGAGGTCCGCGCCGTCCTGTAGGTGGTTTCGAGGCTCGTTGCTGGAGCTCCTCGCACCTCAACCACCGACTGGTTCAGTTAGCGCTGAAACTCCTTAGTTTTGCGGGGGTTGTGACTCGTCATACATGCTCTGAGTTTGCGTTTGCTAACTCCAGCAAGCAGACTGGAGACATGGCCAAGGTGAGTGTCGGCGAGCGGGTCGGGGAGCGCGTCAACAGCGCTGTCGAGTCGCTTGGTGACTACCTCAAGGAGCAGCGCATGAACTCGCGCCTCTCCCTGAGGCAGCTGGCTGAGCAGGCAGGGGTGTCCAACCCCTACCTGAGCCAGATCGAGCGCGGGCTGCGCAAGCCGTCCGCGGAGGTGCTGGCCCAGATCGCCAAGGCGCTGCGGATCTCCGCGGAGTCCTTGTACGTCCGGGCCGGGATCCTCAGCCCGGAGGACGGGGTCGGGGGCTCTGTGGAGCTCGCGATCCTCGGCGACACCGGGCTGACCGAGCGCCAGAAGCAGTCACTGCTCGACGTCTACTCGTCGTTCCTCGCCATGAACGACGCCCACCAGCACGAAACAACCGAAGGAGATGGACATGGCTAAGACCAAGTTCGACATCAAGACTGAGGCGACCCGTACGCTGCACGCCGGCGTCGGCGTCGTCGACCTCGCGGTCGAGACCGTCAAGGAGCTCGCCACCGACGCGCAGAAGCGCTTCGAGGATCTCCAGAAGGACGCCCAGAAGCGCCTCACCAAGGCGCAGAAGAACGTCCAGAAGAGCGTCAACGAGATCGACCTCCAGCCGCAGGCCCTGCGGACGCAGGCCACCAAGGAGGCCGCGGCCCGCCGCGAGCTGATCGAGAAGCGGGTGGCGGCCCTCCAGGCCGAGGCCCAGAAGTTCGTGACCGAGAACGTCGAGACCGCGACCGACACCTACGAGGAGCTCGCCAAGCGCGGCGAGACCGTCGTCCGGAAGTTCCGCAACAAGCCCGCCACCAAGGCGACGGTGACCAACGCCAAGACCACCCAGGCCAAGGCGAAGACCACCGCGACGCAGGCGAAGAAGACGGCCAAGAAGTCCCCGGCCAAGAGCTCCGCCAAGGCGACGGGCACCGCGGCGAAGAAGACGGTGAAGTCGGCGGCCAAGACCGTCAGCTGACCTTCTCCACGACGAGACCCCTGCAGTTATGTGCTGCAGGGGTCTCGTGTCTGTTGGATACCGTGTCCGCGTGACGGGGGTCCGGGAAACTGGTGCGCGGTCGGTTCAGTACGTCGTCCTGCTGCTGTTGGCAGCCGGGACCGTGGTGCTCTGCTATCTGGCGCTGACCCGGGAGACCGCCGCCGACTCCAATCTCGTCCGTGACGAGCCCTCGCTGGCCACGCCGACAGAGTCCAGCACCGCCCCTGAGCCCTCCGCCTCTGCTGCGGATCCGTCGCCCAGCGGTGAAAGCGTCAAGGTGCCCAAGGTGCCGGACCAGCGGCTCGCCGACTTCACCAAGGGCGACGACCTGCCCGACGGTGCGGTGACCTACGACTCGCCCAGCAACGTCAGTCGGATGCGACTGACCGACACCGGCCTCACCCACGGTGCCGTCGAGGACGGCGCGACCGACGGGCTCGGCCTGGTCGAGACCGAGCTGGAGTCCGACGTCCGCTCCCTGGGGTTCCGGGTGCTCTTTCCCGAACCGTCGTCCGGCTCCGCCGCGCTGATGGCGTGGGAGTCCTCGGCCGCTGAGGCGCTGGAGGCCGGCGACCCGCTCCCGAGCGGCATGCGGTTCGTCGCCACGCCTGGCACGTGGACCTTGTCGATGGTCACCGAGGGTGGTGAGGAGACCCTCGCCGAGGGGAGCTTCGAGGCTGCGACCGGGCCCCTGGAGTTCCGGGTGGTCCGGGACGGTGACGAGATCTTCGTCGTCGACCCGACCGGGCTGGTGACCGCCGTGACCAAGGCCCGGGCCGGCGAGCTGGTCGGACCTTTCGCGTCCTGGGGGCTCGTCGAGACCGGCCCGGACGAGGCCCCAGCAGTCATCGAGTCTGTGCGGGCCGGCTAGGCCTGTGGGTCTGACCCTCTAGGCTGGGCGTCGTGGACGTGTTCGGCATCCAGGGCGGGATCATGCTCGCGGTGTTCTTCGTCCTGCTCGCGGTGAAGATCTACGCGTTCGTCAGCTCCCTGACCTTCTCGGCGGAGAGCTACGAGGCGGCGGGCAAGCTCACCAAACCGGCCTGGACGATCATCCTGGGACTCGGGGTGGTCCTGCAGCTGCTGTTCAGCGGCGGGCTCTTCATCCTGAGCCTGGCCTTCACGATCGCGGCGTTCGTCTACCTCGCCGATGTGCGTCCCGCCCTCGCCGGCCTGACGCGTCGCTAGCCTTCGGGTCCACCTGGGGCGCGTAGCTGTAGCTGTAGGAGTAGCCGTAGGCGTCCCCGCCGTCCTTGCCGCGGGTGAGGTTGAGGACGACGCCCAGGGTCTTGGCGTCGACCGCGTCGACCCTCTCGATGGCGTGGGCGAGCTGGTCGCGGGTGGTGCGCCCGTGCCGGGCGACGATGATCGCTCCGTCGGACATCGCGGCGAGCAGTGCCGCGTCCGTGACCGGGAGCAGCGGCGGTGCGTCGATGATGACCACGTCGAACTGCTCGCGCAGCTCGGTCAGGAGGTCGGCCATCGCGCGGGACTGGAGGAGCTCGGACGGGTTGGGCG